>PLYJ01000255.1 GCA_003151745.1 Bacteroidota bacterium
TGCAAGAGGTTTTATACGATTGAAACTTATCTACTTTCTATTTACATTCGCCTTGAAGCGAAAAGAGCCGCATACCCATCCTTTCTTTTTTCAACTTCATTAATCCCGACCCTTTGACAATCTAAAAATCATTAAAGAGCTGCTAACCTAAAAGACAAAATGGGAAAACAATATAACTATGTAACAAAGCTTGATGTCAGGTTCGACCATTTGGAGAAAATGGACATTAACCAAATGGTAAAGGACTGCAAGGATAAATGGTTCAACCAAACACTCACACAGGTGAATGACAGCGTTGTAAGGATCGGAATTGTGGAAGGAGAGTATCACTGGCACAAGCACGACAGCGATGATGAATTTTTCTTTGTACTGGATGGGCAGCTGCTTATTGACCTGGAAAATGAAACCATTGAGTTGAACCCAAACCAGGGAGTCACCATTTCAAAGGGAGTAATGCACCGGCCGCGCGCGCTTAAGAAGACCGTGATGCTGATGGTGGAGACTAAGGCCATACAACCGACAGGTGATTAATGCAGCACAGGTGTAAGCATATATATGAATCAGAATTATGGCAGAGCAATGGATAAGTCACCCAACTATTTTAACAGGTGAAATAGTTGAACTGGTGCCGTTGGAAAAGGAGCATTTTGAAAAATTATTTGCCGCCGGCTCTGACAAGAAACTTTGGGAGCTGATATCTGTTGACTGCTCGAAGCGGGAAACTTTTAATGTGACGTACAACTTTGCCCTTGCAGAGCGGGAAAAAGGGAATCAATATCCTTTTGTAATTTTTCATAAAGAGACGAAGGAAATTATTGGCTCAACGAGGTTGTTTGAAATAGTTTCCAAAGACAAGAAATTAGAAATTGGCTGGACATGGATCATCGCAAAATATTGGGGGACAGCAGTAAATTTTGAATGCAAATTATTATTATTGACATATTGTTTTGAAGTGTTAAAAGCGAGGCGGGTGCAGATAAAGACGGATGAGAATAATGTACGCTCCTGGAAGGCAATTGAAAAACTGGGTGCACAATTTGAAGGCATTTTACGAAAAGACAAAATTAAGGAAAATGGCGATTCACGGAATGCAGCTTATTACAGCATTATAGATGACGAATGGGAAATTGCAAAACAAAAAATAATTACCCAACTTGCAGTCAGGAAGAAAGCCTGGCTCAGATGAAATAGTGAACCTAAATCAAGCAATATGAAAACAATTATACTACAACTTTTTTTCTTGCTCCTTTTTGCAAATCTTTTTGCCCAAGGCACATGGGTTCAAAAAGCAGATTTTGGCGGATCAGGACGGTATGCTGCAACCGGTTTTTCAATAGGTGCGAAGGGATACATAGGAACGGGATACGATAGCACCGGTTATCAACGTGATTTCTGGGAATGGGATCAGGCAGGAAATACGTGGACGCAGAAAGAAGACTTCCCCGGTGCAGCAAGATTTGGTGCAGCAGGTTTTTCAATCGGCGCAAAGGGATATGTGGGAACGGGGTACGATAGCACCGGTTACCACCGTGATTTCTGGGAATGGGATCAACTATCAAACGTATGGATGCAAAAAGCAGACTTTGGAGGGACAGGAAGATACATGACTGCTGCATTCTCCATAGGAACAAAAGGATATATAGGCACAGGTTTCGATGGCGGCTACACGAAGGATTTCTGGGAATGGGATCAGGACTCGGATAAATGGACACAAAAACAGATTTTGGCGGAACAGCAAGGGAAGGCGCATCAGGTTTTGCCATTGGCGCAAAGGGTTATGTCTGCCTTGGTAGTGATGGTGTCGGCCCGTTCACGCAGGACTTATGGGAATGGGATCAGGTTGCCGACACGTGGACAAAGAAAGCAGACTTTCCGGGAGGAAAAAGATTTTATTCCACCGCCTTTTCCATTGAGGGCACAGGCTATGTAGGAGCAGGGTATAGCAATGCACCCCAGAAGGATTTCTGGTCATGGAACGCAGCTAGCAACGTATGGACACAAAAAGCAAATCTGACAGGGCCTGCAAGGCATCTGCCTGTCGGTTTTTCAATCGGCTCAAAAGGATATATAGGCACAGGATGGAACACTGTTACGTACTTTCAGGATTTCTGGGAATACACACCTGACACACTAACAACTTCTTTTAATGAATCCGAAAATAATTTTGCCGTTTCCATTTTCCCTAATCCCTGTCGCGGGAGATTCATTGTCTTCTCCGGAACTACGCACGGAGAAATTACTATTTACAATATGCAGGGAGAAAAAGTTTTAGCCACGACTATTTGTAATGAATCGAAAAAAGAAATCAACCTCGATCACGTTTCCCCGGGAATTTATTTTGTGAAAGTGCTGGATGGAAAAAGTCAATTCACAACGAAGCTTGTTATTGAAAAGGATTGAAGCAGCATTTACTCCTCACAGCCACCTACAATTATTACAATCTCTCCTTTCACATTTTTTGCTTTGAAATGAGTTGCCAGTTCTTCCAATGTGCCTCGTTTGTTTTCTTCAAACATCTTGCTCAGCTCTCTTGAAACGCTTGCCTGTCTTTCTTTTCCGAATGCTTCCGAAAACTGTTCCAATGATTTAACTAAGCGAAAAGGAGATTCATAAAAAATCATTGTTCGGGTTTCTTCTTTCAGTTCATTCAACCGTGTTTGCCGCCCTTTCTTCTGTGGAAGAAATCCTTCAAACACAAAACGGTCACTTGGTAATCCGGAGTTTACTAATGCAGGAACAAAGGCCGTCGGGCCGGGAAGCGTTTCAACAGGAATATTCCTGCGAAGACATTCTCTCACTAATAAAAAACCCGGATCTGAAATGCCCGGTGTGCCTGCATCACTGATTAGTGCAATGGTTTTACCGGATTCAATTTTCTCTGCAATCTCATCTACCACTTTATGTTCGTTATGCTGATGATAGGATCGCATGAGTGTTCCCACGCCAAGATGTTTAAGCAATACGCCCGATGTGCGCGTGTCTTCAGCAAGAATAAGATCAGCTTCTTTCAATATGCGAATGGCACGAAGCGTGATGTCTTCAAGATTACCGATAGGCGTAGGAACAAGAATCAGCTTGGACATTTTATTTCTGTAACACTAAGTTAAAATCTACAATCAACCGAAACACATCTTCAAACTTAGTCAGCGGCAGTGTTTCAGCCTTGTCGTAAATGTCGTGATAAGCTGCGACGCCACCAAGAGTATAAAAGAAGAACGAAGGAACGCCTTTTTCTGTGAACCAGTAATGATCGCTGTTTGCTGCTTTGCCACGCTGACCAATCTTTACTAAATATTTCTTTGCATTGTTAATGCTGTCAAGCAATGCAAATTGACGCGGAAATACGGTTGCATTCACGACCATCATTCCTTCATCGCCTGTGCCAAGTAAATCAAGATTGACAAGAAACTTTATTTCATTCAAAGGGATTAACGGATGTTCGGTAAAATACTTTGATCCGAGCAAACCGGCTTCTTCACCGGCAAATGCAATGAAAGCAATGGAACATGTTGGTTGATTTTCTTTCCTAGAATAATAATTGGCGAGATTAAGCAGCAATGCTGTGCCGCTTGCATTATCGTTCGCCCCGGGGAAATAAACGTCGCGTCCCATTTGCCCTAAGTGATCATAATGCGCTGTGTAAACAATGAATGAATCAGGGTATTGGGAACCCTTTATATAACCAACTACATTCTGCGTTTTAAAATCCTTTATCAGTTTTGCAGATACATTAAATGAAATTTTAGAAATGTCTTTTGGTAATGCACTTCGCAAAACAGTAAAAAGAGGATAATTGAACTCTTCCTGCGATACATCCATGGTGAGTTTTTTATTCTCAATGAAAAGTATTGCAGCAGGGCGGTTTTCTTTCGGTAATTCTTCTTGCTTTAAGATTTGCAAAAACTTAGAGTCATCACCTGATAAAGAATCGTAATCAAAAACAACAACCTTATTTTTAAAAGAAGTAGAAAGAAAATTTGCGATACCTTCTTTAGAAGGTTTGTAATGCTTCCTGACAAGCAAAGTATCATAACTCCCTTTGCCATTGCCGGAAGCGGCCTCAAGTATATAATCCTTCCCCGGAACCAAATTCTTTCCATCAATGCTTAATGCAACGTCCGATGGAAACGTATTTATGGGGAAAGAAAAATCCTGAAAATAATTTTTATTGAAGGATTGTAAATGAAGCGAATCGAACTGGTGTTTTAAATAGTCACCTGCAATGTTGCAACCATCATTCACATAGCCGCGGCCATGCATTGCTGGTGAGGTAAGCGTATTGATAACACGGTGCGCATAATTAATATCCTGCGAGAAAAGAGAAAGCTGAAATAAACAAAGAAGGAATGTGATTTGAAAAGATTTCCTGATCAACATATCACTCAGGAAAAAAACCTGCGCTCCACTAAGTCCCTGAACTCTTTTACATGCTCACTATCATCCGCCCAACTATAGCGGCTTGCAATCTCAGTAATAAATTCTTCCGCAGATTGTAAATTTTGAAAAGCATTCAGCTTGTTCAGCGCTTCTGAATAGTCCTGCAGATTGCCGTCGAAAAGCTCGTTGATGAATAAAAACTTTTCATTGATGCCGATGGCATCTTTTAAATCTTTAATGGGCTTGTGTTGCATTTTGTGGGCAACACTTTTTTCTGATTTTGTCTGTGCAATCGTATCGGCGATGGATGGTTCATCTTTAAATTTATCAGCATGAGAAAGCGTATCACCGAATAACCCGCCAACGCTTACGATTTGTTTCTTTGCCTTTTGCGTAGTCGTTTTAGTCTCAACGGTGGTGTTGACACCTGATTCCTGGTAAGAACGGGACTCCACATGCTGATCTGTTATAACCGTCTCTTCTTTTATGCCCGTGTGCTCAATATTATTTACAATTTCTTCTTTTCTTTCTTTTTTCCTTTCATTTATAATGGCGGCGGGCTCTTTAATCTCAGGCAGCACAGGCTTAACAACAGGAACTATTATTTCCTGCCTCTGTTCCATTTGCTTTTCCTCCGGCCGAACGTTTGTTTTCAATTTACTGCAATACTGATGCATTAAATCAAGCCGTTGAACAAAAATTTCCCATTCGAGTGAAGTAATATTTTCAGGATGTTTTTTAAATTCCTCTATCTGCCTTTGCAAGGCATTTATATCTAATTCAAGCTGCCCGATCATATTTAGTTTATCCATATACGTTATAACGCTTTCACGTTGCTTTTATTTTACTTTTGTTGCCACGAATTGCACTAATTTCCCCTAACCGGAAGAAGAATAGCTTAGTGACTATTTGTGTAAGTAGTGGCGCAGTAAAAGTACATTTTTTTGGATAAGCTTTAATGTCAGCAAACACATATACTATCGAAGACATCTGCACCATTGTTAAAGGAGAGTTGCTTCTTCAGGATAGTTCTCATTCCGAAATAGAACATCTGCTTACCGATAGCAGAACAATACTGGATGCAGAAGGGTCTCTTTTCTTTGCTATTAAGGGAGATCGCAACGACGGGCACCGGTTTATTGAAGAGCTGATAAATAAAGGAGTTCGCAACTTTGTTGTTTCCCGGCAAGATGAAAAATTTAAAACATGGCCTGCAAATTTCATTCTTGTAAGCGATACACTGGAAGCATTGCAATTGCTATGCGCACATCACCGCAAAAAGTTTTTGATCTCTGTCATTGGCATAACCGGTAGCAATGGTAAGACCGTTGTTAAAGAGTGGCTTTATCAGTTGCTTCGCGAAGACAAAAACATCGTGCGCAGCCCGAAGAGCTATAATTCACAAATCGGAGTTCCTCTTTCTGTGTGGCAGATTAACAGTGAACACCAGTTAGCATTGATTGAAGCCGGTATTTCAAAACCGGGCGAAATGGAAAAGCTGGAGAAAGTGGTTCAGCCGTCCGTCGGCATTATTACGAACATAGGCCAGGCACATGATGAGAATTTTGCAAATCAAAAAGAAAAGGTGGATGAAAAGCTGCGGCTTTTTGCAAATGCAGGTACGCTTATCTATTGCAAAGACTACCTGACTATCCAGGATGAAATATCTTCGGCAGAGATTCTTCCTAATCATATTAAACTGTTTGCATGGTCGCGCAGATCAAAAGCGGACTTGCAGGTTGGAAGGATTACAAAGCGGAGTAATGAAACAGAGATACAAGGCGTTTATAAAAACGATTTCATCAAAATCACCATACCCTTTACGGATGAAGCTTCCATAGAAAATGCCGTTCACTGCTGGGCGCTGATGCTATATATGAATTATGACCAGCAGGTAATTGAAGAACGCATGAAGCTCCTCAGCCCTGTTGCTATGCGACTTGAGCTGAAAGAGGGGATTAATAATTGCTCCGTTATCAATGACAGCTATAACTCCGACCTTGGCTCGCTGAACATTGCGCTTGATTTTCTGTTGCATCAAAAGCAGCACGACAAAAGAACCGTTGTTCTTTCTGACATTCTGCAAAGCGGAAGAAGCGGTGAAAGTTTATACAAAGAGGTTTCCGAAATGCTTTCTTCCAAAGGCATCACCCGCCTCATAGGCATTGGCGAGGCCATCACTAACCAGGCAGAGCAATTTAAAGGGGAGAAGAAATTTTATAAGACTACGGATGAATTCCTGAAAGTTTTTTTGGCGGCTTCATTTAAAGATGAAACCATTCTTTTGAAAGGGGCCCGGCCATTCGGCTTTGAAAGGATAAGCAAGGTGCTGCAGCAGAAAGCGCATGAAACGGTGATGGAGATTAATCTTAACGCCATTGTTCATAATCTTAACTATTTCAGAACGCGTTTGAAGCCGGGAACAAAAATCATGGCCATGGTGAAGGCGTTTTCTTACGGGAGTGGAAGCTTTGAAATTGCCAATCTTCTCCAGTTTCACCGGGTGGATTATCTCGCAGTTGCTTTTACAGACGAAGGGATTGAGCTTCGCAAAGCCGGCATCACACTTCCCATCATCGTGATGAATCCTGAAATGCAAAGCTTTGAAGCCATGATACAATATCAACTGGAACCGGAGATATATAGCTTCAGGCTGCTAAACCAACTAGATATTGTTTTAAAAAAATATTACAGCGAGGAACTTATTCAGCCTTTAAATATTCATTTGAAGTTGGATACCGGCATGCACCGTCTCGGTTTTGAAGAGCCTGACCTCAACGAGTTGATCGTGCGATTGCAGAATAACAAGTATCTAAAGATCCAATCCATCTTTTCTCATCTTGCCGCCAGCGATGAACCGGAGCATGACGCTTTCACCAGGCACCAACACAGCCTCTTCATGAAAATGAGTCATGAGGTCATGAGGCATTTTAATTATCCAATTCTTCGCCACATCCTCAATTCCGGCGGCGTCATTCGTTTCCAGGAATCACAACTTGACATGGTGCGGCTGGGTATTGGGTTATATGGCATTGCTCCAACTTCTCATGAACAAAACCACTTGCAACAGGTGGCAACATTAAAAACCATCATCTCTCAAATTAAAAACATTCCGGTTGGAGAAACTGTTGGATATAGCCGCAAAGGCAAAGTCTCTCGTCAAAGCCAGGTCGCCACTGTTGCCATTGGTTACGCAGATGGCTTGAACAGAAAACTTAGTAACGGCATTGGGAAGATGCTTGTAAACGGCCGATTTGCGCCCATCATTGGCAACGTGAGCATGGACACATGCATGATTGATATTACGGATGCGCCTGCCAAAGAAGGCGATGAGGTGATTGTTTTTGGAAATGAATATCCCGTCATGCAGATAGCTAAAACGCTTGACACCATTCCTTATGAGGTGCTCGTAAACATTTCACAACGGGTGAAGAGGGTTTATTTTCAGGAGTAATCGGTCTTCGTACTGTAAAACATCAGGGATGTAATTTTTTTTCCATCCTCACCGAGAATGCGGAATTCCAAGCCACCACAAATCTTTTTTTTACAAAAAAAAGACTACCCGCCAATTGACGGATAGTCTCTTTTCATCCGTCAACTGACGGACTGCGCCTTACAGACTATGCATTAAGCATCGTTACTGTAATTGGATCGGAAGGCACACCCGGGCCGGCACTGTTGAAAGCCACGACCCAGAACGTCCACGTTTGCGGAGCGCTGGTGATGTTGCTCACGACAAACGATGTCGTGGTTGTTGCACCAATCTCCACGGCAGTGGTGAAGTCAACGGTAGCGCTCCTCAAGATCTTGTAATCCTGAACATTGCTTGGAGTGGTCACGTTGAGCGGCTTCTTCCATTTCAGCTTGAGTTGGTTTACAGCCAACTGGCGGGAAGAGAAGCGGTGAAAGTTCTGCACCTTCTGCAACACTCCTTGCGGAGTTCCAGTGCCTTTCAAGTCATAGCCGCTGGTACCGATGATGCTGGCCATCAGCACATAGTCACTTCCGGCAGCCAGTTGTGCGGTGAGCTGCACGTACTGCGCTTCAGATTTCAGTAACTGGTGAAGCGTCAGCGCCTTTTAACGCAAGTCCAGCAGGTCAGCCTTTGAACCGTGACTTCCCAACGGCGACCACTTTGCTAAGGCAGTCACGACAGCTGTGGTAGCTGCCTGAAGATTTAGCACCGTCACAGCCGGGGTTAAAAAATTGAGGTTGCCGGATAGGCTGGCAGCCACGCGATTGCCAAGCCCCGCGTAATTTCGGGGACTTAGATTAATAGCAATTATTGGTTTTGCCATTTTATTGTTGGCAGAGTTTATAGAGCTGCCGCCGCTCTGTTTAAATTAATGCCCCTTAATTTTATCCCGCAGAAAACAGGGCTGATCTCCTGCGTGATTGCCTCATTCTTATTTACCTGTCCCGACTATTCGCATACGCGTCA
>PLYJ01000135.1 GCA_003151745.1 Bacteroidota bacterium
CCTTTACTTTAAATGATAGTGCATTTGCCATGCAACAAAGATAAATAGCGCATATATATTAGTCTAATAATAAACAAGAAACTTATCAACTTCCTTTTGTGAATAATTAGACTATTACATAATGGCTAATGGTATTAGCACTACTCCATGTAAAAACCGGTTTGCCAAAGATGCAATTCACGATGACGTCTGCTATCAATCGTGAATGTCTTCCGTTTCCATTCGGAAAGCAATGAATGCTTACTATTTCATGCTTATAACGAATAGCCAGTTCATCTTCTGAATATGTTTTACTTCCAATCCAATAAAGAGCATTGTCATTTAATTGTTTCAGCCATGCGCCGATTTGCTCCTTATCCTTTCCAAGGTTTTTATTTGACTTTCTGAATTCTCCTGCCCACTTCCATACATCACCATACATTCTGCGATGAAGCTCCCGCACAAAGCTTTCGTTAAAAATAGTTGATGCTTTTAATTTTCTCCCAAGCGTCCATTCAACGGCCTTCTCTATGTTCTGCTGTTCAAATTCATCCAGGTCACCTCTCGTGGAGATGGTCTTAATCCGCAGCCCTTCCTTTTCATCTTCGTCGAGGGGAGTCTGCCCGTCTATATATGAAATGCTTAATCCCATAAATACTTAGGCATTTTATTTTTTATTTCCTCCGTTTTATCTTTTATTGCCTTTGCAATTCTTGCTTCCGAATTTTCCTGGTCTTCCAGCTTCATGGTGTTGGAGGTGCGAAATACAATTTCACGGGCCTTTTCATTGGCTCTTTTTGCAATTATTTTTTCAATACTGTCTTCTTTGGCGACAAACCCATACACCAGCTTCATATCCAATGCATCGGCAACTTCGCGCAACGATTTAATAGTTATGGAGCCATTCATTTCTCTTTCTTCTATTTCTTTCGCACTCTGGGCAGCCATATTCAACCTGTTGCCAAGCTGGCGCAAGGACATTTTCATGGCAATGCGTATAGTGTACACCCATCCTCTTTCAGGCGTTTCAATCTTTTCAAGAGGTTTTAACAGGGATAATTTTTTATCCACCTGCTCTATTATGAGCCTTTGATTTTGAATATTCATCAGGTTATAGCCTTAAAATTATGATACAAATTTAAGGTTATATCCTTAAACGTGCAAATGTATTTTAAGGTTATAGCCTTAAATAATAATAAAAAGGTTAAAAATTAGCTAATTTATTGATAGATTTAAAAAAAACCTTCAATAGGAGACTATTGGATTAAAAATCCGACGGAATGGGATGGGTTTTGAAAAATAAAAATTTTATACATATTAGTTTCGTTATGTATAGAAAATGAGTGTTTTCTATACATAAGAATTATGCTATGTATTCATTTTTCAAAATTCTATTCATTAGATGGGTTTATAGTTATAATAGGAGAAAACAGTTTTGGAACACGAGGTACTCATTACAAATTATATTACTACTCTTGAAAGCGGCATTACAAATGCCGATCAACGGCGATTCCTGACTGCACAAGAAACAATGAAAAGGAAAGAGGCTAAGCTTGGCGTGGCGGAGCCATTATCTGCTGTTGTTCTATATAGGCAACACCTAAATGATTTTCTACAATTTTTGTACATACGCTGTTTCCAAAAGTGTGCATAAACGCATGATGGACTGTAAGAATCAGATCCTGCAAATCATTGTCTGCCTCCATTTCAATAACGGATAAACCAATTTGAGCACACTGGTCTTTCGATATATGCCTTGAGTGAGATTTATTCGTTTTGTGGTCGCTAAATTCTTTGAGAATTTTTTTTGTCTTTGCAGGTGCACCATTACACATATTTCTGTTCAACCAATCTTCCACTAATTTCTCAGACCAATCAATAGAATTTTTGCATTCTCCCAAAAACGTTGGATGATATTTGCCAATAATCATTTGCCATAAAGAGGCTGCATGCGGATTTGCTTTGACATCCTGCATGGCCTGATCAAACTCATCCAATACAGCCTGGCACGGAACACCTCCCATTTGAGGATCTATTGGACCCAAGTTCGATTGCTTACCCATCATAATTTCTTTACACGATAAAGCAATCATGGTGCCTGCCGACATTGATATTTGAGGAATAATTGCACGAACGTTTGTACCAAACATTGAATAAAGATAATCCACTATGCTTTCAGTAGCTGCCAGATCACCGCCGGGAGTATGCAAAATCAGAAAAGGCATTTTTGTCTTTATCGTTTACAATAACATTAATGTCATTGCCTCGTTGCAGCCAGCCGGAGTAATAGGCAATTACGTTACGGCCTGTTTTCTGAAAAATCTTTGTGATATATTTTCTGCGTACAGTATCAAGAGCGGCAGGGTTGCCATTTTTAGCTTCTTCCTGTATTTCAGTAAGGACTTCTTTCCAATTGGGCATATTTAAATGACGGAAGTCACTGTTGTGTTCGTGGAGGTAATGCTGTTAGGAATTTCCTGGTACAAAGAAAACTTTACGATAAAATCACCGGGATTAATCCATTGAGGAGTAATAGGAACGGGGGCTTGAGGCTGGAATCCGTTCATAATTTTGTTGTAGTCTTTACTGTAGTCCTGCTTCTTTTTTGACTTAGTGGTTTTCATGTGGTTACAGTTAATGGGAAGCACAAAGGTACAAACTTTAAAGCTATTTTGCTATATAGGGTAAAAACATAGCAATAATTTAACAAAAAGACCTGAAATCTTACATTTTTAGGTAGTTTTTAAACATTTCAATTATTCCGTCGCCAAACTAACCCCCTCCTCTACCTTATACTCCTTCCTCTCCTTCTCCCACAACTTCCCAATCTCATCCTTTATCTTCTGATCAAATATTTTAATCAGTTCTTTATTGGCATTTACCAATTGCTGCTCCTGCTCTATGCGCTGGACGATGGATTGTTGGGTGCTGAGCGGCGGGAGTGGGATTTCTAATTCCTTGAGTTTAATAATTGTCAAAGCATTATAAGCAGCGCCATTTGTTAGTTCTGCCATTCTGAAAGTAAAAGCACTTTCAAGAACGAATTTTAAATATGTAGGCTCAATGCCTTTTAAGTTTTTAATCCAAATTAAGTTTCCATCCTTAAAATAAAATTTTCTATTATCTGGGATTACCCACATAATTCCAATTGTACCAACAGCAGAAACAAGCAAATCTCCTTTTTGGGGAATATCAAATTTTGATTTTAGTTCATTGTATCTTTTTTCTGAAATAAAAAGTTCTAAACTTATTTCTTCTCCTTTGTTCAATTCAACAATTTCTTTTGTTCTATAAAAAGGAATTCCAGAATCAACATATTCATTTTGAAAAATTCTCTTGCTTGAAGTTATTTCACACACCTCCCCCACCTTCACCATTTCCCAACCCGCATCAATATCAATTTGCGGTTTGTAGTTTTCTGTTACTTGTTTTGCTCCGTCAATTATTTTTTGATACGATTCTATTTTGCTTACTATTTGTTGCTGGATGGAGAGAGGGGGAAGAGGGATTTCGATGTTGCAAAAATTTGTTTTTGAGATTTCTTTGAATGTTCCTCCTGATGCTAATAATTCCATTTCATCCTTTAGCATTGTGGTCATTAAAGCAACAAATTCAGGTACTGCTCTTTTGAAGTCTTTAATCACAATAATCTTGAATCCCTGGTTGGTAGCTAATTCAACCCTATTTATTCCAACTCTTCCAATAGTTGCTCTTGACGAAACAAGAATAGAATTAACAGGAACTACCCTTGCAGAAGAATTTTTTAATCCTTCTGTTGTAATTTTTCTTTCTGTCGTTTTTATTTCAGTAATGAAATCCGTTTGAGGCAAATCGACTAAAGTTGCCCAACAAATATTTCCATTCCAATACTTTTCATTTTTCGTGTCAGGTGTTCCGCCACTTTCGATTTTAAAAATGCTTTCATCTCCCAACCTCACCATTTCAAAATGACTCTGCTGCACATTCTCATTTACACGATAACGGTCAATGGATAAATTATAATCACCGTTTGCAGCAATCTTTTTCCTTTCCACTGTCTGAACTATGATTTTTGTGATTAAAGGATTACTATGATTTTTTAAGTAATTAAGGAAATCAGGATAATCAGATGAATCAGGGTTCAGACAATGTTTTTTGTATTCGCTTATAATTTCTAAAGCGCCTGTCAAATCATTTTTATCATTCGCCCTCCGTTGCGCTCCTAAATCAAAACCATCGTTCTCCACTTTTACAAACAATATGTTGTCTGTCTTTCTTGCCAGTGCCCTGTCCATTAAAAGAATGGAAGTCTTCACGCCGCTGTATGGATTAAATATTCCGGCAGGCAGGCTCACTACAGCATAGAGGTATTTTTTGTCCACCAGCATTTTGCGCAGTTGCTTATATGCTCCTGCACTTTGAAAGATAATACCTTCCGGCACAATCACTCCTGCCCTGCCTGTGGTGGGGTTTATGTGCTCGGCAATGTAATCCACAAACAACACCTCGCTGCGGTTTGCCTGCACACTGAACCGCTTATGCGGCTTGATGCCGCCCTTGGGGCTCATAAATGGCGGGTTGGCGAGGATGACGTCGTAATTTTCATTCCATCGTTCTTCACTCGTCAGCGTGTCGTACTCCATGATGTGCGGAGCGGCAAAGCCATGCAAATACATGTTGGCAAGGGCAAGACGCACCATGTTGGGGTCTATGTCGTAGCCGGAAAAATTCAGTGCCATCTTTTTCCTGTCATCGGGCGTGAGCTTGTCGCCGCGGCTCTTCACCGTGTTCTGCTGCATGATGTATTTATATGCAGAAATAATGAAACCAGCTGTGCCGCAGGCAGGGTCGCAAATGGTTTCATTTTTCTTCGGCTCCACGCATTGCACAATGAAATCAATGATGTGCCGCGGCGTTCTGAACTGCCCGGCATCGCCTTGTGTGCCGAGCACGCTGAGCAAATACTCAAAGGCATCGCCTAACTTCTCACTGTGGTCATACGTAAACTCGTTGATAGTTTTCAGAAACAGCTTCAGCGTTTCCGGGTCGCGGTAAGGCAGATAGGCGTTTTTGAAAATATCGCGAAACAGTTGCGGTATCTTGGGATTAATGTTGAGCTTTTCAATGGCTTCGCCATAAAGCGTAATCATCTCAAAGCCGCTGATCTTGGGACTGAAAATATTGGTCCAACTGTATTTCTTGTATTCACCGGTAAAGAAAGAAGCCTTGCCGCCCATTGAAACCGATTCCTTGTCCATGTCGTCCATGAACTTATATATGAGCGCAATGGTGATCTGCTCCACCTGGCTCTTGGGGTCAGGCACCTTGCCTACTAAGATGTCGCGGGCGGTGTCTATGCGGCGGCGGGTTTCATTGTCTAACATTTGTCTGAATCAGGATTTGCGGGATTATTGGATAAGAGGGATTAATATTGTCTGAATCAGGATTTTCACGATTAGAGGATTTTAGGATTTTTTTCATCCTGCTTTATCCTTTTATCCTGTAAATCCTGATTCAGACGATTATGCTTGGGATTAAATACTTTTTTGAATTGTAAACTTACAGCACCGAAATTAATAAGTAGTCCTATAGGGAAGTCATAGGCGACAACGTAGTTTTTCGCCTGGGCGAGATGCACATCTTCCAAGTTTATTAATGCTTTTAATTCAACAATCACTTTGCCTTCTACAATAAAATCGGCCCTTCTCGTTCCAACAACTTCGCCTTCGTAATAAATGGTTTGTTCTTTTTCTCTTTCAAATACCAATCCTGCTTTGCCTAATTCAATGGCAAGACATCGTTGATAAATGACTTCCTGAAAACCGTTGCCCAACGTGTTATGCACTTTCATCGCACAACCGTTTACTTTGTAAGTCAATCCGTCAAGTTCCATTTTTTAATCCTTTTTGTCCTTCCATCCCGTAAATCCTGATTCAGACAATTTACGAGGTAAATTTATTCAACGAAATGTTCTCCTTAATGTATTCCGGTATCAGCGTCCTCAATTCCGCCGGCAGTTTTCTGAACACCTCCCCGTTTGGATTGGTGTTGAGGAGGGCAAAATCTTTGCTCTCAACGATCTCCCTGAACTCTTCATCGGTAATATAGCTTTTGAAAAAGTTTTTGGCGCTGCTAAAATTGTCTTCATCGGGCAGATACGTGTTATCAAACTTCTCGAATTCTTCTTCCAGCAGTTCATCCTTGCTTTTGAAGTAAGGAATGTAGCCGAATATTTTTTCAATGATTTCCCGCAGGGATAGCGGGCGATCAATCTGAGCTGCCTTCTGTAGTTTTTCAAGATTGTAATAATCTTCAGGCTTATTGAAAAGCTTGCTATATATATAGTCCTCTATTTTGTCAAATTGCTGTTGCACTAATAGCTCGCTGATGGTTTTGTCTTCCTTCACCCTGTCTTCAAAGCGGTTGAAGTACATGCGGTCTATCTTCATTCCCTGTTCGCCGATGTCGGACACGCGCATGGTCTTTAACGGATCAGGATTGATGTTTGCAAAATCTTCAGGTGTTACATAATCCACCCCGCCATCTTCATTGGGAGCTTTCCTGAGGGCAGGAAGCTTTAATACTTCATCGTAATTAAACTTCTCTTCAAAATATTCGCAGTTGGCAAAGAAGTCGAAGAGCTTGAATTTAGTTTTATCAGGTCGCAACACATGCGATTTCATTTCCACGTTGAACAGGTCTTTCAGAAAATTGTATTTGCGTGTGCCCCTCCCTTTTATCTGTATGAAATCAGTAGGGGAAAAAATAGGGCGCATGAGGCAGATGTTCAGCAAGTCTTCGCAATCGTAGCCCGTTGTCATCATTCCTACCGTTACGCATACTCTTGTCTTACTTGTTTTATATTGCTCATTAAAATTTGCAGAGCCATTCAGATTGTTGTTTGCAAAGTTGATGCTGTACTGCTGTGCATCTGGAATCTGAGAAGTTACCTGCACTGCAAAGTCACTCTGGTATTTGCCTGGATAAAGCGTTTCTGCCATCACGTTTAATATCTGCGTAATCTTGGCTGCATGATTCTGGCTGACAGCAAACACAATTGTTTTTCCTATTTCTTCCGAAACAGGATCATGAAATGCATTTTCTAAAAAGGTCTTGCAGAAGATCTTATTCGTGGTTTCAGAAAAGAACTTCCGTTCAAAATCCCGTAAGTAAAAAGATTGTTCTTCCTCCTGGTGTTCATCATTCTCCACCATCACGCTGTAACCATCATCAGATAAAAGCTGCGTGGTAATTTCCGTTCGTGCATCGACCACCACAGGATTAATGAGGAAGCCATCTTTCACTCCATCTAATAAAGAATAGCGAAAAGTGGGACTGCCGTTTGCACATCCAAATGTTATATAGGTGTCGAGCAACATTCTACGTTCCAACTCCCGCGGATCGTTTGCACCTAATTTCTGTGAATCTATTTTCTTTAAATAATCTTTTGGTGTTGCCGTTAATCCCAATTTATAGCCGATGAAATATTCAAACACGGCTCTGCCATTGCCGCCAATGGAACGATGTGCTTCATCAGAAATAACAAGATCAAAATCAGTCGGTGAAAAAATTCGCTTGTATTTATTATTGGTTGTGAATGACTGAATGGTGGAAACTACGATCTCCGCTTTTCTCCAATCGTCCCTGTTCTCTTTAAAGATTACACAGGTCAAATCATTTTTCAAATATTTTACAAACGCCTTTTTTGCCTGGTCTTCCAATTCTAACCGGTCAACAAGAAAGAGAACACGCTTGGCATTTTCTGTTTTTAGAAAAAGTTTAATGACGGCTGCTGAAGTAGCGGTCTTTCCCGTTCCTGTTGCCATTTCAAAAAGAAAGCGGTCTTTGCCTTCTTTCACTTCTTCCTGGATGCGTTTAACGGCATTCAGTTGGTACTTTCTTAAAAAGCATAATTTGTTTTGTTCAATGAAAGAGGGTTTTAAATTTTCATCATTCCATTGTGGCGCATTTTTATAATCCGGCTTTTGCGTAAGGACAAGGTAGTCATTATTTATTTCCGCATTTATCAATGCCTGCTTATCAGGAACAAAAGCAGAGAATTCATTCGCTGTGTCAGGGCTTGGAAACTTGGTAATAGGATTCGGATTGCCTCTTTCTAAATCCCATAAATAATGTTCATTTCCATTGGTGAGAATGATGAACCTGCATTTTTGAGCTTTGGCATATTTCCTTGCCTGATCCTTTGCAACAAGCGGATTGATTTCTTCTTTCTTGGCTTCCACAACTATGAATGGAAACCCTTTATCGTCTAAAAGCAGGTAATCAATAAAGCCGCTTGAGGTCTTTTCAAAATTCTTGCCGTATTCATCCAGTAATTGTGTTGTTATCTTTGTGTTATTCTCCAAAATAATATTTGCAGGATTGCCATTCTCAGAAAAGAAACGCCACCCCGCTTCTTCAAGCAGCTTGTTAATTTTTATTCTCGCCTTTGCTTCTGCCATGAACCGTCAAACCTACGACATAAGTGGGAATACCCAAAGGCAATTCCTCTTTTTCCCAACAAAAACGCAAAAACCCCTCCAAATCCATCTGCAAACACATAGTGTTGATTGATCAACACACTTTGTCGTGATCACACCACGGTTTGTTACGATACAAACAAACTTTGTTATGATCATGACACGCTTTGTTACGATGCAAACAAACTTTGTCGTGATCACGACACGCTTTGTCATGACATCAACACGCTGTGGTGTGATGCAAACACGTTGTGTTGATCAATCAACTTTATTTGTTGTGAGATGAACAATTGTTGTTGATTAGCTAACACATCGTGGTGATTGATTGACAGGGTTTGGTTGGGCATCAGCAGGCCTCACCCCCGGCCCCTCTCCTTGAGGAGAGGGGAGCGCGGAATTAACGCCTGTCAAAATCTTTCATGATCATATCCCTGATGTCGGAGATGAGGTAATAGTAGCGTCCGCCTCTTTTAGAAAAGCGCAGCTCGCCTGATTTCCTGTAGTTGGCAACGGTTCTGGCAGAGACGTTGAGCAGCTTGCAGACTCCGTCCGTGTCAATGAGGTCCAGGTCGGCAAGGGTAATCTTTTTTGCTTTGAGCATATCACGGATGTCCGTTTCAACGTGGTAGATTGCTTCGAGCCATTCTTCGGTGGTGGTGGGTTTCTGTTTCATATATATAATAGAGTTTACGGTTTACAGTTTACGGTTCTCGTAGAGTCGCAGAGTCCGCAAAGAGGAACACTTAGCGTCCTTTGCGTCTTAGCGCGAAACGATTTGGCGTGAAAACTTCTTAGTTGAAAACGAGGTTCGGTGTCACATTCCGCATGGCTGCGGAACTACGGGACTTCTCCCGACATACATCGGGATCAGCATTCGGGCGTTTTGGCTATGATTGTAATACTGCCAAAATACAGAGCACAATTTAGGAAAAAAGGTTGCAGCTTGGTGCGTTTTGTAAGTGTTAAAGTTGTTATCTATTGATTTTCAAGGAGATTAATTTTGAACAGCCACAATAACGACGTCATTGCGAACCATTAGTGTTCGAAACATATTGACA
>PLYJ01000084.1 GCA_003151745.1 Bacteroidota bacterium
ACACAGTAGCCTTGGGAGAGGGGCAGGCGGTGAGGCTTTTACTTCAACGTTTTCAGCGCCTCTTTAATTCTGCGAATAGCTTCAATGAGCTTATCATCCGAAGCGGCATAAGAAAAGCGGATGCACTTCGGCTCCCCGAAGGCAATGCCAGTAACGACTGACACGTGAGCCTTATAAAGTAAAAACATGCAAAGGTCAGCCGAATCTTTAATGTGATATTCGCCATCCGTTTTGCCGAAGTAAAAACTTACATCAGGGAAAACATAGAAGGCTCCATCAGGCTTGTTTGCTTTCCATCCTGGTATTTCTTTCATGAGATTTAACACAATGTCGCGCCGTTTTAAAAATGCCGCCTGCATGGTGTCAATGGATTCAAGGCCACCATTCAATCCTGCTTCCGCAGCTTTCTGCGAAATAGAAGACGTGCCGGAGGTGATCTGCCCCTGCATTTTGTCGCATGCCTGAGCAATCCATTTTGGTGCGCCTATATATCCGATGCGCCAGCCCGTCATCGCGTATGCTTTTGAAACTCCGTTCACAACGATCACCCGCTCTCTTATTTCTTCAAACTCCGCAATGCTGCTATGCCTGCCAAGAAAGTTGATATGTTCATATATTTCATCGGAGAGAATATATACCTGCTTATGACGTGCGAATACTTTTGCAAGAGCGCTCAGTTCATCATGGGTATAAACACTTCCTGTAGGGTTGCACGGAGAAGAGAAGATGAACATCTTCGTCTTAGGCGTGATGGCGGCTTCTAACTGTTGGGCGGTGATTTTAAAATCATTTTCGATGGTTGATTTTACAGGAACCGTAATTCCTTCCGCCAGCTTGATGATTTCTATATAGCTAACCCAATATGGCATAGGAGTGATCACTTCATCACCCGGATTAACGAGGCTGAGCACCACATTGGCAATGGCTTGCTTGGCGCCGGTGGAAATAACAACCTGGTCGAAAGCATAATCAAGATTGTTCTCTCTTTTAAACTTAGCGGACACGGCTTTTCTAAGTTCCGTAAATCCCGAGATGGGGGAGTAATGCGTGAAGCCACCGTCAATAGCCTTCTTCGCAGCTTCCCTTATGTTTAAAGGCGTTGCGAAATCAGGTTCACCAAGGCTTAGGTTGATCACATCAACGCCCTTATCTGAAAGCTCGCGCGAAAGCTTCGACATGCCTATGGTCTGGCTTTCTGAAAGGGTGTTAACTCGCCTGGAAAGGGGATTTTGATCTGCCATAATATTTGCGGGGCAAATTTAGAAGAAAAGAAGTAGAATGGTTCATTGGTTTAATAGTTCATTTGTTCATTGGTGGGGGTATTGTTACACTAATGAACCATTTAACCAATGAACTATTTCTTCTTTTTGATTCAGCTCAAACCACTGTATTTCCTCATCTCTTTTGAACCAGGTGAGTTGTCGCTTGACATAGTTTCTTGTGTTTTGTTTGATCTTGTCAATGGCATACTTCATAGAAACTTCGCTGTGTTCCCCCGCTCCTTGGGAGAGGGGGTTAGGGGGTGAGGCTTCAAGGTATTCAAAGATTTCTTTGTAACCGACAGTATTTAATGAATTATAATTTCGGTAGGGGAGAAGAGACTTCACTTCATCAACTAATCCGTTCGCTATCATTTCATCAACTCTTGCATTTATGCGTTCGTATAATTTATCACGCGAAGTATTAATACCTGCTTTAATGATTTTGAAAGGACGCGTAATCTTTTCTTTTGTGCGGTAAGAAGAATATTTCTTTCCTGTCAGGAGACAAACTTCAATGCCTCTTATCACGCGATGAGGGTTGTGAAGATCAACCTGGCTATGGTATTCAGGGTCCAAGACTTTTAATTGTTTCTGCAAGGCTTCAATGCCCTTTTCATTAAACGTTTTTTGCAATTCTAATCTTAACTCGCTTTCAGAAGGAGGTAATTGGTCTAAACCATTGCAAACAGCGTTAATATATAATCCTGAACCGCCGACTAAGATGGCAATGTCATGATCAGCGAAGATGCTTTCAATATGATGTAATGCATCCTTTTCAAAGCGGCTTACATCGTAGTCTTCTTTTACGGAAAGTGAATTAATGAGATGATGTTTTACTTTCTTCAATTCCTCAGCAGATGGTTTTGCTGTGCCAATATTCATCTCCCTGTAAAACTGACGTGCATCAGCGGAAATGATTTCGCTATTAAAGCACTGTGCTATATCAATGGCAATCGTGGTCTTTCCTATTGCTGTAGGGCCAAGAATAACAATAAGCGTTTTTAGCTTCTCACTCATTTAATAAACAAAAAAACCCTCTCTTTTAGGAGAGGGTTTGATATAGTATAGCCGGGTTTAATTAAATTTCATCAGCGTCCGATGTAGGCTCTTCTTCCGTCTCAGCCTCTTCCATAGAAAATTCATCAGGGGCTACGGCTGCCACATCGTTATCAGCGTTTGTTTCTTCGCCTTCTGTTTCCATGCCTTCAATGTCTTCCTCATCTACGAACTCTTCTTCAGTATCTTCAGGGGCATGCTTGCCGATAACCGTAGTTCCGTATTGCTTGGGCGCTTCGCCGACTGATTTTATGACGCGCGGGTAATGTGCTCCCCCTTCTTCACTCACAATTATCTTTACAAGCTCAATGTGAAAACACCATTGCGCAACATTATCGAAGATGTAATAAATCTTCTGATGAGGGTCAATGATGTAATCGAGGAGACGCCCTTTCTTCATTGTGCTGATGGTTTCCTTTTCTTCTTTTGAAAGCGGGCGTGATGTAACCTCCTTGCCTTTTTTCCAATGGTCATCGCTCATATAGAAGGAAGCGGGCTTGCTTCCGTCAAACCCGATGGCAGATTGAATAGACTCATTCAACTCCTCAAACGATTGCGATGATTTAATTTCTATCTCACGATTAACATCGTCGAAATCTTCAAATGTAACTCTGAAACGATAAACAGCCATTTAATTAGTTAGGGTTATTATCCAACATGTGCCGGATTGAGCACCCAAAAATATAAATTAATTCTTTAGTAATGATGCGGGATGTAATAATTATTTCTTTTTCGTTGCTGTATCTTCTTCAATCATTGAATGAGGATGCAGTCCGAGTTCTTTTCCCTTCTTCATCATAAACTGATAGGCTTCGTTAAAATCATTTTTTATTTCACCCCCGAGAATTGCCTCACGTATCGCGCTTTTAATTTCACCTACTTCTCTTCCTGGTTTTAAATTAAATACTTTCATGATATGTTCGCCTGTGACCGGTGGTTGCCAGTTGCGAATGCTGTCGCGCGCTTCCACATCTTTCAGCTTCTCCTGAACAACGTGAAAGTTTTCTTTGTAACGTTTTATCTTGTATTCATTCTTCGTCGTTACGTCAGCATGGCAGAGCAGCATGAGGGCATCAATATCCTCGCCTGCATCAAACAGTAACCGCCTGATAGCGGAATCCGTTATGTGATCATTCACCAGCGCAATAGGCCGAAGATGAAGCTGCACCAGCTTTTCCACAAACTTCATTTTCTCATTCAACGGAAGCTTTAGCTGGCGAAAGATATTCTTCACCATGCGCGCTCCTTTGTCCTCATGCCCGTGAAATGTCCAACCGTGACCTTCTTCAAAGCGTTTAGTTAGTGGTTTTGCAATATCATGAAGCACGGCAGCCCAACGAAGCCATAGATCATCACTGTTCCTTGATAAATTATCCAATACCTCCAATGTATGATAGAAGTTGTCTTTATGAGCTTTTCCATTCACCACTTCCACACCGTGCAATGCACAGAATTGAGGAAAAATAATTTCAAGCAAACCGGAATCAAACAATAAATTGAAACCGACGGATGGTTTAGAAGACAGAATGATCTTGTTCAGTTCATCCGTAATGCGTTCACCTGAAACGATCTTAATGCGCTCTTTATTTTTTTCAATTGCCTCAAAAGCATTTCCTTCAATTGCAAAATGAAACTGCGATGCAAAACGAATGGCGCGCATCATGCGCAAAGGATCGTCAGAGAAGGTGATGGAAGGATCCATTGGCGTGCGAATGATCTTATCGTGCAAATCCTGCACGCCATTAAAAGGATCAACCAACTCACCAAAGTTAGAAGCGGTAAGGTGAATTGCCATTGCATTGATGGTGAAATCCCTCCGCTTCTGATCGTCATCTAAGGTGCCGATTTCAACAACAGGTTTCCTTGAATCACCTCTGTATGATTCTTTGCGTGCTCCAACAAACTCTATTTCCAGATCCTGCCATTTGATCATGGCAGTTCCGAAGTTTTTGAAATAGCTTACGGCAACTCCGTCACCTAATTTAGTTGCCACTTGCTTGGCAAGATCAATGCCGCTGCCGAGTACCACAATGTCAATATCTTTTGAATCACGCTTCAGGAAAATATCTCGTACATACCCACCCACCACAAATGCGCCTGCATTCATTGCTTCTGCTTCGTCGGCAATGATTTCAAATATGGGATGTTGAAGGTGCTTACGCATTTATTCGAAGGCGTCATTGGTAGCGTAGCGATGCAATCCCATACTTCGATTGTGTGGATTGCTTCGTCGCTTCGCTTCTCGCAATGACAATAACTTTCATTTTCTGATTATTTTAAATTCTCCCCTCATTCCAAGCTTGATTATAGTGGAAGGGCTTGCAACTGTTATTTCGTTTTGGCGCAAATTTACGATGTAATCAATACCTTCAAGAATTTCTTTTTCGATCATGGAAAAGGCTGCAGGAGCAGCATTACCGGTTATATTGGCGGATGTAGAAACAATCGGCTTTCTATATTTCTCTATAAGCTTTCTGCAAAATTCATCTCTAGTTATCCGTATTCCAATAGTTTTATCCCCGCCAATTACATTTTGTGCAAGATTTTTTGCATCAGGATAGATGATCGTGAGCGGTGTTTCAGCATAGTCTATTAAATCCCATGCCAGTTGCGGCACTTCACGAATGTAGGAAAGGAGTTTTGCCTCGTTATCCAGCAAGATGATCATGCTTTTGGAATCTTCTCTTTTTTTTAGCTTATAAACTTTGTCAACAGCTTGTTCATTCGTTGCATCGCAGCCAATGCCCCAAACGGTATCAGTAGGGTAGAGGATGACGCCACCTTGTTTTAATACTTCAACGCACTTATTTATTTCGATGGTTATTTCATTCATATATACGCCCTCTCCTTTGGAGAGGAGGGGATGGGGGTGAGGCTTTCAATATAGCAAATCTTTTGCTTCAATAGTAAGAGCACATTTAAAATGCACCAATGGACATGCTTTGAAGCCATGTAAGCCGCATGGTTTGCAATCAAGCTTAATCTTTGTTTCAACAATCTTCGAAGAATCGGAAAGAGGTCCAAAGCCAAAAGCAGTGACTGTCGAACAGAACACAGCTGTAATCGGAGCTTTCATAGCGCTTGCAATATGCAATGGCGCAGAGTCGTTAACATAATTCATGGTCGCATCTTTCATCAATGCTGCTGATTCAAGAAAGGAAAGCTTGCCTGCAAGGTTTGTTATGAGCTTATGGTGTGCTTCGTTTTTTATTTCTTCACAAAGAGCAAAGTCTGAATCAGCCCCGAGTAAATAAACGGCAGCGTCTTTATTAATAAGATTAATCAGTTCAATCCATTTCTCTTTTGGAAGTTGCTTGGTAAACCAAACTGATGCAGGGGCAATACAAATGTATTGTTTGGAGTTTAAGGTTTGAGATCTAAGGTTTGAAATTGCTGCAAAGTCAGATGGAGACGGATATAGTTTTGGTTTGGCAGGTTGATTGTCGGTTAACTTTTTTATTAATTCATGATTTCTTTCAATTTCATGCTTGCCGTTTCCAATTTCATGTCTGACTTTCTTTGTGTAAAAGAAGGAGAGTGGATTTTTATCAAAGCCGATCTTTTCTTTTGCTCGTGACAGCGCTGTTATCAAACCGGAAGAAGCAAAGCGGTGAAGATTTATTATATAATCATATTTGTTTTTTCTTACACTGGAAATAATCCTGAATAGATTTGAAAGCTTATCTTTCTTTTTATCCCATACAATTACCTTATTTAAAAAAGGATGATTCTCTAATAAGCTTTCATTCCCTTTTCTTAAAAGGAAATCAATTGTAGCATCAGGAATTTTTTCATGCAGTTTCTCAACAACAGATGTTGCAAGAATAACATCTCCGATAAAAGCAGTTTGAATGATGAGAAAGCGCATTTCCTTGTTTTACAGTTTGTTGCGAACGAAGTGAGGCAATCTCTTGAGAGGGTGATTGCATCGTTCTTCGCAATGACCCCTAAAGATTATTAAACAGCCACGCTGTGTTCCCGCAAAGCATCATTCAAAGAAGTCTTCAAATCCGTGCTTGCTTTTCTTTGTCCGATAATTAATGCACATGGAACCTGGTAATCTCCCGCAGGAAACTTCTTAGTGTAAGAGCCCGGAATAACAACTGACCTCGAAGGTACCATCCCTTTATATTCTTTTGGTTGATCTCCGGTAACATCAATAATTTTAGTTGACATCGTCAATACTACGTTAGCTCCAAGCACAGCTTCTTTTTTCACATGAACCCCTTCCACTACAATGCAACGTGAACCAATAAAGCAGTTATCTTCAATGATAACAGGCGCAGCCTGCACAGGCTCTAAAACACCGCCTATGCCGACACCACCGCTAAGATGAACATGCTTTCCAATCTGTGCACAGCTTCCGACTGTTGCCCATGTGTCAACCATCGTTCCCTCGTCCACGTAAGCGCCGATGTTTACATACGAAGGCATAAGAATAACTCCTTTAGCAAGATAGCTGCCATAACGTGCTATACCATGAGGCACAACCCTCACTCCAAGTGCTGCATAGTTTCTTTTCAGCTTCATTTTATCATGAAATTCCATTGGTCCTGCTTCAAGCGTTTCCATCTGCTGGATAGGGAAATAAAGAATCACTGCCTTCTTTACCCAATCATTCACCTTCCATGCATCACCTGTCTGCTCAGCTACACGCAGCTTTCCTTTGTCAAGTTGCTCAATCACTTCACGGATGGCATCCTGCGTCTTGCTTTCTTTTAATAATTCCCTGTTATTCCAGGCGGCTTCAATCATTGTTTGCATAATGCGCTTTTAGTTTATCCCTCCTATTGCGGGACTGCAAAGAAAAACTTTAAAGCTTAAACTTTGAGGTATGGACACAATATTTTGTTTCCTTACTTAATTTATCTTTGCCGCCATGGCAAGAATTCTTGCAATTGACTATGGAACGAAGCGTGTTGGACTTGCAGTTACTGATCCTCTGCAGATCATTTCAACGGGCCTTGGCACAGTGCATTCTAAAGATGTAATGAACTATCTGAAGGAATATGCTTCAAAGGAGGAAGTGGAATGCTTTGTAGTTGGTGAGCCAAAACAAATGAATGCAGAAGATTCGCAAATTAAGAATCATCTTGATGAATTTGTAAAGCAACTTGTAAAGGCCTTTCCTTTGATTCCGGTTAAGAGATACGATGAACGGTTCACTTCCATGCTTGCATCGCAGGCATTGCTGTTGAGCGGGGCAAAAAAGAAAGACAGGCAGAACAAAGAATTGGTTGACATGACCAGCGCCATCATCATCCTTCAATCATATATGGAAAGTAAAAAATGAAAACAATCAATAACAGATATGAGAGTCAAAATAAGAGACATTTGATGGTCTTAAATCTTAAATCTCAAATCTCAAATCTTTTTAGATGATATTACCCATCGTCGCTTACGGCGACCCTGTTTTGAAAAAGAAAGCGGCAGAGATAAAAAAGGATTATCCGCAGCTTGCAGAGTTAATAGCAGATATGTTTGAAACCATGTATTCAAGCAATGGCGTGGGTTTGGCTGCTCCGCAGGTAGGTCGTTCTATCCGATTGTTTGTGATTGACGGAAAGCCCTTTGAGGAAGATGAAGTAAAAGACTTTAAGAAAGTGTTCATCAATGCCGTCATTAAAGAGGAGCAGGGAGAACTATGGAAATTCAACGAAGGGTGCCTTAGTATTCCGGGTATTCGTGAAGATGTGATGCGCAAAGAGCATTTATATCTTGAATATTATGATGAAAACTGGAACTTTAACAAGGAAATTTTTACCGGCCTTGCAGCTCGTATCATTCAGCATGAATACGATCACATTGAAGGAGTGCTGTTTGTTGATAGAATTTCTCCTTTCCGTAAAAAGATGGTTAAAGGCAAGCTGCTCGACATAAGCAAGGGCATTGTAGATGTTGAATACAAAATGAAATTTCACATAAAGAAATAAGTTTAAAATTGAATGTCACGCCACCTCAAACCTCGAACTTCTAACCTCAAACTATAACCTATGAAAAGAATACTGTTTACGCTTTGCATTGTTGCCGTCATCTCTTCCTGCAAATCATCCAGAGATAAGATGATTGGCAAAATTGAAGCAACTGACAAGCTATTGATGGCAGACACGTTGTTGAAAGATGATTCATTAGCAGCTCATCAATATAACAACCTGAATGAGTTTGCCATCAAGTTTCCGAAGGATGAGAAGACACCAACTTATCTTCTAAAGTCAGCAGACCTTTCCAGCCGCATGAACCATACGCTGCAGGCATTTAATACATATAAAAAAGTAAACGATGAGTTTCCTGATACAAAGCAAGGAGCCGATGCCATGTTTATGATGGCTTTTCTGTACGAGAACAATTTCAAGAACTATCCCAAAGCAAAGGAATATTACGCTGCCTTCATTGCTAAATATCCCAATCATTCCTTTGTAAAGGATGCACAGGCAAGCCTCGATATGCTCAACTCTGGTAAAACCTTGGAAGAAATGGTGAAGGAGTGGGAGGCGAAGGCGGACAGCACTGCTAAAAAATAGGCAGTCTTCAGTGGCAGTTTGCAGTCCGCTCTGAAGGTTGTTTATTGCGATCTGCTTACTGCCACTGCATACTGCCTGCTTTCTTTACTGAAACTCCTGCCTTAAAAAACTCTCCAACTGCTCAACCGAAACATTGAGGGTGATTTGTCCTTCTTTAGCATAAGAAATTTCTCCGGTTTCTTCCGAAACAATTATGGCAATGGCATCACTGTGCTCTGTAACTCCTATGGCTGCACGATGCCGCATGCCTAAGTGAGCCGGCATGTCCGGCTTTTCCGTAACAGGCAGCACACAACGGGCGGCTCTTATCCTGTTATTCACGATGATGATGGCGCCATCATGAAGGGGAGAGTTTTTAAAAAAGATGCTTTCAATCAGGCGTTGTGACACTTCCGCATCCATGGGGTCGCCTGTGTTGGAATAAAATTTAAGCTCCGATGATTTGGAAAGCACAATGATGGCGCCTGTTCTGTCCCTGCTCATCTGCTTGCAGGCATTGATGACAGGATAAAAGTTAATGCCCCTTTTCCTCTCCGACGCCCAGTTCCAGGGCAGCAGTTGCCGTGTAAAAACATTTCTTGAGAGGATGCTGTTCGTGCCAAGCAAAACAAGAAACCGCCTTACTTCCTGTTGGAAAACGATGATGAGCGCAATGAACCCCACACTCATAAACTGCCCGATGATAGTGCCCAGCAACTGCATCTTCAGCACCTTCACACACAGCCAGTAAACCACCAGGATAAAAAGCAAGCCAACAAAAATGTTCACGGCCACACCGCCGCGCAGCAAGCTATATAGCTTATAAAGCAGGAACGTAACAATGAGTATGTCAATAATATCTATGAGCCGAACCGGTAGAAAGCCTATATGGAATAAATCCATTTCTCAGGATAGAGATTTTAATGATGGTTCAAAGCTACTGTAAAAATAAATATGCTGACCATCAAGAGGGAAACTGTTTCTGTGGCGCAGTCAAGAAGGGATTCCTGAATACAAAAAAACATTGCTGCGTCAGATATCCCTGCCTGAGCTTTATATATTTAATCACTGTCAGGTTGGGAAACCTGCACGACCTGACAATCTTTTATTCCTTTTCATATAAAATGTTTATATATTCAATAAAGCTCAAGCTGCTTTAGTTTCATTCCCCTCATTCGGTTTAGTCCAGAACCCGAAGCTGTTCTTTAAATCTTTTTGATACTGCTTATATATGTCGGCATATTGAACAGGAAGAGTAAAATCGGCCAGCAGAGTTTTAATGGCATCTTTAGAATCAAAGCCGCTGCCATGGCAGTAAAGCATAAACGTTACGCAGGTTTCAAATAACCGTTTAGACAATATTCTGTGTCCGCCTCCTGTAGCTCTTATCTTTCCGGCAGCAGGGCCATCTTCTACTTTTTGAACGGACATGCTTTTGAGAGCCGTATAATCGCCGGCAAGCATATATAAACGCACATCAAAGTCATGCACAAAGAAAGGAAGATAGGGTATGCTATTCATTTTATGAAACCAGGTGTGATATTTCCGGTTCGCTTTCCATTCACTTTCGGGGATGAAAGCTTCACCGTCCGTCTGCACGCGGAAGTTAAACTTCATGGTGTACAGCATTTGCTCTATATACTTCGGATAGTGCTGCAAAGCGCTAAGCACCCGCTCCGGCTCTTCTATATCCATGATTTGTACGGTTACAGGATCAACAGCTATATTATATGCCCTCACGTCGGAGCGTATAGCAGTTTCAATGCTGTCCTTATATGCAAGCACTATGGGGTCTTGCCTGTCAATTAAATAGAATGGCTTGGAGTGTAGGAAGTTCATAGCTTTCGGTATATNNCGGCTGTCCGTTAAGGATAACGGGCGCCTCATTATGGATAACCGGCAGCCCATTAAGGTTAACCGACCACTCCTTATAGATAACAGGCAACCCTTTATGGATAGCGGGCGACTCATTATAGATAACCGGCAGCCCGTTAAGGTTAACCGACCTCTCCTTATGGATAACAGGGCACCCATTAAGCTTAACCGAGGTCGCATTAAGGATAACGGATGACTCATTAACGATAACCGATGGCTCGTTATGGATAACCGCCAGCCACTTATTGACAAATTGATGGAAATTTGTGTGAAAAGGAGGGTTTGTGAAATGAGAGAAGTAGAAAGTGTTTAAAAAAGGGCTTGAGAAAACTAACCTTCAAGTAGTTCCAAAATTGAATAAACCCATCAAAAAGAGTTCTTCACTCTTTTGATGGGTTTAGCATTAAGTAAAAGTAATAAATTATTTAGCTCTTAACATTCTCTTTGTATCAACTACTTGTCCATTAGCCATGATGCTGTAGCTATAGATGCCATTGGCAAGGTTAGCAGATGAAATTTGGAGGCTGCCATAGCCATTTTGTTGCACCTGTGCTCTATTTATCTCTCTTCCGAACTCATCATAAAATACGACAACAACGTTTTGGATGTTTTCAGGAACGAAATAACGAATCACAGTACTCTCGCCAAATGGATTTGGTTCGTTTTGATAAAGAATAACACTGTTGCTCAATGACGCTAACTCAAGTTGCTGAACGGTTTCTTGTTGAGGAGCATTGTTATTATTATTATTAATATCACTCTTTCTCAGCGAAGATCCGCCGCTTGCACAGCATTGACTAATTTGATTTTGCAACGCGCCAATAATAGAATCCTGAGTTTGCATTTTTGCAGCTAATCTGGTGTTCATTGAATCAAGTTGCTGAACAGCTTTTACTAATGGAACAACAAATTCTGCATAGTTCAAAGCATAAGGATCATTAGGGTTAGCAGGTGCGCTAACTATGGAGGAAGTAAAGCCACAAGCTTTAGATACAGAATCTACTTCCTGTGCAATGAAACCCGAATGAACAATGTTTGTGGATGCAGTAAAGTCAGCTTGAGGCATGCTAATTATTTTGCCTGAACTGTCAGTTTGTTGCTGCCTGTTTTGATTTACAAAAGCATCGAATGCCTTGGTGTCTAAATTGTATGTTACCGGACGAAGTTTATTTATGAAGTCTAAACCAATATTTTCATTTTTAACATTAATTTTAAAGCGCCCGTCAGAAAGGGTACTCCAACCAACCTGACCACCAATGACAGTAATTTTAGAATTACCAAACACAAATTTATCACTTGCAGTTACACTAGCCCCATATCCAAATGCAGCGCAGTTAGTATAAAGGCCGCCAATGCCAATATCTGCAAAGGCTCCAACAAAAACATCGCTATCTCCTTTAGTAACGCTATATCCTGCTCGATTACCTATAGCTGTGTTTGAGAAGCCTGTTGAATCACTATATAATGCTTGATAACCAAAAGCTGAATTATTACTGGCAGTTGTGTTGCTATAACTAGCTTGATAACCGCTTGTAGTATTATCCGAGCCAGTTGTATTTAAGTATATAGCTTGATAGCCACTTGCAGTATTATTCGAGCCAGTTGTATTTGTGTTTATAGCTTCAAAACCACTTGCAGTATTATATGCGCCCGTAGTATTTGAACCAAGTGCATTATATCCTAAAGCAGAATTCCTAATACCATTACCTGTGGAGGTAGGTTGATTTGAATAAAGTGCTCTATTTCCAATTGCTGTGTTGTAACTGCTCCATAATTGCCCGGTCATACCGCCACCGTTATATGATTGAGAATATAATGATTCATAGCCCACAGCAACATTTTCGCTTGCATATGAATTGTTAAAACCAGATGCATAGCCCATAAAAACATTATCGCTGTCAACTCTAACACTATCTCCTGCATAAGCTCCAAAAAAGCAATCATTGCTGTGGTTAATAGTCAAAACAGTGTCACTGCCACTACCACCCGCACCTGCGTTGTAACCCACACAAGTGTTGAGATTTCCTGTTTTATTCCAATGAAGTGTTGCTACTCCCACGCCGGTATTATAATTTCCCGTCTCGTCTCTTTTAAGAGCCTCCTCTCCAAACGCAGTTGTGCCGCAACCTGTTGAGTTAAAAGTACCCGCCCAAAATCCGACACATGTGCCGCCATAAGCCTGTGAATGATATAGCGTCTGATAGCCAACGGCGGTATTAGTAGCGCTATTCGCATAACAGTCGCCGCAGCTATTATTAGAATAAAGCGCTTGATAGCCAACGGCAGTATTATATAATACGACAGCGTTGGAACGAAGCGCCTGATAGCCAATAGCTGTACTATAATTAGCAGTAGTATTAGATTTACCTGCCTCGTATCCAATAAAAGTGGTACCTGAATCAGTTGTACTAGATAGTCCGGCATTCCAACCCATATAAGTATTGAAGGCGCCAGATGTAAGCGCATTCCCTGCAGTATTTCCCATTAGCGTATTTGAATGGCCTGTCATGGTGGCATTACCAGCTTTGAAACCAACAAAAATGTCATTGGTATTGCCGTTGTGCCAGAGCAGTTGATAGCCGCCTATGCGAAAAGCACTTGTATTTGCAATATTAGCATCTCCGCTTACATCAAGTTTGTAAGAAGAAGGCGCTAAGCCAATACCCACATTTGTACCGTTGTCTTGAATTATGGAGTTTCCGAGAACGCTGGTTGCTCCAACTCCAGTCCATACCGGCACCTTACCTGCCGTCCCAACCCCTGTAACTGGTTGAGCATTGGCATTTGTAGCCATTGCAATAATAGCAATTAGCAATATTGCTATTGAGATTAATTTATTTTTTGTTTTTAAAATTTTCATTTTATTATTGTCAGTGATTATAGTGCTGACTCCGCACTTTTAATCTTCGTTTATTTTTTTAATAATTGAGCTATAACCAAAAAGTAATATTAAAAGATGAAATTATTTTAGAAATTCTAAACCCTTTATAAGAATTAGTATAAGTTTCGGTGGCTGAAATCGTGGGAGCCGGCAGAATTCCCACTACTTCATCAATTGTTTCGCCACCTAACTTGTAATATAATGCCGAAGAAGCAACTTCAGCGCCGAGAGAAATTCTTTTACGCAAGTAAATATTAAATCCAGCAAATGCCCCAACCCCTACGCCAAAACCTCCCGGTGTAGTTTGCTTTCCAGTACCCAGATCAAGAATTGTATCAGTTACTACATCTCTATGTTCAAAAGAGTAATTATAGTAAATAGATTGATAATTAATGTAGGAAGCGGTCATGCCAAAATAGGATTCAATTTTTCTCTCCTTCATAAAAAACCATTGAACCCCCGGAGTATATCGAAAAATTTTATTTGTTACTTCTACATTGTTGATGGAGCGGACGGTAACAAGATTGTAATTTGCATTTGCTTTCAAACTAAGATTTGTGAGTCCAAACTCAAAGCGTAAAAGAATATCCTTATTTATATAATACTTGGGAACAATGCTGTAAGAATAAGAATTATCAGTCCTGTTTCCGCCCGTAACAACAATATTTCCATCTGCATCTACTAATAATGCACCCTGACCTGTCATTATAGGAACTGCAATCTGCCCCTGTATGCTGTTTATAGTAATAGATAATCCGAAATCACCGGTTTGAGCACACAGTTTATATACATGCGATAATAGTAACATTGCCGAGCTTAACAAGAATAGCTTTTTCATTTGTTTTTATTTTTAGTTTTTAGAAAAATACACATTCTTCTTTTAATGGAAGAAAGTTGTATTAATATCCGCATTCGTTAAAACTATGTCGGATAAGAGCGGAGGTAGCTACCGGTTAAGAAAAGCGGCAGCAAGGCCACAATCCAGGCATTAGAAAATCTTTTAAAATAAAAATAACAGGTTTAATATCTGGTATATAAAAGCCATACTGAGCATAATATTTTTCTATGCTATTTCTAATAACCATAAATAAAGGGTGGCAAAAAAATAAGAAAATAATGAAGAGGAAATAATTCATGTCTGTTTTTATTAATAATTATCATTGAATGACAATCCTTCGCGTCAAGATACATTCATCAGAAACAAGAATTAATGAATAAATACCGGGAGCAATACAGCTAAGGTTCAATACCTCATCAATAAAATTACCGGAAGGTGTTTCTGATTTTCTTTCCATCACAACACGACCAATGACATCTGTAAGTATGAGCTGAAAAGGTTTAGCGTTACCTGTCTCACCTTTAACAGTGAGCCGGTCATGCGCAGGTATAGGAAATACATTTAGCTTACTTTCAGCAAATATATTTTCAAGACCTGTAACAGTGGTATCCAATGATACATCGTCAACAATAAAATAAGAAACCGTATCGTTACCACTGGCTTGACCATGAAGCAACGAAAAAGTAATAATTGCTGATGCGGCAGGATTGCCGCTGAAATAGGTTATGTTTATATCCGTTTTTGTAAATCCCGAAGCATCTGTACCAATTGTGTCAACTTCACCGCCTATATTGTTATGACTTGCATCCTCAATGACCACTGAAGCAATAAATACGTCACCGAGAATCAGGCTGGTTTTATAATAAAATTCAAAATTATTATAGTTTTGTGTAATTGAAAATCCATACCCGCTGCCTGATGCTGCAAGCACGGGCGAACGAGTATATAGAAGAACAAGAGCTGTTTGCCCCTTAGCCGCGTATGTACTGTTATATCCCGGTGTGGTTTGGGTAACAGGAAAATATCCATTGCCGTTGTTTGTATTCCAGTTATCGGGGTTTCCTCCTGTCCAGTTCTCAAAGCTGGAATTAGGAACAGGATTAGTCGCATGGGCAGCATAAAAGGAAGTACATGCAAAAATTAATAAATAAACTTTTTTCATGATGAAGATTTAATTTTACTTGTGATAACAGTCAATAAAATGCAAGAATAAAATCCAAATGTCAGGTTAAAAAGTGAAATATGTAGTTGTATAATTTCCATCCTAAAATATTTTGTATCGTACTGTATATAGTACGATACAATTTTATTGTTTTTAACTTTCTCTTTCTTCATCCTCAGCGAAGGGGTTTTTGCAGTCGCTGCAGGTGATGTGCAACTGTGGCTTCCCCCATACATGGCTGCCGCATTGAGAGCAAGTGTATTTTACCTTATTTTTTTTCTTATTCACGGTCTGGTCGCGATCAGTCATAGCAGAATAGTATCTGATTTGAAATGATGATTCATTGATAAGTTTATCAAAGTGTCCGTCTTTGATAATGACATGAGTCATCTTCTGTCCGGTCATTTTATTGGCATTATCAGCAGCGATGGGTTGCAAGCCCACAGAGATCATTTTGTCAGCCCATTGTTATCATGGTATCCCTGGCGCGGAGCCTTACCGATACAGTATTGCCAGAGGTGTATCATTTCATGCAGTAATGTTGATATGATTGCCTTGTTATTACCAATCATTAAAGACGGGGTAAGATTGATTTCATGCACCTCGCTGCTGCCTTTCTTTGCTTTCCACCGGTTTGGTAAGAAATAGCCGGGTGATTTATTATGCTGCTTGTTAATGATAACATGAGGGAGTTTGTTTTCAAAGAAATTTTTATTCAACAGGTTGAATCCTTGTTCCAGGGTGCTGATTTGATATAGCGTTGGTGAATTATTAATACTCCCTTTCATATAATATATTTTTCCTCTGGTTTTCCATACCTGACACTTTATATATTACCGATATCTCTTCTGATAATTTTGTTTTTATGGCGACAATCATAATTTAGGGAGGTATCTTGGGGCTGCAAATGTGGATTTATTAATTAAAGGAAGTGTTATACAATTATATTTATAAGTTACATGATTATCCGATTACAGTTTCGTCAGATTTGCCAACCTGATGAATTAAGTCTTATTAAGGAAGTCAGGAAGGAATTCCGGACTTCACAGAACGGGATTATGCAAGGTCGTTATTAAGATATATTAAAATAAAACCCTCAAATCAGCCTAAAAGAATGCTTTTCATATATATTTAGTGAGGCAATCCGTTAAAAGATGAATGAATTTGTATATTAGTGCTTTTGCAATTTGTAAGAAAAGACCTCTTTTCGATGTATCTTAAGCCGTTGATTTGGGTAAGAGTTTATATATTCATCGCATAGACGATGCCGGAGTCAGAAAGTAAAGTCTTCTTCGGGGTTGTATAAAATAAAAAGTTACTTTACAGACGGAAACCACCTGTTGATCCGTGTTGTAATAATACAGGAGTTTAAATAATAATTAAATACATTTAAAATGATTACCTTTCAACGAATCGCTCTGCGATTAAATGCCAAGCAGTTCCACAAGCTCGTGGATCTATCCAACAAAGTGGTCTTAAATATGGCCTCAAATTTGAATTTTTTAGTACCGTCACCCCCCTTAAATACTGTTCAAACTGCCATTACATCGGTAGTGAATAGTATGGCACTCTGGGGGACTGCCAAAGACCGCGGTTCACATGCAGATTACATTGATCTGTGCGCCAAATCGCAGACGTTGTGGGAGCTTCTAAAAGCGCTTGCAGCCTATGTGGAAAATACCGCCATCCTGGAAGCGGGTTCTAATTACACGTTGATGGGTACCATCATCTCTACAAGCGGATTCGAGCTTGCAAGTGCGAAAACGCCGCATCCTGTGTTAGCGCAGGTGCAGAATTTCCGTATCTTCAAATCGATTTCTTTAAACAGGAACCAGGTGGAGATAAGATGGGTGCGTCCTCTAAATACAACGTCTGCAAATGATGTTAGTATTTATGAGGTGTATAGAAGCACTACATCAAATTTCACTGATGCTGTGAAGGTGGCTTCGGTTACTAAAACCGAGTTTATTGACACCAACACTTCGGCAGTTGCAGTTAATTGGTTCTACTTCGTGTTGGCTTACAACACGGCAGGAACCGGTGCTGTTTCTGTTGCACTTCCGGTGTCATTGGTAGGTGCTTAAATCCGTAGCAGTTTAATTGCGGCAACCTTTAGGTTACAACAAAACCCTGTTCCTTTATTGGAGCGGGGTTTGTTGTTTTATAGAAATGTTAGATTGATATTAACAACTCCGATCCGTTTACATAGCAGGTAGTTGCAAGTTGGGAAACCTGCCACCACAGCAAACTTGCTTATGCTTACTAATTCGTATTCGCAGATGAATAGCCTCAGGCAGTAACTGTATTTAGCTCCTGCAAATATTTAGCAACTTTCTCCATCAGCCACATGGGAGTAGAAGTGGCCCCGCAAATGCCGACACTTTCAGCATCAGCAAACCATTGCTTTTCCATTTCATCGGTGTCGGACACAAAATAGGAGTGAGGGTTTGTTGCTTTGCAGACGCTATATAAGGCTTTGCCATTGGAGCTTTTCTTGCCGCTCACAAAAACAATGACGTCATGCTGGGTAGAAAACTTTTCAAGTTGTGGTTCGCGGTTGGACACTTGCCGGCAGATGGTGTCGTTGGATGAAAATATTTCATCTTCGCCTGAGCTTTGCTGAAAGGTTTGCATCCGTTCTTCAATCATTGCCTTCATCTCTTCAAAGCCTTTGGTGCTCTTGGTGGTCTGCGAGAAAAAATAAACAGGCTTGGAGAAATCAATCTTGGCAAGGTCATCGGCCGTCTTCACAATGATGGCTTTGCCATCTGTTTGACCCACCAATCCGTTTACTTCGGCATGACCTGCTTCTCCGTATATAACAATCTGTCCTTCTGTTTCCACGGCTTCATCAAAGCTGGTGCGCACACGATTTTGCAGCTTGAGCACGACAGGGCAGGAGGCATCAATGAGTTCGATATTGTTTTCGATAGCCGTCTTGTAGGTTTCCGGCGGTTCGCCGTGAGCACGGATTAAAACCTTTGTGTCATGAAGCTGAGATAGCTGTTCATGGTTAATGATCTTCAGCCCTCTTGCCTTGAGGCGTTCCACCTCCATGTTGTTGTGAACAATATCGCCAAGGCAATAAAGCGAACCGCTTTTGTCCAGCTCTTCCTCCGCCATCTGAATGGCATAGACCACACCAAAACAAAAACCGGAATGAGGATCAATAGAAATTCTCATAAGGCAAAGGTAAGCATATCTACTAATAACGAATAAGTACGAATATACGAATTGCTCCGATGTTCATTCATTGCTCCGATGTTATATGTACCGATTCGTAAATTCGCATGAGATTCGTATTCGTAGATGTTAGAATTTCTTTCTCAAAACGTCCGGGTAATATTTGCGAATGAGGTCAAGAATAAAATCTAATTGATCTTCCTTATTTAGTTTGGTGTTGTCGAGAACGATGGCGTCATCAGCCTTGCGTAAAGGGCTTTCGCGACGGTTAGTGTCGTTGTAGTCACGGGTTTCAATGTTCTTCTTTACATCTTCAAGGGATATGTGTATTCCCTTTTTTACCAGCTCATCATATCTTCTTTTTACGCGAACATCATTATCGGCAGTCATAAAGATTTTTACTTCGGCATGGGGAAATACCGTAGTGCCTATATCACGTCCGTCCATAACGATGCCTTTTCTTTTTCCAAAGCCTTGCTGCTGCTTCACCATTTGTTCGCGCACTTCATGAATGGTGCTGAGGGGGCTTACCATATCAGACACCCGGATGCCGCGGATATGTTGCTCTACATTTTCACCGTTGAGATGAACCTCAGAATGCCTTGTAAAAGCATTTACACGAAAATCAATGTCGAGGTTATGGAGTAGTGCATTCTTTTCTTCGACAGTCATGGCAATGAATTGCTCAAGCGGGATGTTATGACGTATAAGGTATAACGTAATAGCCCTGTACATGGCACCCGAGTCAATGTACTTGTAGCCGAGCTTTGCTGCAAGGGCTTTTGCCACCGTGCTTTTGCCGCAGGAGGAATAGCCGTCAATGGCGATAATTATTTTATGTTCTGTTGTCATCCTTCAAGGCGAACTGCAAAGCACGAGAAAAAATCGGGAGAGAAAAAATTAAGTTTATTGGTCGCAGGGTATAAGGAACATGAGCCACCTCATTTCCGTATCCTCTTATTTTCTTAATTTTCCCATGTTTTTAGCATATTTTACAATTTTATTAGGTTTTAATCAACATTTATTTGCTTTTGTCGTTAAACCATACTATATTTGGCTCATAATTTATTTCAGGCGGATCACAAACAGTAAATTTTAAAAACTAAACCAGAGACATATATAGGAAGAATATCTACTTTAATTTTTATTTAACACTTAAAGCAGATATATCCTATGATTCACCTACAGTCTCTCACTGACCTGCAGCTTGTAAAGCTATATCAAAACGGTAACGATCAGGGCTTGGAAACCTTGCTACTGCGTCATAAGCAAAAAATCTTCACTTCCATTTACTTCTTAGCGCGTAACCGCGAGCTGTCTGAGGACTTGTTCCAGGAGACGTTTATTAAGATTATTGCTTCGTTGCGTAATGACGGGTATAACGAAGAAGGTAAGTTTCTTTCATGGGCCACTATGATTGCACATAACCTGGTGATAGATTATTTCCGCAAGAACAAGCGGATGCCGATGGTGCATGACACCGAAGAATACAGCCCTTTTGATGTGATGCCTGAAAGGTCGCGTAATGGCGAGCAGGAAATGATTCGCAGCGAAAAGCATGCGCGTGTCCGCCAACTGATTGAACAAATCCCCTTCGAGCAACGGGAAGTACTTATTATGCGTCATTATGGTGACATGAGCTTTAAAGAGATTTCCGATGTGCTGGATATTAACCTCAATACCTGCCTTGGCAGGATGCGTTATGCTATGATTAAGCTGCGCGAAATTATTGAGAAAAAGAAGGTGAATTTGAGAGCATAGCTTTTCTCCTTCCGGTTTTTCTTTTGTTACTCTTCAATTACGGTTAAGTTATTTCTTTATTTTTTTAAATTTTGAATTGTTATTCGGAATGGGTTCATTTGCATTCAACTTCCGTAAATATATGGTGTAATGAAGCCAAAAACCATTTTTGAGTCACTCTTTTTCGCTGCTTCTGAAGATGCTGTTGATGAAATAATAAATAACCATCAGGACATTTTCAAACAGGAGAATTGGGTTCCTTTTGGCGGTGATGAAAAGTTTTTTGGAATAGTCAGAGGGCAGCAATCAAGTCCTATTGCTGCATTGGTAGAAAAGGTTACCAATTCCATTGACGCTATATTAATGCGGAAATGTTTTGATGCAGGTATTGATCCGAAAGCACCGAATGCACCCCGCACCATGGAAGAAGCGATAAATAAGTTTTTTCCGGAGCATAAGCAATGGGATTTGCAAACTTATCGAAGAAAGCAAGCAGAGGAAATACAAGTTGTTGCTGACGGACCTCCTCGAAATACTTCTGTGATTATTTATGATAACGGAGAAGGACAGCATCCACACGAATTTGAAAACACTTTTTTATCTCTTGTTCGTGGAAATAAAATCAACATTCACTTCGTGCAGGGAAAGTACAATATGGGCGGTAGTGGTGCACTTGTGTTTTGCGGGAAGAGAAGGTATCAATTGATAGGCTCAAAAAGACATGATAATACGGGCAAGTTTGGGTTCACGTTATGCAGGCAACGTAAAATCGGGGACTCATCAGATACCCGTCGTTTCAGCTATTTTGAATATTTTAAAATTGATGGAGCTATTCCTTCATTTGATTCAGGTGAAATGGATTTGAAACTTTTCAACCGCAAATTCAAAACAGGAACTGTCATTAAATTATATTCTTATCAGTTTCCATCAGGATATTCAGGATTTGCGCAGGATTTGAATCAAAGTTTGAATGAATTTCTTTTCGAGCCGGTGCTGCCTGTTTACACGGTTGACAAAAAGGAAAGATACCCGAATAATAAAGTACTCGAACTGGATTTGTATGGGCTTAAAAGGAGACTTGAAGAAGATAAAAACGATTATGTGGAAAGTTTTTTCTCCGAAGAATATAACGATGAACTTTTCGGCAAAGCAAAAGTTACCTGCTATGTTTTTAAGCCCAAGCTTGAAAAAAGGAATGTAAAAGAATCAAAGAAAATTATTGGAGACCGTTTTTTCAGAAACAATATGTCGGTGATGTTTTCGGTGAATGGACAGGTGCAGGGAAGTTATACATCTGAATTCGTTACCAGGACGCTTAAATTTAACCTGCTCAAAGATTATTTGCTCGTTCATTGCGATTGTACAGAGATGAAAGCGGATTTCAGGGAAGAACTATTTATGAGCGACCGTGAACGCTTAAAAGGTGGGGATGAATCTCACATGCTCCGTGATTATCTTGGTAATAAGCTTCGTAAAAGTCAGTTGGATGAAATTAACCGCCATAGAAAAGAATCTATTGACTTGGAAAGTGAAGACACTTCCGAACTTATAAAGTCATTCGCAAAAAATCTTCCAAAGGACAGTGAGTTATTTAAGTTATTACAGAACACGCTGAAATTAGAAGAGAAAAAGGAAACTAAAAAACCTGAAAATGGACAGAAACTAAAGGAAAAGGAGGATGAAAAACCTTTTAATCCAAAACGTTTTCCTGCGCTGTTTAAATTGCATGGCAGCAAAGGGGGAACGAGTGTGATTAATCTTCCGGTCAATGGGGAGAAAACAATCAAATTTGATACGGATGTGGAAGATGATTATTTTGACAGGGTTGAAGAACCCGGAGAATTGCAATTAGCTTTATTGAAAATCAAACGCAATAATGCAACAGGAGGTGATGAACAAGGCACAGGCAAGGATATTTCAGATTACCTCAATGTAGTAAAAAGTAGTCCAAATAAAATATTCCTAAATTAAACTATTGAAGAATTTTCGTGAAATGGCTGACATAAAAGCATTCTGTTAAGTTCTTCTATTTTCTTTTTAATCTCTATGATTCTTTGTTTTTTGTCTTGGTGTTGGGAATAAATACTATGCCTTAAATAATTCAATGCGTTTTTGTAAATTGATATATCATTTCTCAGCAAGTCCTTGCTTTGTCAAGGCGAAAACACTTCCTACGCTGTTTTTGCCTTGTAATAAATTCTCAAAATCAATTGAATTTCTGTTATTACTTAATAATATACAGTATAGAATGATTTCAGAAGGAATTCTTATCCTATCATCATTTTTAATTAAGTAATGATTTATTTTCTCTTTCCTGATTTCTTCAACAAGATTAAGCTCGCTCAATATTCCGTCGAAGTTTTCTTCTGTCTCACTTCCTTTCGTAACATACGTCTTAGTAAAAGCTTCAAAGCCTTTGCTGAAAGTATTTTCATTTATGCCGGAATCTTTTGTTTGCACAAAGCGAAATGCATGTTCTTTAGAGAACTCAGGTTTTTGTTTTCTAAGTTCATTAAAAATCAAACTATATATAGAAGCAAATTCATTTGTCACCAGATGGAAATGCAAAAGCCATAAAGAACCTTCATCCTCTAAATAAGGATCAAAACCTTTCTCAGAAAATATAAGATGAGCGAATGAAGTAAGCGCTTCCTTCTCATCAACTAATCCAAATGCTTTCATCCAATAGCGGATAGAAGTGACCATATCCCTTCCAACGCCAAGAGCAACAACCGCTTCATCATTAAACTTTCCATCATTAATTAAATGGTCATATCCTTTCTTCAACCAAAAGTGGCGACATTCAAAAGAATCGTGACCGGAAAAAGTAAGCTTATTCATGTCACATAAAATTAGTGAGGAAAAGTAGTAGTTTTTTATCATCCGGTAGCTGTTTATCAAAAGAATTTCAACAGTGTCCGACTGATTTAATATTTTACATGGGGATTCTCCTCGCCGCGGTGGGGCTTATTTTTTGGGGCTATTTACCCTGCGGGTGGCATTTGCAGTGTGGTTCTTTATAATCTTAAATCCACTCCTTCTCCTAATGCTTTCTAAATGCTATGGCGGGGTTCTAACGAAATGGTCTCTTTGCCTGTTGCTTTTGTAGTTATGCTCAAAGTGCCATGTGGGTGTGATTGCTTACCGGCAGTTAATAAACAGCATTCCCTTCTCCGGTTTTTACTAAAAACCACAATTTAGCATAAAAAACGCATTATTTGTCTAGTCCTGAAATAGCTTGACGGTTTTTACAACCCATTTTAATAATGAAAGAAGTAAAAACCGATGACAAAAAGGAACAATTTCCTAAAGAGTTTTCAAATGCATTTAAGCGGTGGCTGATAC
>PLYJ01000247.1 GCA_003151745.1 Bacteroidota bacterium
TTATATAATGGCTAATGGTATAATTTGTTCCGCTTTACTAATGCAGCGCATTGTTATTAATTTTACCGCAACATTTTTAATTAATAATGATTTTAACTTCTGACGTAAAGTTCCAGGAACTATTAAAGCGATGGGCTAACTACCTGGTTGCAGCTGTCTTTGTAATCGCTATGCTTGCCCTGTCGGGTTGGCAGTTTGGCATTAAACATTTCTATACATCCCCTGCCCAAACTGCCACCCATGAACCCGGCAACAGCAGTATCGTTCATTCTTTACTCGCTATCCTTTTTTCTTCTTACCGGAATAAATAAGTTGAGGCTCAAACAAATCGCAGGCAAAGCATGTGCTTTTATAGTGTTCCTCGTTGACGCTACGAAGCTTTTGAGTTTTGTTTTTGGATTTGATTCACATATAGACACCATCCTCTTTGATGATAAAATTTTTGTTGAAACCTTCGATCCTCTTTATGCCCGCATGTCACCGGTTGCTGCATTTTGTTTTATAAGTGCCGGACTGTCCATGTTGCTCATAAATTTTGAAACAAGCAGGAAGCGAATGCCTTCGCACTACCTGGCTTTAAGCGTCGCCTTCTTTGGTTTATCTTCTTTATTGGGATATATTTTAACGGTAAAGGCTTTTTACGGCAACCTTACCTATGTGTCCATGGCCATTCACACGGGCCTCAGTTTTATTTTTATTTCCCTTTCCATTCTATTCGTCACTCCTGATAAAGGAGTGATGAAAGAATTAACAAAACCTTTTACAGGAAGCATCATAGCCAGGAGGTTAATTCCAATCGCTGTTCTTATTCCTTTAATTCTCGGGTTGCTTCGTCTTTATCTGCAATTGAACGGCATTGTTTCGTATGAGGTGGGAATTACCATTCTTATCATGTGCACAATCATTGCCCTGCTTGTTTTTATTTATTACAACACCTTGTTGCTCAACCAAAGAGATTTTGATAGCAAAGAAGCAGAGGAAGAATTATCGGAAACAAATTATTTTCTTAATACGGTTCTTGAAAATATTCCCGACATGATTTTTGTAAAAGATGCAAAGGAATTACGCTTTTTTCGCATTAATAAAGCCGGTGAAGAATTGCTGGGGTATTCAAAAACTGATTTATTAGGCAAAAACGATTATGATTTTTTCCCAAAGGAGCAGGCGGACTTTTTCACAACGAAGGACAGAGAGGTTTTAAACGGCAACGTCCCGATAGATATTCCTGAAGAGCCTATCAAGACAAAGAACGGTGACCGTTGGATACATACCAAGAAAATACCTGTGCGGGATGAAAACGGAAATCCTCTCTACCTGCTTGGCATTGCCGAAGATATTACAGAACGAAAAAAAGTTGACGAACAGTTAAGACAGGTTAATGCGGAGCTTGAAAAAAAGATAGCTGAAAAAATAGCGAGTGAGCAAATGTTTTCATCTCTTTTTTATAAAAGCCCTGTCATGAAAGTCATTACGGAAATCCGGACAGCAAAATATATAGAAGTAAACAAAGCGTTTGCGGATTTTTTGGAATTGGAGAGGGAGGAAATGATTGGAAAAACATCTCTCGAATTAGACATTATTATGTATCCTGAGAAGCGTGATGAGATATTGGAAAAACTTCGGAGGGACGGATTTGTAAGAGATGCAGAAGTTCAGATTATTTTCAGGAACGGAAAAATCAGTTGGGTATCATCGAGCACTAATAAAATAAACCTGAATGGACAAGATTGTTACCAGACAGCCACAGTAGATATTACAGGAAGAAAACTTATTGAAGGGAAGCTGCTGAAATTAAGTCAGGAGTTAGAACAAAAAGTGCTTGAGCGAACGGAAGAATTAGCAAAGAGTGAACAGCGATTCCGCAAGCTTCTTGAAAACAATTTTGAAACTATTGTCTTGTCAGATGAAAATTTTATGCCTTTCTATCGCAGTCCTTCCACAGATCGCATTACAGGATGGACTACGGAAGAAAGAATAAAGTCTGGCGGAGTAGTAGTCCAGACTCATCCTGATGATTTAGATCGGCTGAAAAATGTGCTGCAGCAGTCATTGGCCTGCCCTGCAAAGGCGATTCCCATTTCCTTTCGCACACGCCATAAGGAAGGACATTACATCTGGCTGGAAGGTTTTGTTACGAATATGCTGCATGATGAATCATTGAAAGGAATCATTACCAACTTCCGCGATGTGACAGAAAGAAAAGTTTATGAATTGAAAATTGAACAAAGTGAACAAAAATTCCGCAAGCTTACTGAGAACAACCATGAAATTATTTCTTTGTTGGATGAAAAATTTATTCCTTTTTATCGTAGTCCTGCTGCCAGTCGCTTTACAGGGTGGGAAATAGAAGATAGCATAAAGGCGGGCGGAGTAACAGAACTCACGCATCCTGATGATAAGCATATTCTGAAAAATGTGATGCAGCAGGTTTTGGCAGCCAAAGGGAAACCTGTTCCGGTTTGCTTTCGCACCCGCCATAAGGCAGGGCATTACATTTGGCTGGAAGGTTTTATTACAAATATGCTGCATGATGAATCATTAAAAGGAATCATTTCCAATCTTCGTGATGTGACGAAAAGAAAACAATCTGAAGAAGAAATAAATAAGCTAACTGAAGAACTGCGCCAGCTTCTTGAACATACCCAGCTTTCACGTGAAGAAGAACGAAAGTATATTGCACGCGAAATACATGATGAGCTTGGACAACGGCTTACAGCATTGAAAATAGATGTTTCGATGATGCGAAGAAAAATGCCCGTTATCGGAACGCAAAATTATTTCAGTGATGAAATTAATTCATTCATCAAACAGATAGATCAATCCATTGAATCGGTGAAAAGAATTGCTACGGATCTGCGTCCTGAAATATTGGATCATCATGGTGTTATAGCTGCAGTGAAATGGCAGGCGCATCAGTTCGAAAACATAACCGGAGTGAAGTGCAAGGTGTTATGCCTGCCAGAAGATATGAACCTGGAATCAGAACTTGCAACCGCTGTTTACCGTAGCGTACAAGAGGCGCTTACCAATATTGCAAGACATGCACAAGCCACTTCAGTGAGCATACTGATAGAACAGGATGCAGAAAAACTGCTGATTGAAATAAAAGATAATGGAAAAGGAATTAATGAAGAACAAATCAGAAATACTAAATCTATAGGTCTTATCGGCATCAGGGAGCACGTGCATCTTTTAAATGGAACCTTGTTTATTACGGGAAAACCGGGTAAGGGAACGGTAGTGTCAGTTAATATACCTGCTTTAAAACACTTATGATAAAAATTCTCATTGCCGATGATCACTCCATGATCAGATCAGGATTGAAAAAAATTTTGAAAGAAGAAAGTGATATGGAAGTTATGGCAGAAGCAGCTTCGCATTCTGAAGTACTTACTGCCCTCTCAGCAAGCTTGCCTGATCTTGTTTTACTCGATATTTCAATGCCCGGAAGAGACGGGCTGGAGACCCTGAAGGAAATTAAATTGCTTTATCCCAAGCTTAAAGTTTTAATGTTAAGCATGCATCCTGAAGACCGTTATGCCGTGCAGGCTATTAAAGTCGGCGCCTCCGGATATGTATCGAAAGAAAGTGCAGCAGATGAACTGGTGCTTGCCATTCGCAGAGTTTGTTCAGGACTCAAATACATCAGCAGCACACTGGCTGAGAAGATGGCAGCATATTTTGAAACTGATTTGGAAAAACCGGCACATGAACTTCTGTCTGACAGAGAATTCCAGGTTCTTTGCAAAATCGCCTCAGGCAAAAGCATGGAAGTTATTGCAAAAGAGTTAGCCTTAAGTGCTAACACAATTGCTACCTACCGTGAACGGGTACTCTCAAAACTACAGTTGCACAGCAACGTAGAGCTGACAAACTATGCACATAGAAATAAGTTGATTGACTGATCCGACCCTCAGATTTTATTTCTGATTTTTCTAAATAAAGGGTACTTGAACCGGAGTGCTTTTTAAGTCTCTTTAGCCTGTGGTTACAATCACCACAACACTTCCATTCATTTAACCACAAACTAATCGCTTTTCTGAATTATTATATATAATATGTAAGATCATGACAGTTTTTGCTCAAAATAATTAAGAGAACTGTCGTAATATTCAAACAAAATAAGGTACTTATCTAACAAAAACTGAATACATTAATTATATGCAGACTTTGTATTTAAAAATACATGGCATTTTTTTTATTGTAGCATTGTGTCTTATCATGATGCCGTCAGGCACCCTTCATGCGCAGGCATTAGGATTGAATAATGCTTCGCCCGATGCCTCAGCCATTTTGGATGCTGTCTCTACATCAAAAGGCATCCTGATACCACGCATGACGGGTGCCCAGGCAAGTGTAATTGCAACTCCCGCAACAGGGCTTACAATATATATAACAGCTACGAATGGTACTTTTACTTCCACGGGCTTTTGGTATTACAATGGCTCTGCATGGACTAAGCTGCTTGATTCCAGCGCAGGAACAGCTTCTATAGCAACCAACATCGCCGGCGGCGCTGCAGGATCAGTGCCCTATCAAACAGGCAGTGGCGCCACAATCATGCTTCCCCTTGGCACAGCAGGAGAAATAATACAGGCAGGAGCAAGTGCTCCGGCATGGACTTCTTATACGGCTCCCACTACTGTTGCCACAGATGATGTATGGTATGGATCGGCAGCCAATGTGTTAAGCACACTTGGAGGCAACACCTCTGCAACAAAACAATTCCTGACACAAACAGGCACCGGTGCGGCATCAGCTGCGCCTGCATGGGGCACAATTGCAGCCTCTGATATTCCTTCAGGCAACGGAAACTACATTCAAAACACTTCCACACAGCGGCATCATCTAACTTTAATGTTTCAGGCGCGGGTACTTTAGGAGGTTTGCTTGCAGCGAATGCGGGGTTAACAGCGGTAGGGGCTGCAGTGAATTTAAATGCAAGTTCCAACAATGCCACCAACATCAACACCGGCACTTCAACAGGAGCAGTTTCTATTGGAAATACTTCTGCCGGAGCGTTGACAATGGAATCGGGCACAGCAGGTATTAGTATTGGTAATACTGCTAATGCAAGAACATGGAATATAGGGGCAGGAAATGCTATTCAAACAGTAAATCTTTTCAATAATAATACTCCTGCAAATTCCATTAGTTTGGGGGGGACAGCCTCTACTACTACTTTTAATGGAACTGTTAATGTTTCAGGACTCACTGCATCACAGGTAGTCTTTACCAATGGAAGCAAGAACCTTGTTTCAAATTCAATTTCAGGTTCGGGAAACGTAGTTATGTCCACCTCACCAACTTTGGTGACACCGATCTTGGGCACACCCACATCAGGTACATTAACTAATTGCACAGGACTTCCCTTAACAACCGGAGCAACAGGAGTATTGCCTCCTGCTAATGGTGGTACAGGAATAGCAAACTCTTATTCTATTACTGTTGCAGGAAATTTAACTCATTCAGGAGCATATTCTCAAAAGTATGTAGCTGCTGCAATAGTATTGATACTGTTCCTGCAAGCGGCACATTGATAGCAACTACAACTACAACGAGAGTTTTGCAAGGT
>PLYJ01000159.1 GCA_003151745.1 Bacteroidota bacterium
GTATCAGCCACCGCTTAAATGCATTTGAAAACTCTTTAGGAAATTGTTCCTTTTTGTCATCGGTTTTTACTTCTTTCATTATTAAAATGGGTTGTAAAAACCGTCAAGCTATTTCAGGACTAGACAGTTTGACAATGAAATGTTGAAAATTTGTATTAAAATGAGGGTTTTTACTCTAAATCAGGCTTAAGTATCTATTCTTTAGCTCATTTCTCGCTTTGCTCCTTTCCATTTGCTTAGAAACTTTTGTTTATCGTAAAGGCTAATAAAGACAAACATCAAAAACGGCAGCGCAGGCACTTTATATCTGACCATAGCCCCCAGTATCGGTGTAATAAGTCCAATCAGATCAAACATAAGAATAACAAAGATGATGGAAAAAATAAAGAGCGCGGCGCTTTCTCTTTTTATTCCCTTTGCACTGAACAGGCATACAAGAATGACTAGAAGAATAAAAATGTTTTCGAAGGCACTCATCATCATAAGCGGTGAAGATGCTTCGGTAATGGTTGGTCGCGTCAGCAGATTTACCGTGGCATGGGGTGAGTTTTGAATAATGCTGAAAACATTTTCCTGTAATTGTGGAATTTGAATTACGCTTTTCGCTTGTGTTAACTGTGCCTGAACGCAAAAGTTCTTTTGCTTCCAGTAGATTAAGTCCGTTACATCATACTTTGGAACAACCGTTCCGATATTAAATGCGGCGATGAGGTATATGAGGTAGATGGAAGTGAATTTTAACAGTGCTCTTTTCCATCCGTCTTTCTTTGACCAATACAAGGCAATTAATCCCGGCAGAATTGCAATGATGACGTACAGTTTGGTAAAAATTAAAAGCAGTCCTGAGAGAATCACAGCAAGAAGATTGATAGGTAACCCCGACGAGGTTCTAAACCTCGTCGGGGTTTGCACCTGCTTTTCTCTAAGCAAAACAAGTTTATTAAAAGAGTAAAGAAGAACACCCAACGCAAACAAAAGCAATCCGTCTTTCAACAATCCTGAGCCCCAAAAAAGCATGGAAGGGAGAAGCATTACTGCTGCAAATAATTCCTTTGATTTATCCTTTTGATAGAATTGAAATAGCTTGAATAAAGCAATCAAACCGATGAAGGAAATGAAGTTAATAAAAACTACATTTACATAATAATAACCAATTGAAAACAAGTTAAATATAACATTTAGACGAATAATTGTTTTATTGTCGTTAAACAGTACGTCCTTGTTAAGCCATGTGCTCATTTTATTGTAATAAATATCGAGGTTTGGAGCATTTCCATTGATGCCTGTAAGCATTTCAAGGAAATCTTTTGGATATTGAAATAGCTGATTAGAAATGATCTTGCTGTCATCAAAAAATTTGAAGGTATCTGCTGTTGTCCTGTCCTTATAATAATAAGTATAAAGCAGTCCAAGCGAACAACCGGCAAGAACCTTTAATACAAAAACAAGCGAAATGAAATTGGGGGAAATGTTTTCAACTGAAAAGAAATTCATCCTCCTGATGATGAAAATGAAAAGAAAAGTGTAGCCGAGGACTAAGACAACTTGCATAATTATTTCCGTTCAATGTTGCGCAGTTCAAAGTTCAAAGTTCAATAGTAGTTTGCGTTTGTCTTAACTTTGAACGTTGAACAGAATAACTTTGAACTATTATGTAATTATTAATTCTGTTTTGCCAAAAATAGAGAATATAAATTATAGTTACTTTTGCCAATAAATAATCACGAACAACAATTAAGAAGAATGTCAAACGTATTGGAAGAATCGTTCGTAACAGAAGAAACAGCAAAGAGTCTTGGTTTATTGCCTGAGGAATTTGAACGCATAAAAGAGATATTAGAACGGACGCCTAACTTTACTGAACTAAGTATTTTCTCTGTAATGTGGAGTGAGCATTGCTCTTACAAGAACTCCATCACCTGGTTGAAGACATTACCAAAAGATGGTCCGCACATGCTTGCAAAAGCAGGAGAAGAGAATGCAGGGCTTGTTGCCATTGGCGACGGATTAGCCTGTGCATTTAAAATAGAATCACATAACCATCCTTCTGCTATTGAGCCTTATCAAGGCGCTGCGACAGGTGTGGGCGGAATTAACCGCGACATCTTTACGATGGGTGCAAGACCTATTGCGCAACTTAACTCACTTCGCTTTGGCAATCCTAACCTGGAAAAAACCAAGTGGATGGTGCGTGGCATTGTTAAAGGCATTGGTGATTATGGAAATGCATTCGGCATTCCAACCGTTGCAGGAGAAGTTTTCTTTGATGATTGCTATAACACCAATCCATTGGTAAATGCAATGAGTGCCGGCATTGTTGAAGTTGGTAAAACTGCTTCTGCAATTTCTTATGGCATTGGCAATCCTGTATATATAGTTGGTTCTTCTACAGGCAAAGATGGCATTCACGGAGCAACGTTTGCTTCCGGTGATCTGCATGAAGACTCTGCTGACGATCTTCCTGCTGTTCAGGTAGGCGATCCTTTTCAGGAAAAGCTTTTATTGGAAGCTTCTTTAGAAGTGATTGCAACCGGCGGTGTAATCGGCATGCAGGACATGGGCGCTGCAGGAATCATCTGTTCTACTTCTGAAATGTCTGCTAAGGGAGAACATGGGATGAAGATTCATCTTGATAAAGTACCCACCCGTCAGAAGAATATGAATGCATGGGAGATTTTATTGAGTGAGTCTCAGGAACGAATGTTGATTGTGGTGAAGAAAGGAAAAGAAAAAGAAGTAGAAAAGATATTTGACAAGTGGGATCTTAATTGTGCCATTATCGGTGAAGTAACAGAAAGTGATCGTTTGCAGTTTTACATGCAGGATGAATTGGTCGCTGATGTTCCTGCTGATGAATTGGTTTTAGGTGGTGGTGCCCCTGTTTATCAACGTGAATACACAGAGCCAAAATATTTCAAGGAAAATAAAAAGTTCAATATTAATAATGTTGAAGAACCTGAAGATTTAAAAGCAGTTGCAAAGTTTCTTCTTTCTCATCCTAACATTGCATCTAAGAAATGGATTTATACACATTATGATTCAATGGTAGGTACCGTTAATATGACTACCAATGCACCTGCAGATGCAGCAATCGTCAATATCAAGCAAACAGACAAAGCCATTGCCTTTACAGTTGATTGCAATTCAAGATACGTATATGCTGATCCTGAAACAGGCACTGCCATTGCTGTGTCTGAAGCTGCACGTAACTTAGTGTGTGCAGGCGCTGAGCCATCTGCTATCACGAACTGTCTCAACTTTGGCAATCCGTATAACAAAGAAGTGTATTGGCAGTTTGTCCATGCTATCAAAGGGATGAGTAAGGCATGTATTAAGTTTAAGACTCCTGTAACTGGTGGTAATGTGAGCTTTTATAATCAAAGCAATGATGAAGGCCCTGTATTCCCTACCCCTACCATTGGCATGCTTGGCTTGCTTGAACATAAAGACAATCGCATGTCGCTTGATTTTAAAAAAGCAGGCGACTCAATATTTATGATCGGTGAATCAATAAACGATATAGCCTCCTCCGAGTATCTCTATTCTTATCACAAGATTAAAAACTCACCTGCACCCTATTTTAATCTTGATATAGAATATGGCGTGCAACAAATGGTACGCGATCTTATTCGAAAGAAGTTAATTCAATCAGCGCATGATGTTTCTGATGGAGGATTATTTATTACCCTTGCCGAATCAGCCATGCCTCGCAATCTTGGCTTTACTATAGAGACTGATTTTGATTGCAGGGCCGATGCATTCCTTTTTGGAGAAGCGCAAAGCAGGATTGTTGTTTCTGTAAGCGAAGAAAAGTTAGATGGGTTTGTTGAGATACTTTCTAAATCAACTATTGAGTGGGCTAACCTTGGAACTGTAACCGACGGGGAGTTATTAATTGATGAAGAGTCTTTCGGAAATATTACCGAAGCGAAAGAACTTTATGATAATGCCATTGGCAAACTAATGAAGTCATAACTGACTTCATTACTCATTATAAACTCCCATAGAGCAAAACTTCTTAATCCTTTCGTTAACAAGAACAGAAGTTTCCATTTTGAGCAGCGTTGAGAGATGTTTTTGAATTTCCGCCTTCACAATTTTGAACATTGCTTCGGGGCAAGTGTGCGCTCCGCCAACAGGTTCTTTAATGATGCCGTCAATCAATCCCTGACTGAGCATATCATCTGCGGTGAGCTTTAATTGCTCTGCCGCCTTTTCTTTGAAATCCCAGCTTCGCCAAAGAATGGAAGAACATGATTCAGGAGAGATAACAGAGTACCAGGTGTTTTCAAGCATCAGCACTCTGTCACCTATTCCTATGCCTAAAGCGCCTCCTGAAGCGCCTTCTCCAATGATGATGCAAATGATGGGCACTTTAAGCGCAGCCATTTCAAAAAGATTTCGGGCGATGGCTTCTGCTTGTCCCCTCTCTTCCGCTTCAAGACCGGGGTAAGCCCCTGGAGTGTCAATGAGGGTTATAACGGGCTTATTAAATTTCTCTGCAAGCTTCATCAATCTCAATGCCTTACGATAGCCTTCAGGGTTAGCCATGCCGAAGTTACGGTATTGGCGTTGCTTGGTAGTATTGCCTTTCTGTTGCCCTATGAACATGCACGTCATGCCGTCAATGCTTCCAAAGCCACCCACAATTGCCTTATCATCCTTCACGTTGCGGTCGCCAAACATTTCTATAAATGTTTTACCCGTAATGTAATCAATATAACTAAGTGAATAAGGGCGATCAGGATGACGGGATAGCTGAACCCGCTGCCATGGAGTAAGTTTGCTATAAAGCGTTTGACGTGTTTCATCCAGCTTTTTATCCAACTCGCTGATGATGGCGCTCACATCAGACTTGTTCTTCTCAGCAAACTGTTTGGTCTTCTCCAACTGCTCCACCAAATCTGCTACGGGCTTTTCGAAATCAAGAAATGTCATTTAAACTTAGATTTGAAATTTTAGATTTAGAAAGGGGATGCAAGATAAGAAATGAGCAGGTAAAAACATAAAAACATCTCACTGAAGAACGACCCGGCTCTAAAAACAAAAAGTCGCCCCGACGGATCGGGACGACTTTCCATTTAAGAATTAATGATTATTGAAAATAGAAATGCAGGATGATTGAAGCAGCATTTTTCACATCCAGGCTAAATGAGGAAGATTTGCCTGTGCTGTTGCTATAAGTAGTAGCGGCAGGTACTGCAAGTGTTGGATTCCAGGCTTCAGTTGTAAGTGTTCCTGCACCTGTTGAGTTTAAAGCAAGTCCCCAGCTATATTCAGCGCTAAGAGATATTTTTGCAGCAAAGAAATACTCAACGCCTGCAAATCCGTTTAACCCAATGCCAAAGGTAGATCCTCCTTTATTTTCAGTTGTTCTGCTGCCTACATTAGCGACAGTATCTACTCCACTACCGAAAGGTCTTCCAAAGTTGATAGTAGAAGTAGGTGTCTCACCCAGAAAATTATTAGCAGCGGCGTTGGTTGCAAATGGGTTACCATAAGAATAGGTATCATCCATACTGCCAAAGTTAACTGCTAATTCCGCTCCGTAAATGCCGTGAACACGTCCTGAGCCCATTGATTTCTGGATGCCGGCGCCAAGAGTGATGTCCATGTAGCTATGCTTCCATTCGTCGGTAACCTGTGCCGGTGGGAATGTAGTGCTTGCGTCTGACGGAACCATGTTGTCCTGCGTGGTTGAGCCAAAGCCGATTCTCGCTCTCATACGCCATGCTGTATTGGCATCCATTACATGAAGGGCTACAAGGGTAAGAGGCATTTGAGATAATGAACCCGGAGCAGTAGTATGGAACAAATTTCCGAAGTCACCGATTACGGGTACTACATCAAAGCCGAGTGACCAATCACCTGCTTCAGGCGCTATTGTCATACCGCTCTTATTCTTGTCTTGAGCATTTGCTGCAAACATTGCCGTGGCAAGTGCAACTGATAAGATGATTTTTTTCATATTTTTATATGGTTTTTATGGTTTATGGTGCAAATGTAAACTACTTTACGATATTACAAAAAAATATTATTATTCTTTTCAACATTGCATTGTTTATGGAGCTAAAACCTGCTGATTGTCAAAAAATTACAAGCAAGTGTTAAAATATATCTACGAATACGAATAGGTACGAATCCCGAATAACTCGGGACAGGTGTACGAATTACGAATCGGCTCCATTCGTATATTCGTATTCGTAGATGCTCTAAAAATAGAGCGACAGGATTATTTGTCCCGACATATTATCTACATCAATATAAAAGACTGATGTTTTGCTTCCATTGGTAGTGATGCTTTGTTCTGCGGAGGTGGTGTTATTATAGGACTCCAGCGTTGTTGAGCCTCCTCCTGAACTTAAAATGCCAATGCCCCAGCCATATTGTGCGCTCACTGACATTTTAGGAGCAAAGAAATATTCTGCGCCTATCCACCCTCTCACGCCGATGCCGAAGACAGTGCCGGTGGTTACATCCGTGGCGCGGGTGGCATTGGGTACATTAATATTTGGGTTTCCGTCAACGCCGGTGCCAAAATTGGTGGAGGCGGCGGTTACAGCATTCTGGTAGGTGGTGTTCACAGCATTGCCATAAGTATAAGCGTCGTGGCCGCCAATGCCGTTCAGATTGTTGGCGAAGGTGAGGCCAACGCCTGCGCCATAAAAGCCTCTTAACCGCCCATGACCGCGATATTTCTGAATGCCTGCTGCAAGATTAATAGTGGTTTGGGTAGTGGTTTTGGTGTCACTAACATATTGCGCGGGGGTAGTAGGAGTGCCCGGGCTTACTTCATCCACAATGGGAGTGGTGGTTTTGGTAGAAACATTTCCAAGGCGCACCACGCCAATATAAGCCGTGTTGGCATCCTTCATCATCTTAAATACTATGCTGTGACTATACTCATAAGCCGCCAGCGGAGCATTGGTGGCGGTGGTGCCATGCAGCAAATTGCCTACATAGCCCAAAAGAAAGTTTGCATCAAAGCCGATAGACCAGTCTTTGGCTTCGGGCAAAATGGGTGTGCCTTTTTTAGACAGCAGTTCCTGCGGATACAGAAGATCCTGCGCATTGGCAGCCTGCGGTGGCTGTGCAGTGGCAGCAAGCATGGTTGTTGCAAAGGCAAGCGATAATATGAATTTTTTCATGGTGAATGGATTTTGGTTTATTAGTTTTAGCGTGCCAAATGTAGAATATATCTACGAATACAAATCCATCTACGAATACGAATAGGTACGAATTTACGAATGGAGCCCGAAACTCATCTACTTAATACGAATCAATGGCAATATACAAAGGGAGCCGATTCGTAATTCGTACACCTGTCCCGAGTTATTCGTAAATTAGTACCTATTCGTATTCGTAGATGTTGTAGTCGTATTAGTAGATGAATCAAAATCAACCCTATCTTTAATGATGTTGAACCAGCTTATAATTTTCCTCATGTGTGAAGGATAAAAGAGCTTCGTATCATAATCGGGAATGAGGCTTTTAAAATATTCTTTCAGGAATTGGTCATTCTCTTTTGCATGTATGGTTATGTGTCGGCTCATTTCTTTAAAAACATCCTCCAGCATAATATCGCCGCTTGCTGTACACACCGTCATGGTGCTTAGCTTGCCCAGTTCCACATTGTTTGTAATCTTGATGCGGGAGTCGTCAATAATAGATTGCGCTGTGATGCCGCCTTTATCGTCGGCCACAATGGTGTAAAGGCCCGGTCTGTTTTTAATGTAGTTGATTTCGTTTAGTTTCATTGTATATAAATTTATTTATATGAGCTAAACGCTTTAATGTATAATTAGTTTCGGTAGTGCATCAGTTTAAAATCTTCACCGCAGATTCGCAGATTAAAAATCATTTTAATGACAAAAATCTGCAAATCTGCGGCTGTTTTATTCAATCAGCATCAAACTGATACATTACTTTAGTTTCAAATCTATTGGTTAATGCATTAAATAATGTTATCTTTCACAAAAGCAATTTGAGATGGCATGCTTTTTTGGTATCAATTAAAAAAAACCAAACGTCATGGATAACACTAAAAGAAAAGGCTTGCTTGATAGCAGCAGAGTGAACATTGATGAAGAATGGAAGGTAACGTATTGGACAGAGGAGTTTAAATGTTCAGTAATTGAATTAGAAACTACCATTCTGCAGGTGAGCACATCTGTAGATGAGGTGAAAGTGTATTTAGAAGAGATTAAAAAATAACCCATTTGCTGTGTTGCAGGTTTTCGCAGCCTTGCGGTGGTACATATATAATGAGTGAGGCCGTGAAATGTGCTGCCCGGGTAGTGTAACCCTTGTTTGAGCATAAAAAATGGCTGTTGTCCCTTCCTGAAATAGCTT
>PLYJ01000205.1 GCA_003151745.1 Bacteroidota bacterium
AGCAATGCGCCTGTAAGAGGCATTTCACGACATTTTATGGAAGGGATTGCGGATTAAATCCGCAATCCTTTTTTTTCTCTTTTTATTTTCTTCTCTTACCATCATTATTATTCGCTCAGACGTTCACGAATGCCACTCTATATACCATTCCTGTGAATGGCGATACGTTGAACATTCCTATAAGTGTTTCAGGTTTGCCGACTGCAACAAGTTCTTCTTTTGGTTTAGTAATAATATGCCTTGACATCAGGTGTACCACTGTGGCAGATTTGCGCGTAATGTTGCGCGCTCCAAATGACAGCATCGTTATGTTGGCTGATCAGAAAGGCGGTGATGGCGGCGGTTATTACGGCACCTGCTTTGAAGAAAATGCAACCAATGGATGGATCTATCAGGGCACTGCACCCTTCATCGGATCTTATTATCCCGAGCAATCACTCAATATATATAACAAGGGCTTAAATCCAAATGGCACTTGGAGTTTAGTAGTGAAAGATTTATTTATTTTTAGTGATACCGGCACAGTTGGCTACTTCAGTATAACGTTCGGCAACAATCCTCCTCCCGATCCTGTTTTCACTGGATGCTCTTTTCAAAACCCTGCCGGGTGCAAATACCCGGATGGAGTTTCCACTGATTGCGATTTGCTTCCTGAAATGACTGCATCTGCTATGGACATCATGTTTCATCATTCAGAAACAGCATCCCCCGGCCACCTTATTTTCAGCAACTCCACACCTAACATCGGAGGGGGTCCGCTGGAAATTCATGGCATAGATAGCTGCTTTTGTGGCACTACTCCTGTTTCCTGCCTTGATACATTGTGTCCCGATAGCACCCCTGTAAAACAATTAGTAATCCAACGCATTTACCATCGCAACGGAAATACCATGACATATTATGATCGCCAAGCCGGAACAATGTTTTATGATCGCGATCATGGACATACCCATATTGACGACTGGTCCTCCTATACCCTTCGCAGATCAACTCCCAATCCTGATGCCACTACCTGGCCCATTATCGGCTCTGCAACTAAAACAAGTTACTGCCTTGTTAATCTTAGTAATTGCGATTTTAATTATGGCTTTTGCGTGGATAGTGCAGGTCGCGTTTTACATACTGTTGATATTCCTAATTCAAATTTCGGCACCGTTAGCGGCTGCGGTATTGATCAGGGAATTTATCCCGGTAATCTTGACACGTATGATGAATCTGAAAACTTGCCGGGAATTACACTTCCTGTAGGCACGTGTAATGGAGATTATTATATTGTTTCCATCACTGACCCTGATAATCATTTTCTATTCCAAGATCATAAGTTTAATTGGGTGGCAGTGCCGATCACTCTTTCCTTTCAGACAGCAGGAAACTTTGAAACCGGCGGATTCTCATTCTCTGTCAATGGTAATGATGTCTCGTTTCTTGCCAACGCTGCCACAGCCGATTCATGCGTGTGGATGTGGGAAGACGGCTCCGCTTCTTCCACCACTCTCACTTCGACAGCTACCCACACATTTCCGGGGATTGGCTCATATATAGTATGGCTATATGCTTATAATCATTGCGGTCCTACCGTATCTGCGGACACTGTCAACATACTTCCCGTTGGATTAAATGAAGCAATAGAGTCAGTAGTTTCATTCAACATTCAGCCCAACCCCACTAAAGACAACGTGATGCTCAGCTACACGCTGGTTAATGCAACTGATGTGCGGCTTGAAGTTTTCGATGCCATAGGAAACAGGGTAAAAAAAATGGTTTACCCCGTAGGATATTCATCCAACGGGGTGAACAGCAATCAACATCCCGGCAAGTACCAGGTGCTCTTTGATGCTAAAGCAGATCAGCTTTCGCAAGGTATATATATCATCCGGTTATCAAGTGGAAATAAAAATTTTAATAAACGATTAGTACTGTTGGAATAGTTTCATCCCTTCTCCTTTGGAGAAGGTGCCCAAAGGGCGGATGAGGCTTAAACTAAAATCAAAATTCAAATCTTATGAAAATTAAATTACTTACTTACGCTATAGCAGCCACATTTTTAAAATCAGTATTCATCCCTCAATTTGCATCAGCACAAAACTCCCGTATCTGGGGTACTTACTACGGCGGGGGAATAGATAGTGCTCTCACAATTGGTAGTAGTGTAGCTACTGATGCTGCAGGTAATGTATATCTGGCAGGATCAACCGCAAATCCCGACAGCATCGCCTGGGGAGGGTATAAGGATACTTTAGCGGGAGGTATAGGTATTCAGAATGCTTTCCTGGTAAAATTTACTGCCAATGGCAACCGCCTTTGGGCAACTTATTACGGGGGAACGATTAATACTGTGGGTAACAGCGTAGCCACCGATGCTGCTGGTAATGTATATCTCGCCGGTACAACCTACGACACTATTGGTATTGCTTCTGGAGGATTCATGAATAATTTAGTGGGAGGACAAAGTAATGCCTTTCTTGTAAAATTTGATGCCAATGGCAACCGCCTCTGGGCTACATACTATGGAGGAGCTGGTGGTGACCAAGGTAACAGTGTTGCAACAGATGCTGCGGGTAATGTGTATATAGCAGGATTAACAACCAGTACTGACAGCATCGCCTCAGGTGGATTTCAGAATACTTTTGGAGGAGGATTTTGGGATTCGTACCTTGTAAAATTTAACGCCAATGGTAATCGCCTTTGGGCTACTTACTACGGGGGATTTCTTGATGAGGCATACTGCGTTGCCACCGATTTTGCCGGTAATGTTTATATGGCAGGACAAACTACCGATACAACTGGCATCGCCTCAGGCGGATTTCAGAATACTTTTGGAGGAGGTAATGGTTTTTATGGTGATGCCTACCTTGTAAAATTTGATGGAGCCGGCAATCGCCTCTGGGGTACTTACTACGGTGGAGCGGGAAATGATATAGGTTGGAGCGCAGTTGCCGATGCTACTGGTAATGTATATCTGTCAGGAGTAACGAGCAGCACCGACAGCATCTCATCGGGAGGGTTTAAGGATACTTGCATAAACTGTCCGCAAACATTTTGTTCGTCTTTCCTGGTGAAGTTTGATGCTGGTGGCAATCGCCTGTGTGCTTCCTATTACGGAGAATTTGCCAACGAAGATCAGCGAACAAGTCTTGCTTTAGATAATGCCGGTAATGTGTATATGGGATCAAGTACAGCAGACACAACTGGCGGCGACATCGCTTCAGGCGGTTTTCAGAATACTTACAATGGATTACATGGACGAACAAAAATGAAAAATCACGACGCTTATTTGGTAAAATTTACTTCTTGTGTTCTTGATTTTCAATCAAGCGACACGACATTCTGCTCCGGCAATTGCATAGATTTTATGGATATTAGCACAATAAATGCCACTTCATGGCAGTGGAACTTCCCTGGCGGCGCTCCATCTTCAAGCACAGTTCAAAATCCTCAGGGCATTTGCTATAATGCACCGGGCACTTACAATGCTATGCTTATTGCTTTCAATGGTGGAGCCAGCGATACCCTTGTCGTTACCAATCTTATCCATGTATTTCCTTCTCCGCCAACACCTGTTATAACACAGCATCAGGATACCCTTTATTGCAGCACTGATCCGACATACACTTCTTATCAGTGGTATGATAACTCAACGCTTATCCCGGGTGCAACTGATACTTTCCTCGTTGTTACTCACGGAGGCAATTTTAATGTGGCAGTAAACAATGAGTATGGCTGCCAGATTTCAGTGGGTATTACTATCGTTCTTGGTATTCAAAATTACAGTAATGACAATCACATTATCCTTTCCCCCAATCCTGCCGGAAATCAGTTGACAGTTGTCATTGCGAACGAAGTGAAGCAATCCCTCGCTTTAGATATATATAATGTGTTGGGTGAAAAAGTTTATAGGCAATCCGCAATCAAAAATCCGCAATCCGCAATTCAGATTGATGTTTCTGCACTGTCGCCTGGTATTTACTTTGTGCAAGTTACCGCTGAAAAAGAAAGATGGACGGGACGATTCGTGAAAGAATAAAAGCATGAACATACGGAATCAGCCGCAGAGTCGCAGCTTTTAAATTTGGTTTAATCTGCGCATCTGCGGTTTGATTTTAAAGAAATATTATATATAAATAAATAATGACCCTTCTTTCAAAATCAAATGCTTCTCCATCTGCCGCTCCCCTCTCCTTTGGAGAGGGTCCGGGGGTGAGGCTGCTTATAGACCTCTCTCACATTCTCAACGAAAAAATTACAGTGTATCCCGACACCGAAGCACCTAAATTTGAAGAACTAAATAATGTGGATGAACATGGTTTTGCCGAACTTAAAATGACTTCAGTTCTTCATGTTGGTACGCATATAGATGCTCCATGTCATATATTAAAAAACACAAAATCGCTCGACCAGTTTCCACTTGACAAATTTATTGGTAAGGCAATCGTAATTCCTTGTCAGTACAAAGAAGAAATTAATTTAAAATACCTTCAGTCGTACCGGGACATGATAACTAAAACGGATTTCATCCTCTTTTTTACCGGCTGGCAATATAAATGGAATACCAAAAGTTATTTTGACGATTGCCCTGTCCCAACGAGGGAAGCAGCAAAGTGGTTGGCAACATTCAAGCTTAAAGGTATTGGCTTTGATGCTTTCTCAGTGGATAAAGTTGTTTCGGCAAAAAAAGTTACTCCCGAAAACTTGCCAAACCATTATATACTATTAGAAAAAGAGATTCTATTAATAGAGAACCTGACTAATTTAGATAAACTTCCCGAAGGCATTTTTTCATTTCAATGCTTACCTCTGAATATTGAAAACGCTGACGGTTCCCCTGTCAGAGCAATGGCAATGATTAATTAACATGCAACATAATAGAAAAACTCAAATGTCAACATCAGGATTTTTTAAAAGAATAAATAGCGTGATAAGGAATTCAAAAACAGACAATACGAAGAGAATGTTCAATGGGGCCAACGCAACAGTGCCCGGTGCAAACGCAACAGGTGTTGGTGCAAACGCAACAAGTGTTGATGCACACGCAACAGGCGTTGGTGCAGACGCTACAAGTGTTGGTGCACACGCAACAGGTGTTGGTGCAGACGCACCACGACGGATTGTCGTTCTGTACCTTCCTAAAAAAACCTTA
>PLYJ01000047.1 GCA_003151745.1 Bacteroidota bacterium
CGTGTTCTGTCGTAACACTGACGTGCTCTATCGAAACACTGACGTGTTCTGTTAAAGCACTGACATGATCTGTGAAGGCACTGACGTGTTTTGGTAAAGAAAAGAGAACTATTTATAGAGAAGGCCTATTCCTTAACAAATCTCCCCACCCATTGCTGCTTTTCATCAGCGGTTCGGCTGAGCTCACCGTCGAAGACAACGGTTACAAAGTAGATGCCGGAAGGGAAAGGTTTACAGTTTACAGCCCCACCCCAGCCCTCCCCCAAGGGGAGGGAGAGCAGCTTCTTGCCCTGGATGTTATATATTGTAAGCTTCATAACTTTGCTTTTCCAATTGCCGGTTATTATTAATTGATCTGTGGCAGGGTTTGGATAGATGGTGATGGTGTGGTTGAGGGTTTGTTCGTTGACGCCTGTGGAGAAGCAAAAGGTTGTATCATAACCACCACTGCCAACGATGGTGTTAGCCGGAAATGCTGTACCGCCAGAAAATATTGTTGTATTGATGTTGCTCGCTATTACGGTATGATAACCGACAATAGTATTAGTATTACCTTGATTACAATCGCTACTTCCATTTGCATCTGTTTTAATTAAATACAATCCATTTAAGTATCGCACACCATTGAATGCACCAGTATTTCCAAGGACAATATAACCGCCATCACTAGTTTGCCTTACAGAAGCACCATAACTAAATCTAGTTCTTTCATATATTTTAGTCCAAAGGGTATCTCCCCTCGCATTAGTCTTAATTAAATAAGCACCTGCACTAGTGTCAGAATGATTATTTAAATTTCCTACAATAATATATCCGCTATCATTTGTTTGAAAAATGTCAAGTCCATAGTCATAATTTGTTCCGCCATAAGTTTTAGTCCAGAGTGTATCACCAATAGCATCTGTTTTAATTAAAAAGATATTATTAGTGTCTTCATTAATATTTGATGTTGTACCTGTAATAATATATCCTCCATCCATTGTCTGCTGCACTGCAGAACCCCTATCTCCGTTTGTGGTTTCATAAGTTTTAGTCCAAAGTGTATCACCATTTGCTTTCGTTTTAATCAAATAAAGATTAGAATAGCCAAAACCAGGATTATCTATAGAACCGCAAATTACATAGCCACTGTCTGAAGTTTGGTTAGCACATTTTCCAGCCTCTCCGTTTGCCGCTCTATATGATTTACCCCAGGTAACATCACCATTAGCATAAATTTTAAGTAAATAAACATTATCAACACCACCATCAAAGCTATTTGAACTTCCTGCTATAATGTACCCTCCCTCACTAGTCTGATGAATAAAATTACCAACTTCAAGGCCAGTTCCACCATACACTTGTGTCCAAAGTGTATCACCATTCACATCAGTTTTTACAACATAAATTTTTCCGTTTTGACTAAAACTAGTTGAATACCCTACAACAATATATCCTTCGTCAGAGGTTTGCTGAACAGAATAACCTTCATCTTCATTAATTCCTCCAAATGTTCTTGTCCAAAGAGTATCGCCATTAGTATTTGTTTTAACAAGGCAAATATCCTCATTGCCAGAGGTGTCAATTAAGGCAGAGCCAACTATAATATAACCACCGTCGTTTGTTTGTTGAATTGCGTTTGCTAGACTGCCATAGTTTAAAGCAATTACTTTCTGAAAAGTAATCTGTCCAAAACAATTGCAGGCAAAAAGAAAGGGGGAAAGAAATAGAAGAAGCTTTGTCTTCATAGAGTGTTGATTTTATATTAGTGAGTAAAGCTACAAAAGAATCCCTACCTTTGTTTTTCTTACAACTAAAAGGGGCTGACAGGAATTGACAGCAAGATGAATAGGTGTGTAAGCATGCCGGGCGTTGTTTGTATGGCCCGTTAATCTCAACATTCACTGCCTAAATGGCAATTATAATTACGCATTAGCAGCTTAATCTAGGATTAACCTTGCTAGTTACTTCCGGGAGACTTTTCCTGTCGGTTTCCCAATCGAAGTATCGTAAGCACAGGATAGTTGTTGCTTCGTTCCGCAGCGGCAGCGAAACCAAAGGAACTAAGTTTGTGTTAAGCCGGTGATGGGCGTTGCACATTCCGACAATCAAACATCAATAAGCATGTAGAAAGCGCATTGATTCCTTGTCTGGACGCGGGTTCAAATCCCGCCAGCTCCACACTATAACAGTAGGCAGTGGCAGTAAGCAGGATGCAACTGCTCCTGCCTACTGCCACTTATATATGGTTGCTTTCCCCAACGCCAAGATAAACATCGGCCTGCATGTTCTTGAAAAGAGAACGGATGGGTTCCATAACATTGAAACTGCTTTTTATCCTGTTTCATGGTGCGATGTGCTGGACGTAGTTGTTGATGAATCCCGCACACGCGGGATTTCGCGCAAGAAGAATCCCGGCATTGTTTTTAAAACTACAGGTGTTGAAACGTATTCTTCGCAGGAGAAAAACCTTTGCGTGCGTGCTTACCGGCTTCTTGAAAAAGATTTTCCGCTTAAGCCGGTGCGTATGCACCTGCATAAAATTATTCCTATTGGTGCGGGGTTGGGTGGCGGTTCGTCAGATGCAGCTTACGCAATTAGGCTGATTGACAAAATATTTTCTCTTGGCTTAACTATTCAACAAATGATGAGTTATGCCAGCATCCTTGGCAGCGATTGCGCGTTCTTCATTGAGAACAAACCCTGTTATGCAACAGGGAGAGGTGATGTGCTGGAACCAATCAAGCTCAGCCTCGATAAATATCACATCCTTATCGTTAAACCGGATATTCATATCAGTACTGCTAATGCTTATGGTAAAGTGAAGCCCTCAAAACCATCTCAATCACTTCACAAGCTACTGAACATGGAGGTTGAAACATGGAAGAAGAATATTAAAAATGATTTTGAGGATTTTGTTTTTGAGGAATACTCCGAACTGCCTGTCATTAAACAAAAGCTGTATGATAACGGCGCCATATATGCCTCTATGAGTGGAAGCGGTTCGGCGATGTATGGCATTTTCAAGGAGAAGAAAGATTTTAAAAAGATATTTCCCCAATTGGCTACTTGGCATGGTTTTTTATCCTAAAAAGAAATTTATATTTCACAATGAAAAACAAATACTTCTTATCCATCCTGTTCGCTCTTGCCTTTCCTTTTCTGCATGCACAGCAGGTAACATTAACCCTCGTCACATCAGCTATTAACGCCCCCGTTGACATTAAGAATGCCGGCGATGGAAGATTGTTTATAGTTGACCGGTCAGGCACCATACGCATCATTGATTCAACGGGAGCATTGTTGATTCAACCTTTTCTTGATATTTCTACCAAGGTGGTATCAGGCGGCGAGCAAGGATTGCTTGGTCTTGCATTTGATCCGAATTATAAAAGCAATGGCTTTTTTTATGTTAATTATACCCGCCATGTGGATGGCGCTACAACAATCTCACGTTTCCATTCTACCAGCGATGCGAACCAGGGCGATGGTGCCAGCGAGCAAATATTACTAACGATCTATCAACCCTTCAATAACCACAATGGCGGCGATATTAATTTCGGGCCTGACAACTACCTCTATATAGGGATGGGTGACGGAGGCAGTGAAGGCGATCCCGGCAATCGCTCACAGAATTTAGACACTCTTCTCGGAAAGATTTTACGCATTGATGTAAGTGATACAACTGTTCCTTACAAAATCCCTGCAGATAATCCGTTTGTAGGGAAAGCAGGCAGGGATGAGATTTGGGATTATGGGGTGCACAATCCCTGGCGTTTCAGCTTCGACCGCCAGACAGGTGAAATCTGGATTGGTGATGTAGGTCAGGATAATTACGAAGAAATTGACCGCGAAGCCGTTCACAGCGGAAGAGGCATCAATTACGGCTGGCATTGCTATGAAGGCGATTCAGCTTATAATCTCGCCGGCTGCGGATCGAAATCGAACGATTCGTTTCTCATTTATACTTATAACCATAACGACGGAAGTTGCGCCATTACAGGCGGCTATCTTTATCGCGGCACTCAGTTTCCGTCCTTTTCCGGGAAATATTTCTTTGCTGATTACTGCATTGGGCAAATTCTTACCTCACTGAAATAAATCCGGGTGTATATACTAACACCCTTACTACTGCCTCATTGCCTGACATGGTTACTTTTGGAGAGGATATGAACGGTGAATTGTATGTGGGAACAATAACAGGCCATGCTGTTTACAGGGTTTGCGATGCGTCTTGCCTCACCGGAATAAGAGAGACTGGTGCTCTCAAAGAATTAACTATATATCCGAATCCGAATAAAGCAACGTTTACGGTTTCATTTAGCGCTGAATCGGCTGAGAATACTACTATTCTTATTACAGATATTCTTGGACAAAATGTTTTTGAGTCAGTGGAGGATTTTAGTGAGGGTGAGCATCATTTCCCGATAGAAATAAAGAACGTTCGCGGAGGAATTTATTTTCTCTATCTAAAAACTGCGCATGGGGTGATTGTAACGAAGTTTGTTGTGATGTAACGACAGCTGCCGGCTTTAATCTTTTAGCAATACTACACCTCTTTGAAATGAAATTTATTTCGGCGCATACCTTACCAACGATAAAGCAATGCAAAGAAAAATAATGTTGGGGAGCCACATGGCTACAAAAGGCGGGATGATGCTGCTTTCAGAAAAGGTTTTTGTTATTTGCATAAATAAAATATAGGCGAAGCCAAGAAGCATTCCTACTCCTATCTGCAGGCCAATACCTCCGCGAACTTTCCTGCTGCTGAGTGAAACACCAATGAGCGTAAGAATAAGCGTCGCAAACGGACCGGATATCCGCCTGTGCTTTTCGTTCAGGTACGTGTTGATTTTTCCCGAACCCTGTAATTGCTGTTCGCGAATGAAAGCATTTAAAGTAGGAGAATCCATTGCATCAATGATATCGTCTCTGCGTTTAAAATCTTTCGGGCTCATGGAAAGGACTGTGTCAAGGTGCGTGCCGCTACGAATGCTTTCATGCATGCCGTTAATCTCACGTATATAATAATTGTCTATACGCCAGTTTTGTTTAATGCTATCCCATGTAACCTGGTCGGAATTGAGAAAATAATAACGGCTGCCGTTTTTAATCTTTTCTATTGAGAAATGCGATCCAATGTTCATCCTCGTGTTGTAAGACTCAATATAAAAAAAGACACCCGGGCTAACCTGTCGGTGAAAGTTCCTGTCGTTGGAAGGAACAGGGCTTCCTATATATTTATTTTCAAACTCAAGCCTGGTTTTATTAGCATGCGGAATTAACCATCCGTTAAAATAAAAATTCATTCCACCAATGAAGATGGCACATGCCATATAAGGCATCAACAGTCTGCGAAAGCTGACGCCGCTGTTTAATATGGCCACAATCTCAGTACGCATTGCCATCTTCGCCGTGAAGAAGATTACAGCAATAAAGACAAAGAGCGGTGTAAATAAGTTTGCAAAGTAAGGGATGAAGTTCAGATAATAATCAAAAACCATTTCTCTGAATGGTGAATGCCGTTCAATAAAATCATCCATCTTTTCAGTAATATCAAACACTACAGAAATGAGAATGATGAGCACCAACGCAAGAAAGAACGTTGTGAGGAAATTCTTTGAGATGTATTTATCGAGAATCTTCAAAGTAATAAGTAATAAGTAATAATGAATAAGTAATAAATGAATAATGACTGCCTTTATTAATTATTCCTTATTCATTTTTCGTTTTTAAAAGTATTTGTTTTTATAATCGCGTGATAAGCTTTTTCACCATACGATTCTTCCATTCAAAGAAGCTTCCTTCTTCAATTTTCTTTCTTGCGTCGCTAACCAAATGCAAATAAAACGAAAGATTATGAAGCGTTGCAATTTGCGCACCCAATATCTCTTTGCTTATCACCAAATGCCGTAAGTAGGCTTTAGAATAATCATGATCAACGAAACAGGTTCCTTCAGGATCAAGTTCACTTAAATCACCTTTCCATTTTTCATTTCTTATGTTAATGATTCCCTCACCTGTAAACAGCATTCCATTTCTTGCGTTCCGGGAAGGCATCACACAGTCGAACATATCAATGCCTAATGCAATGCACTCAAGAATATTTGCAGGTGTTCCGGCTCCCATCAGGTAACGTGGCTTTTCTTCCGGTAAGATGGAACAAACCTGTTCCGTCATTTCATACATCATTTCAGCCGGCTCTCCTACAGATAAGCCTCCTATGGCATTACCTTCCAGTTGTTCAGCGGCAATTGCTTCTGCTGATTGAATGCGCAAATCTTTATAAACACTTCCCTGCACAATAGGAAATAGAGTCTGATCATAACCATACTTTCCCTCCGTTTCATCAAAGCGATTGCAGCAACGCTTTAACCAACGGTGCGTCATCTCCATTGATTTCTTTGCATAGTTGTGTTCGCAGGGATACGGAGTACATTCATCAAACGCCATGATGATGTCAGCGCCAATGATGCGCTGAATATCAACAGCATATTCAGGAGAGAAAAAATGCTTTGATCCGTCTATATGCGATGTGAAAGAAACACCTTCTTCTTTTATTTTTCTTGTGTCCGCAAGTGAATATACCTGGTACCCACCGCTGTCTGTAAGCAACGGAAGATTCCAGTTCATGAAGCGATGCAATCCGCCTGCTTCTTCGAGAATCTTTAAACCGGGTCTTAAATAAAGATGATAGGTATTGCCAAGTATAATTTGCGCATGAACATCATTCTTCAGTTCACGCTGGTGCGTTGCCTTCACTGTTCCGGCAGTTCCGACAGGCATAAAAGCAGGAGTCAATATGTTTCCATGAGCAGTAATGATCTCGCCTGCCCTTGCTTTACTCTGCTTATCCTTAGCGTTTATAGAAAACTGCATAATTAAACCGGCTTACAATTTACAGTTCACGGTAAATACACATAAACGTAAATGATAAATTGTAAACTCTTTCTTATTTAAGAGCGCGAAAGTAAGCAGGATTTAATCTTAATTGAACTGAATCACAAAAAGAAAAAATTATCCTTAAGACAACTAAAAAATATTCAATCGTGCCATCAACTGCTTTTTATACAATTTGCCAATGGGAATCAATCGCCTATCAATGGACAAAAAACCTTCCTGAAATTCAGAAATACTTTCTACACGCACGATATAGGACCGGTGTACACGTAAAAAATCCTTTTCCGGAAGCTTATAAAGTATTTTTTTCATCGTTGAATAATACTAATCGCTAATATAAAA
>PLYJ01000052.1 GCA_003151745.1 Bacteroidota bacterium
ATTAATTAGCTCCTTTATGGGCCAAATTGAATTTTTGTATGTAAGCGAGGTAACGGAAATTTCCAATTTCGATCTTTCTCAAAATGAAGGGAGCGGAGCCAGGGCTGGATCGCTCACTGTGGAGGTGGGCCCTCCATCTTCAAAATCAAGGCTTCTGACTGAGGGTTAATCATTTTATGTTTCCAGTTTTTGTGATTTTACCGAGTCTTATAGCCCAACGCAGTCCTTTGAACCTCACCTCAAGTCCATTGGTGTATTTCTTGCTGACATTTCTGACCTTCTTCAGACCGCTAAACTTGCAAATAAAATACGGCTGGCTTGATCCATAACCAAGGGTGAACCTGACCTCATCGAATTGCTTTGGACTGCCATCCTTATGAAATAACCTAGTGTTCATCCATTTTTTGATATCACGGTATTCGACCTTCTTTTCACCTGTTAGCATTACATTAAATGGCAGGGACTTGAGATTCAGTTGAAGCATTCGTTTGGCTATCATTCTTATTTCCTGTTTTTTCTGTTTCAATTTCCTTTATTTTGTTGAGGGTGCTACCTTCATGGTCTACGCCTATTCCGCATAATTTCACGTAATTTTTCAATTTCACTTAATCGATCCTTCTCTACCTGATAAATTTCATCTATTCTCGGTTGAAGGGTTCCGATGTTGTTTTTAACAGTCGATACAGCCATGCCAGTATACTGGCTTATCCTCTTTGGAGTGGGTTCCCCATGTGTTTCATAGCTCCATGATTTCAATACATCATAAATCTTGTTACGAGACTTTCGCCTCCTGTTTTCTGCCATTCGTTTTAGCTCTTCTGGACTATAATATCCCTTTTTCTTGATTACCTTCTGAGGGTAATCTGCTTCAACCAGTTCGGCAATTGGTTCAATCATAATTTCTGGTGCAGGTAAGTTTGGATCACTAGGGTACCTCTTCACTCCGTTTATGGCAATAACTGGAATCCTTCCAAGAATCCTTTCCAATACCCTCTCCATGATTTGATACGTCTCTTCCTCCTTATCCTTAGGGACAAGAAATCCATCATGCATTGAATATGGGATTATGCCCACCTCAACCAACTCCTTGCTTATTTCATCGATGAAGACCCTGCTTTCTATCTTTTGAAGGCCAATTGAAAAATTTTCATGATTTGTGGCCTTTTCCTGTTCAATAACTTTCAATATTTCGGGGAATACTTTATTAAACAGCTTCTTCTCCTTCCTGTGAAAAATCTTTCCAGTAGATTTTCGATAATTGTTTTTTGAATAAGCGACCTGCATCCAGATGTTTTTTGCCTTATCCCTTTTCTCTTTTTCAGTGTCCCCTTGAATGCCGAAGACCATAATGAGGTATTCATACCATTGTCCTGAAAGGGTTTTTTCTTCATAAATGGCGGTTTCACCAAGCAATTCGCTGTTAGCGGACATCTTGTACTTCTGGAGCATGATATTGAACAGGACTGGTTGAGAATTGCTCAAGTCCAGGTAGCTCATTTGGTCAAAGCCAATTATGAATGGCCTTAAATCAGCAGCCATATTCGTCAGGTTGGTATCAATTCGGTTATTTGTCTTCCCACGAGTAAATCTAAGCATGCTAGAAGGGCTTTTGTCACCTATCTGATGGATTGACTGCATTCGTTGATCAAAAGCGTTCTCGGCCTTCGCAATGAGGTCTGTATTGCCATTTGCTTCTTCTATTTCAGCATTGAATTTATTTAAGCAATAATCTCTGGCCCGTAGGACATCGATTTTCAGATTATCCATATAAAACCTTTCCATCACCTTGATGTGATCTGAGCAGTGTCTTATCCTGTCCCTTTCACGGTTAAATTGAGTAGTTATATACCTGCCAACCTTACTTTTTACATCAATTTTTATCTCAACGATTTCAGTGTTTTTCCGCAAATTCCTAAATCTCTTAATCTCTTTACTGTCAAGGGTTCTAACGCAATATCTATCATCAGATGGGAAACAATAGGGTATGTTATCTACTTCCTCTATATCTCTGTTCTTATAATATTCTCTATTTAATAGCCCTTCATATATTATTGAATCAACTAACTTGAAATACAAACACCTACCTGCCTTGAATTTCCTTGATGACCAAATAATGCAATGATTTAAAAGGTATCTCATGTAAAGAGTATATTCACTACTATATTTCGCCTTGAGATAGCCACTATATAATGGGAGCATTCCATTATCAGCAGCTGTCGCCTTTGAATACATGACATTTGAAAGGTCATTAAGTATTGAATAGAATTTGTCTATGTCATACGTGAAAACAGGTGGAGCAACAGCCAGTTTATAATGAAGGTGGTCAAATACCAATCTTGGAAGATAAAATTTGAGGTGTTTCCTGTAAGTCTTAGCCCTACTGGTAGTGGAATTCGAGTGAGATGTTGTCATAGCCATATTATACTGCGTTTTATGTTATTTGATTTCTGCCATATTATAGCTGGGGGCAGTAGCTGGAGGTAATTACCCCTCCAGCAACCCAACAAGATCAATTCGGATAGAATCCAATCTCATTTATAAGTATAGGGGCAAATTCCAAAAGATAAATAGTATTGGGATTATTCTTCAAAGATTTTAAAATCACCAAGATTTCCCGCCAAATACGACTTAGACAGATAGTGATCTTCAATGACCTTGGTGTCGGAGTGACCCGTAAATATTCTTGCTTTTTCTCCTAGTGCTCCTGTTAGATGACTTATGTAAGTCTTTCTTAAATCCTTTAGACAGAGATTCCTTATGCCAGCCTTCTCGACAAAATGGCTAAAGCTTCTGGTAATGAGTTGCATTATGTACTTTACTGATTCTTCGGCACCAGTATCCAAAACTGGGCAATCAGTCCCTTTTTTCTTTCCGTAGCCTAAATCAATGAGCAATTTCTTCAGGCTGCTTGTTACAGGTATATACCTGATAAACCTACCCTTATCCTTACCTGATTTTATCCTATTGGGCTTCAGGTTGCTGATCCTAAAGACCTCGACACCATTATCCAATTCAATCAGATTCTTCCAATTTAGCTCAACAACCGATTCAGCCCTTTCCCCAACCTCTAGGGACAGCCTAAAGGCATTTATCAGCCAAGGGCGATAGTAATTCCTTTTCTTCCCGTATTTTTGGCTATGGCCATTTTCATAGGTCACTGCCTTAAGGAGTTGTTCAAATTCTGCTCTGGTAAAAATTTCTTTTTCTTGTTTTTCAAATGTCAACTCTGATTTCCCAAATGGGTTCTTTCCAGTATGGTCTTTGACTTCAATGCACCAGTTAAAAAAGGTCTTCATAATCACCATGTATTTATTCTTCGTTGCATTACCTAGCTTAAGGACTTCGATCAGGTGTTTATAAAACACCTCCACGTGCTTGTCTCCAATGTCTTTCAGCTGGAGTGATTCAATTCGATAGCCAGCGTCTTTCAATACTTGACCAAACAACAGGAGCACTCGTTTATTATCCCGTATATGAGCAACAGATCGCATTCTGATTAAGTGTAACGGTGTATTGACTCCGTTCAAGCAATCAAGGTAGTCGGCTGCATAATTGAGATATGTCGGCAAGGATACCTCAACCTTATCGGTATTCTTATCATAGCCGTCAATCTGTAGCTCTTGTCTAAAGAGTCGCATTTCTTCCAAAGCGACATCAAAACTCCGTGTTTCAATGATCTTCATCCTCCTTGCGTTATTGCTCCCTGGGATGCACACTACCAGATTAAACCGATGCTTGTCTTTATGTTCACAGCTATTGAGTTTCTTGTCAGTCATCTTACAAGAGTCGTTTAACTGCCATTTGCATTTGAGGCATTTCACCTTGATTCCACATTGGTTGTATTTCGCTGGTATCTTCAGGAGTTCCATCTTATGCTTGTTTTAATTGGTTCAAAAAATCCATTGCTGTTTTGCTTCTTTCTTTTTTTGTTCTAAACTGCTTCTTTACCTTCGGGGTAATTGGAGCTTCCATCGCCTCAGACAAGGTTGCCTTGTCATCCGCATGATATGCATCCATTATCTTGTCTGGATTGTCGTAATGCTTTTCAGCAAATCCCTTCAACTTGTTCTCAAAATATTGATCTATCATTTGAGAGGATACGTATTTGGCCTTTCCCACATGCAGGATGAGGATTTTGTTTTTCTTACACCATTTCACTACTGAGCGTTGGTCATCATACTCAAGCAGGTCAGCCAGCTCAGACAGGTTCATTAATTTGTCCTTCATGTTTGTAGGTTTTGAGTTGGAACAGTCTTTCGAAAGCCCTAGTCACGGTGGTTACGTATGATTCTGTAACCACCATGAAGGTGGAGCTTTCTCATGACCTATGCTATTAAGTGGGCCTCTTTTTTACCTCTTTCTTGTTCTTTATTTTAAAATATAACTCATACAAGATTTGGGCAATAAGCCATTCAATTTCAGCTAGCTCCAATAGTTCAGATAAGTCTAAGGCAAAAATGCCTGGGCAAAGGTTCGTAGCTAAAAGTGGTATTTCATACTCTCGGATGTTCCAGCTAATCAATGGTGGATTTCCTTGCAAGATTAATCCTTCGTTTATTTCTTTTATGGATAACATGTCTGGGCACAAGAGGTTGTAACTAATAATATTTTCCTTTTTGTAAATTGTAAATTCTGCCATTTTATCGGAGTATATGATTTCGACAGTAAGTGCAGTCTCGGATATGTTCAACCTGTTTGTTTCATTTTTACTGAGCCCCTTTAAAGGGAAACAAAGAGATATTGAGGCATGTATTGGTTGCATTTTCTTCTTTACTTTATCGTTTGTGTTTATGGTATAATGTGTCATCGATTTGCTCACTTTATTTTGCCATTTCTGGACTTATTAAATTGTTATTATTGATTTTTTGAGACGAGCTCCCCTTGACAGGTTTTCTGCCTTTTTTATTTCAGTCTGTTTTGATTATTTCCTTGTTCTAGTAGACAAGGCTTAGGAGGGGTGAATCAGTTTACTCCTGGAGTAGTTGATTCAATTCGTATGTTTTTTATTTCATGCATATTGAGGTTTAAATGGTTTCAACTTAATAGCGGACTCTATCAGTTCAATCACCTTCTTGCCTTCAGGGATTTCATTTCCGTTTTCAATAACCCAGTCCTGGAGATTCTTTTCAATCTGTTTTAGTTCCTT
>PLYJ01000244.1:0-9162 GCA_003151745.1 Bacteroidota bacterium
TTCAAATGAAATTTAAACAGTTTCTTAATCATTCAAAGAAATAATTGATTGTAAAACCCATCATACAAGTTCATCAAATTTGTTAGTTTGTCTGTAATGATTAAAAGAAAAATATGCGATTTTTGATATAAATTCAATAAACCAAGGCAAAAATCATTAGAACCTTTATCGAAGTCATCAATGAATTCATCGAGTTCACTAATGAACAGTATTTGTTCATTGGTGAATACAACGATTTCACTCATGACAGCAACGTGTTCACTAATGAATTCAATTATTTCACTAATGAACATTACTTTTTCATGAATGAATTCGTTGATCTGACTCATGACTATGTTGTGTTCATTCATGAACATGATGGTTTCATTAATGAATAAAACGATTTCATTGATGAACGCGATGCATTCACTAATGAAATTTGTCTATTCACTATAGAAATTAATAACGTCATTATGACAATCTTTGCCTTCATTGATGACACAGGCAAGGTCATTATTGAAATTTAAAGCGTCACCCATTCCTTTGATGAAGCTTTGAATGAATTCGTTAAAGACACCCATGAACAGGTTGAATCCTTTAAAGAACACGATGAAGGTTCATGATCCTTTTCAAGTGTTTTGAATGACATTGAAAGAAGCATTGATTAATTACTCTAACTTTGAACACCAAACCGAAAAATCCTGAAGCAATTTAATATGAAAACCAAACTCCTCTTTCTCTTTTCTCTTATTCTTGTTGGTGGTAATTGTTTGGGGCAGATTATGTTTCAGAAAGTGATACGTGGCGGAAATTACAGCCGTGTTTTTGCTGTTCAACAAACAATGGACAGCGGTTATATTTTAACAGGCTATATCACCAGGCCTGATTCCAACGGTACAGATGTCCTTCTCATTAAAACAAATGAAGAAGGAAATACACTATGGACGAAAACCTTTGGCGGAACATCTACGGAGGCCGGTTATTCAGTTGTGCAAACTACAGATAGCGGATACATTATTGCAGCATCCAGCGGCAGTTTCGGGCAAAACGGGGATATGTATGTTATAAAAACAAATGCAATTGGCGATACACTGTGGACGAAGGCTTATGGCGGAACAAATGCAGATGGCGGCTATTTTATGCGACAAACAAATGACGGCGGATACATTATTTCAGGAGGCACGAGAAGCTTTGGCGCAGGCGGCGAGGATATATATTTGCTTAAAACAGATGCCGTCGGAGCTATCCAGTGGACTAAAACATACGGTGGCATCAACGACGAACAGGGTGATTATATTACACAAACTTCCGACAGCGGTTATATTATTTGTGGTTATACCAAAAGCTTTGGCGCAGGTGATGCCGATGTTTACCTGATTAAAACCAAAGCAAACGGCGATACACTCTGGACGAAAACCTACGGCGGCGCAAATGATGAATATGGAAATGCCGTTCAGCAAACAAGCGATGGCGGGTATATTATTACCGGTTTTACCGGAAGCTTTGGCGCAGGCAATGATGATGTTTATCTTATTAAAACGAATCTGAACGGTGATACGCTCTGGACTAAAACCTACGGCGGTACCGATAATGATTATGGCAACGATGTTCGTCAGGCAAGCGATGGCGGATATATAATTTCCGGAATAACGGCAAGTTTTGGTGCAGGCGCTTCTGATGTTTATTTAATTAAAACAGATACGAACGGTAATGTACTCTGGACGAAAACTTATGGCGGAACAGGAAATGATTATGCATATTCTGTCGGCCAAACCATGGATGAAGGCTATGTTATGGCAGGAGCTACCAATAGCTTCCTCACTGCGAATGATAACAGTGACGTTTATTTAATTAAAACCGATGCGAATGGAAATAATGACTGCTATCAGGGTAATGCCAATACCATTGTCAGTTACACTGCAACACATGTTGCAAGTACTCACACAGTTATTTCTTCAGGGGGCTCAGTCAGCATGACTACTACCGTTGTCGGCAGCGCAGATAACGATAGCACCCTTTGCTTGTCTGTTGGCATCAAGGAACTAAGCATCAACAATACCATTTCAATCTATCCCAATCCTGTTACAGATCAATTAATTATAGACGGCAACTGGAAAACAAACAAAACCATGAAACTAACAATATATAACATTTCCGGAAAAACAATCCATACCGAAGTGATTAGCAGTAAACAGGAAAGTATAAACTGTAGCCCTTATCCCGCAGGCGTTTATTTTATTATCGTTGCAGATGAGAATAAGCAATGGGTTGGGAGATTTGTTAAAGAATAAAATACTGTTCAAGGTTATTCCGTTCAAAGTTATTCAGTTGCTCATGCTTCTATTAACTTTGAACCTTGAACTGATAAACTTTGAACTTAGATTATGACTTCAAAAATATCCACCTCACTTATTCCGGCTTTACTTAAAATGAAATGCCCGCAATGCAGAAAAGGAAATGCGTTTAAAGACCCTAATCCTTATCACCTCAAACATCTCGGTGACATGAATGCGCTTTGCCCCGTTTGCAAGCTTAACTTCCGCCCTGAGCCCGGTTTTTATTTCGGCGGCGCTGTGGTCAGCTATCCGTTAATGGTAGGTTTCAATTTATTGGTGGCCATTACTTTTTATTTGATCGTTGGTGATATTTTTAATCATTTTTTATCCCTGATGCTTACGTTTACCATTGCTACTACATTGGTTGCACCGGTGATGTTCAGGTATTCACGCATGATTTTTCTTTACATCGTGGTACGTTATAAGGGTGCTAAAGAATAAGTACTTTTGCATAAAATAAGTAAAATGAAAACAATCGTTCTCACGCTCATTATCGCATTTATTATTATAACAGGCAGCTTTGTAATATATATCTACTCCGGCGCTTATGATATTAGCCAGGCTGTTCCTCATAATGCGCTCACCAAATGGATGATTAAAACTGCTACGCACGGCTCCATTAACAAAAGATTGAAAGATATACAAGTGCCGTTGATGAATGATTCAACTGCTATTGTAATTGGCTTTGAACATTACCATGAGATGTGCGTGATGTGTCATGGCGCTCCGGGCGTTAAGCCATGGGAAATGGCGGAAGGGCTTTATCCCAAGCCACCAAAGTTCTATAAATCAAACGACCTGCCTGAAACTGCAGAAGCATTCTGGATCATTAAGAATGGCATTAAGATGACGAGCATGCCTGCGTATGGCCCCACGCACGATGACAAGAAGATATGGGCTATTACTGATTTTCTTTTGAACAAAATGAACAAGATGTCTCCTGAAGAATATCAATCCTGGGTGCAAAAGTATGCGGAAGGTGACGATGACGACGAAGCGATGGCGACGCAGAACAATTAAACCGCTTCCTTATTTCGGCAATGGCGAAAATGCAATAACAACAACGGGATGAATTTCCCAGCAAGTATAACTGTGCATGAGCGGATAACCCTTGGGAGTCTTGCCACGAAGGCCACCATGCAAGTGGGCTGCATCAAAAAACAATTGTCCCGTGATGCGAACGTAAGCCGGATGAATTAAAGGTGTTCCTTTTTTTGACGGTTCGTTGCCGCCGAGCAATCGTTCTTTCACAAATGCTCTTGCCTTCGCACAACTTTCTTTCAGTTTAGTGTCTTCAATGAAATCGGGAAAGGGAATCTCAACAATCAGGCAGCTATCAGCCCATGCACTGTAATTTCGCAATTGAATATGATAGTCGCCGTCGCGATGCTTTTTAGCATCGTCTTCAAGTGCTACTAACTCAAGCCATCCGGTGGTTGTAACCAGATCTCCTTCTTTCAAATCCCCTTCCACAAGAGTTGGAATGCGCTCGGCATTATACTCCTTACTTTTACTTTCGATGGGATTGCTCAAAGCAAGTAAGCTGCGAAGTGAAACGTTCTTCCTCTGCGAATGTGGAAGCAATGATGTTTTAATCGCCCACCTGTCAACGCCGGGATTAAGCGTTTGCGCAAAGGCAAGCGAGGTGATAAAAACGATGACGACACCAATAAACCTGCCTGCACTCTTACTCATCAGGAATTTTGAATTTTATTTTTTGTGAAAGATAAAAGAATTTTCGCGGGCTTTTAGTAATGGCATATTATAAACTATCGCTGTTATCTATATCTTTGCGTTCACAAAAAATGATTCGGATACTTGTACATTCGAATCCATTCAAATGAGCTAATGAAAATAACTTTTCCCGATAAGACTGTGCGTGAGTACCCGGAAGGTACCACTGCGCTGGAGATTGCCAAAAGCATCAGCGAAGGGCTGGCAAGAAATGTTTTGTCAGCAAAGGTAAATGGCGTTGTGCAGGATGCCACCCGTCCTGTTAAAGAAGATGCAACGCTTGAATTGCTTACATGGGATGCTGTTGAAGGCAAGAGCACCATGTGGCATAGTTCAGCACACTTAATGGCGGAAGCATTGGAGCTTTTTTATCCGGGTGTTAAGTTTGGTATCGGCCCTCCGATTGAGAACGGCTTTTATTACGATATTGATCTTGGTGAAAAAACAATTTCCTCCGATGACTTTAAAAAGATAGAAGAGAAAATGCTGGAGCTTGCCAGACAAGGTAACAAGTACACAAGAGAAGAAGTTTCCAAGTCTGACGCTATTAAATATTTTGAAGAGAAAGGTGATCAGTACAAACTTGACCTTTTAAAAGACCTTGCAGACGGAACGATTACTTTCTATAAACAGGGCAACTTCACCGATCTCTGCCGAGGGCCTCATATCCCTGATACAAGTTTTATCAAAGCTGTTAAGCTGCTCAACATTGCAGGAGCTTACTGGCGTGGTGATGAAAAGAGCAAGCAGCTTACCCGTATATATGGCATTACTTTTCCAAAGAAGAGCCAGTTGGATGAATATCTTGTTATGCTTGAAGAAGCTAAGAAGCGCGATCATCGCAAGCTCGGCAAGGAGATGGAACTTTTCATGTTCTCTGAAAAGGTTGGTATGGGTCTCCCTATGTGGCTTCCTAAGGGAGCTGCTTTACGTGAACGCCTTGTAAACTTTTTGTCCGCTGCACAAAAGAAAGCAGGATACACACCTGTCATCACTCCGCACATAGGAAACAAAGAATTATATATCACTTCAGGACATTATGAGAAGTATGGCAAAGATTCCTTTCAGCCCATCCGCACTCCGCAGGAAGGCGAAGAGTTTTTCTTAAAGCCGATGAACTGTCCACATCATTGTGAGATATATAAGAATAAACCTCATTCATATAAAGACCTCCCCATCCGTCTTTCCGAATTTGGAACCGTTTATCGCTATGAACAAAGCGGAGAACTGCATGGACTAACCCGTGTGCGTGGCTTCACACAAGATGATGCCCACTTATTCTGCCGTCCTGACCAGGTGAAAGAAGAATTTATTAAGGTCATTGATCTTGTGCTCTATGTTTTCAATGCACTTGGCTTCAAAGATTACACTGCACAGATTTCTTTGCGCGATCCTGACAACAAAGCCAAATACATCGGCAGCGATGAAAATTGGGATAAAGCAGAAAGCGCCATTATTGAAGCCGCAAGCGAAAGAGGATTAAAGACTGTTGTCGAATTAGGTGAAGCCGCTTTCTATGGACCCAAGCTTGACTTCATGGTTCGCGATGCTATTGGAAGAAAGTGGCAACTTGGTACCATCCAGGTTGATTACAACTTGCCTGAGCGCTTCGATCTTGAATACACAGGCAGCGATAATAAGAAGCATCGCCCTGTTATGATTCACCGTGCGCCCTTTGGTTCTATGGAGCGTTTTGTAGCCGTTTTGATTGAGCATTGCGCCGGAAACTTCCCATTATGGCTGACTCCGGATCAGGCAATAATCCTACCCATTTCCGACCATTACAACGAATATGCAAAAAAAGTTGGGGAACTTCTTAATAATTCCGATATTCGCACCCTCATTGACGAAAGGGCTGAGAAAATAGGCAAAAAGATACGTGATGCCGAAGTAAAAAAGACCCCTTTTATGCTCATTGTTGGTGAGAAAGAAGAAGCTGAAAATAGGGTATCAGTAAGAAAACACGGAACTGGAGATTTAGGCAGTTATACTTTAGAAGGCTTCACAGAAATAGTTAATAACGAGATCAATAAGAACTTTAGCGAAATAACGAATAACGCTTAAACATTACAAATTTAAACTTTAAAATAGGAGGAACCCATAGCAACATTCTTTAAAAGACCTTTTAATCCCAACTTCAAAAAGCCAGCAGGTGGCGGCGGCTCTCGTCCTCCTTACAACAGGAGATACGTGAAACGCGAAGCGGAGCATAAGATCAATGAATTAATTACTGCTCCCAAAGTCCGGCTAGTAGGAGACAATATAACTTCTGATGTGTATGATACGAGAGATGCACTGAAGATAGCGCAGGATCTTGGCGTAGATCTTGTTGAAACTGTTCCGACAGCTGATCCTCCCGTTGCAAGGGCGATTGACTACCAGAAGTTTCTTTACGAGAAAAAGAAAAAAGAAAAGGAATTAAAGTCAAAGCAGGGCAAGCAGGTTATTAAAGAAATTCGTTTCGGGCCGCATACGGACGAGCATGATTTCAACTTCAAAGTAAAGCATGCTATTAAGTTTCTCGAAGACGGTGATAAAGTAAAAGCATACGTTCATTTCAAAGGACGTTCGATAGCGCATAAAGAGCATGGAGAAATCATTCTTCTTAAGTTTGCTCAAGTATTGGAAGACTACAGTAAAGTAGAACTTCTTCCAAAGATGGAAGGCAACAGGATGTTTCTGCATTTAGCACCACAGATTAAGAAGAAAAGTAAAAAAGAGCAATCAAGCAATTTATAATTTAATATATAATACCACAGTACAATGCCAAAGATGAAAACACATTCCAGCGCCAAGAAAAGATTCAAGGTGACAGGAACAGGAAAGATAAAGCGTAAGCACGCATACAAAAGTCACATCCTGACTAAAAAGGAAACCAAGCGCAAGCACAATCTTACCAAAGATGCTTTGGTATCTTCAGCCGACTCGTTTCGCGTGAAGAAGATGCTTGTGATGAACTGATTCAATTTGCAACCGGCAGTTTGCAAATTGCAAATTGAATACTGCCAATTAATAAATTAACCAGACAAACAGCACCAAAGATTCCGAATAAATCGGAACGCTGCCGTCAAAAAACTAAAGTAAAATGCCACGTTCAGTCAATGCCGTTGCTTCAAGACAACGCAGAAAGAAAATGTTCAAGCTCGCCAAAGGTTATTGGGGCGCAAGAGGTAACGTATTAACGGTTGCCAAGAACACAGTAGAAAAAGGTCTCGGCTACGCATACCGCGATCGCCGTACGAAGAAAAGAAATTTCCGCGCCTTGTGGATACAACGCATCAATGCCGGAGCACGCGAGCATGGCTTGAGCTATTCAGAGCTGATGGGAAAAATTCATGCAAAGAATGTAGGGCTTAACCGCAAAACACTTGCTGACTTAGCTATGAACCAGCCTGAAGCATTCAAAGCGATAGTTGAATCCGTAAAATAATCCCTGCTTAAAGGAACATAGTTTTTTTAAAGCAGATCAATAAAAAAGGAGATCATTCATTTGATCTCCTTTTTTATTTTTAAGTCTTAAAAAAAACTCCCAAGCAATTAATTTAAGTCCGCAATTAAGGATGTTGAACAGAAATGCTTAACGGAATATTGTTTTGCAAAATTCTCAAATCGTCTTCATCTACAAAGCCGTCTCCCGTAATATCATTGATGTTGTAAGATCCGATCAGGAATGAGGATAGAGCACTTTGAAGTGTGTATTTATCTGACAGGTTAATAGTGCCATCCCCGTTTACATCTCCGCTGTATATAGCATAATGCGCGCCGTCCAGATTCGCCAGGTTGCTGCCATACGCCTGCCCTGCTCCGCTTGTGAAGTCGTAAGAGCCACCAGATGTAGTTGATTGCGCACCATTGCTCCAGGTGGTAATGCTGTTGCGATGCGTGATGACAATATAGTAGCTGTTACCGGAAGCAGCTGAAGGGAAAGTACAGGTAAGCGCGCCATTACTTTGAACAATGCCTGTATAGGTATAATCTGGTGTACTGTTGGAAGGAGAACTATAAAGACCAATGGTGACTGTGTCCACATCCGTTGCATTATTGCTCACACCTAACAGTTTCAATAATGGCGACATCTTTCCTCCGCCAATATAATAGCCCTGAATAAATAAGTTCACTGTATAAGTAAAGCCGCAACTGGCGCTCAGTATAACGGTAGTGGTAGCCGAGCTTGTACAGCCATTCCCTGTTGTTGCTGTTACGGTATAATCCCCTGCCATGCCGCTGGTAAAACTCGTACTAACCGTTGGGTTTTGACTGCTTGAAGTGAAGCTGTTTGGTCCTGACCAGCTATAAGTTGCCCCCGCTATAATGCTGGCCGTTAAGCTCAAAGTTCCTCCTAAACACATCGGTCCGCTATTTCCAACTGTCGGTGTTGATGGAACTGTCTTAGGTGCGGCTGTTCCTGTGCCCGAAGCGCTGGTGCAACCGTTCACTGTCTGTGTAACTGAGTAGGTACCCGATGCTGTTACGGTAATGGATGTTGTAGTAGCAGTTGTGCTCCATAGCAACGCTCCTGTAGCCGTGGTAGATAAGGTGGAACTTCCGCAGTTGTCAACGTCCGTTACTAAAGGGGCTGAAGGAGTACTCTTGGGTGATGCAGTTTTTGTTCCTGATATGCTGGTACAACCATTTACCGTCGTCGTAACACTGTATGTGCCTGCTGCTGTTATAGTGACGGAAGAAGTTGTAGCTGAAATGCTCCAAAGTAATGCTCCTGTAGCTGTAGTTGATAAGGTGGAGGTGTTGTTACAGTTGTCAACATCTGTTACCACAGGAGTGGACGGAGTGGTGCCAATGACTGCTACACCTGTTCCTGCGGCGCTGGCACAACTGTTTACTGTTGTTGTAACACTGTAAGTGCCTGCTGTGGTTACGGTGATGGAAGAAGTGGTTGCATTACCGGGGCTCCATAGTAAAGAACCGGTGGATGTGGTGGACAAGGTTGAATTTCCTGAAGCACAACTTTGAACTACCGTTACCACAGGGGTGGACGGAGTGGTGCCAATGATTGCTACACCTGTTCCTGCGGCGCTGGCACAACTGTTTACCGTTGTTGTAACACTGTAAGTGCCTGCTGTGGTTACAGTGATGGAAGAAGTGGTTGCATTAC
>PLYJ01000244.1:9238-9427 GCA_003151745.1 Bacteroidota bacterium
ACAAGGTTGAATTTCCTGAAGCACAACTCTGAACTACCGTTACCACTGGAGTGGACGGAGTGGTGCCAATCACCGCTACACCTATTCCTGCTGCGCTGGCACAGCTGTTTACCGTTGTTGTAACACTGTAAGTGCCTGCCGTAGTTACGGTGATGGAAGAAGTAGTTGCATTACCGGGACTCCATAATA
>PLYJ01000244.1:9453-20207 GCA_003151745.1 Bacteroidota bacterium
TTCCTGAAGCACAGCTTTGAACTACGCTTATCACAGGAGTAGAAGGAGTGGTGCCAATCACTGCTACACCTGTTCCTGCTGCGCTGGCACAACTGTTTACCGTTGTGGTAACACTGTAAGTGCCTGCTATGGTTACGGTGATGGAAGAAGTGGTTGCATTACCGGGACTCCATAATAAAGAACCGGTGGATGTGGTGGACAAGGTTGAATTTCCTAAAGCACAGCTTTGAACTACGCTTACCACTGGGGTGGATGGAGGTGCATTCACCGTAAGTGTCTTAGAGGAGTCTGTAACAGGATTTAAAGTACTATTACCACCATAAGCATAATAAATTTTGTATGTGTTGGCAGTAAGTGAAGATGTCGTATAAACGATAGAAAAATCTCCTGTGGCGTCATTTATTGTGGTGGATTGAGTTACACCGTTAATAGTAACGTTGATTGTTTCTCCATTTGCCGGGTAAGGAGATGTTAAAGCTGTACTAACCTTACCTGGAAGAGTAACACTTGCAGCGCCGACACATATACTTTGACTGGCATTAAGACCGGAGAAACTAACATTGCCTCCTGAACTGCTAACTGTTACATAACCTGTAGTTGCTGCGAAGTAGGTGTTATTTGCAGCGAGGTGATTTGTAGCGCCTGTTGCCGTTGATGAGCCCCATGATCCGGAGGCTTTTGGAACACCTCCAAGCCATAGCCGGTTTACAGTAAAATTATCGCCATTAGGCAAACCTGCTGTCGCGGAACCGGTGGGTGCGATGGAAAAAACGCCGGGTATTACAGTGGCGGGGGGGGTTTGGGGTGCTTGTATTGTTTTTACGCCGCTACCTGAAAGAGTAAGATTATTATATGACCAATATCCACTACTGGGCCAATCATTTGAACTTGAGCCGGCAACAATAACAGTTTGCGCTCCGCTCTTACTATAATTCACAGTGCTTAAAGAGCCGGGAACCAGTGTTGCATACCCTGGACTTTTATCAAATGTTATTGCACCTGCTATGTTCAATGTAGCTGCTCCTCCTCTTAAATCAACAGAATCAGATGTCGAAAGGCCAGTACCTGAAGTCTGATTCGCAAAATCAAGATTACCTGAAACAGTGAGCGTTCCTGTAGTAATTGCAATTTTTGCAACATATGCAGGGTCATTATTTACCTCTCCGAGAGTAACATTTCCACCTACGGTTGCAGATCCTCCGTTTATGTTCCATGCATTAGTACAATTATTATGGCACCAATTAACAGTAACATTTCCAGTTACAGTAAGTGAAGGATTAGCTGCACTATGAGTTAATATAGATACAGATGTACCGTTACTAGTACCAATAGTAAGTGATAAAATTGTTGTACTAGATTGTAATGTGACAGTAACACCCGGATTTATTGTGACATCATCACCAGATCCTGGTGTTGCAGCAGATCCTGCAGTTCCGTTAGATGCTGAAGCCCAAATGGTTCCGGTCCAATTTCCTGTTGTTACAGCAAATCGTGCGGCGGCATTAGCATTATTCCAAACCGCTCCGGCAGTGATTAAAAAAACAATTAAAAAACCACAGAGTAGTTTTCCGATTCCGGTAAATTTGTCAAGTATTGAATTTTTCATTTTAATCAATTTGAATAATTATGTAGCTGAAGTATTTTATATATTGTACAAAGCGATAATAAGATCTTTATACTGATAAAGGGTTGAAAGTGTTATGGTTTGAGGAGACTAATAAAAGTTAAACAATATTAAATTATTATAACAATTATTTGTTATCCCTAAACAACCGGACAAAAATAACATAAGAGAAATGCTTATGCAAGTTATTAGGGTGTTATTCGTCGAAAAAAAGCGGGTCATTTATCGAGCTATAGGGAGTCATTGATCGAGCTATAAGGGGTCATTGATCGAAGGTGGACGATATTTTGCAAAAAAGTGAATTAAACGTTATTTTGCCTTCTGATTCATGACCAAAAGACGATTTTTAACGTCTCGATTGGAATTTTTCGGCAAACCTTATAAATTTCACTATCAATTTCATCAAAATCAGTAAAAAACACGTTGAATCTTCCATTGAATTCAACGAGTTTAGTAGAAGACACAGTGAATCTTCTATTGAATTCAACGAAGCTTCTATTGAATTCAACGAGTTCAATAGAAACCACGTTGAATCTTCTACTGAATTCAACGAGTTTAATAGAAGACTTAACGAGTCTTTGCAAAACGATGACGAGTTCAGTAGAAAACACGCTGAATCTTCTATTGAACTTAACGAATCTTCTACTGAATTCAATGAGTTCGAGAGAAGACTCAACGAGTCTTTCCAAGATGTATTTTCAAATTTGATCTCCTTTATTAAACTTGTCGTATAAAATGTTAAGTTTAGGGTACTGAAGCTCATTTATTAGAGATGCTGAGTTAGTGACCCGAAAGTTTTCATTCAATGGGCAGCAGCTTTAGTAAGCACTAAATAAAATTTTTATTTCACAAATCATCTTTTACTTTTGCACTCATTGATATAAAGATAAACCATTAAAAACCTCAAAGAACATGAGTTTTGCAAAAGAATTTAAAGCGTTTGCCATGAAGGGCAACGTAATGGATCTTGCCGTCGGTGTAATCATTGGCGCCGCATTTGGTAAAATTGTTTCATCATTGGTTGATAATATCCTGATGCCCATCATCGGAGCGATTTTACAGGGTGTTGATTTCAAGGGCATGGCCATAACGGTTGGTAAGGCGCGCATTACCTACGGCTTGTTCATCGGCGCTGTCATTGATTTTATCACCATCGCCTTGGTTCTCTTCTTCATCATAAAAGGATTGAACAAGATGACGAAGAAGGAAGAAGCGGCGCCTACTGTTGCGCCAAGCAAGGAAGAAGTTCTTCTTACTGAAATCCGTGATCTGCTGAAGAAGTAAAAACGACGGTTCAAAGTTCAGGGTTCAAAGTTTCATGTTTTCTAAACATTGAACATTGAACGGAATAACATTGAACTTGCAATTTTTTAAAAATCGAAAAAATGAAAAAAATATATAGCATTCTTTGCCTTTCTATTCTTACCTCCGCTGCCTTGGCTCAGACGCCTGACAGCAGCGCAGCGAAAGTTGATACCTCATGGAAAAAGGGCGGCTTTGTTAATGTAAATACCTCGCAGACGGGGCTGACAAACTGGGCTGCTGGAGGTCAAAATTCAGTTGCAGTCGGAAGCTCACTGAATATTTTTGCTAACTACAAAAAGGGTAAAATAGAATGGAACAATTCACTTGGTCTTGGGTATGCCGTGCTTCAGACAGGCAGCATAGAAAGAAAAAGTGATGACAGGATTGATTTAACAACTAAATTCGGCAGGCAAACTTCCGAGCATTGGTACCTGAGTGCGTTGGCTAATTTTAAAAGCCAGTTTGCAAAAGGATTTAATTATCCGAACGACTCAACCGTCATATCCAATTTCCTTGCGCCTGCCTATATTTTGGTTGCATTGGGATATGATTATATGCCAAACGATAATTTTTCGCTCTTCCTCTCCCCTGCTACAGGCAGGCTCATCATTGTTAATAGCACACCGATTGCTGATGCAGGCACGTATGGAAATGATGCAGCAGTATATGCTGCTAATGGCACACTCATCTCTCATGGAAAGAAAATGAAGAGTGAATTCGGCGCTTATGTTAAAGCAGCATATAAGAAAGATATTATGCAAAATGTAAACCTGCTTGCCAAAGTTGACTTGTTTAATAACTATACCGACACGGATGCATCGAAAAGAAAAAATGTGGTTGTAAACGGCGAATTAGCGATTAACTTGAAGGTTAATAAATTCATTGCCGCTAATATTCATGTTATTACTATCTATGATAACGATGTGGATACGGATACCAATGCTCCCGGCGTGCAAAGAAGGCTGCAGGTGGAAGAGGTTATTGGCGCAGGCCTTTCATACCAGTTCTAAAAAATTCCATTCTACATTCCTCCATTCAGAGTTCAAGGTTTGGTAGTGCTCCGTGTTTGTCTTAACTTTGAACTTTGAACAGAAAAACTTTGAACTAAATTAATGTTTAAATACCTCCTTCTTGGGATTGGCGGCGCTGTCGGAACGGTTTGTCGCTATGTTGCGCAGGGAGCAGTGCAACGAATCACAGATGCCGTGTTTCCCTGGGGAACGCTTGCTGTAAATCTAAGCGGTTCGCTTGTCATCGGTTTTTTATGGGGCATGCATGAAGCGGAAGTAATCTCTCCCAACATGCGCATCTTTCTCTTTATCGGGTTGCTGGGCGGCTACACCACCTTCTCCGCCTTTTCGCTTGAAAGCATCAACTTAATCCGTGAAGGAGAAATAAAATACTTTGTGCTGAACATGCTGGCAAGCAACATTCTTGGTGTTGCGTTGGCGTTTGGCGGGTTCATACTATCAAAAAATATATTCAGGCTATGAAACTACCCGAAGAAGGCTCCTTGCTTCGCATATATATTGGCGAACAGGATCATCATAAATCAAAAGCATTGTATGAAGCAATCGTCATCAAAGCCCGCGAGCTTAACCTTGCAGGCGCCACGGTGCTTCGCGGCATCATGGGGTTTGGCGCCGAGAGTCGCATTCATACAGCAAAAGTGTTGCGTCTCTCCGAAGACCTCCCCGTTATCATCGAGATTGTTGACATCGAAGAAAACATTAACAAGATCATTCCCTTCCTTGACGAAACGGTTACCGAAGGGCTTATCACGCTGGAAAAAGTAAAAGTTATTAAATACCGTCATAGTTAGGAGAATTACTTACTTTTAACAAAAATTAAAACGATGAAAAAGATATTCTTTATTCTATCTATACTGGTTACATCTGTAAACCTGCAATCATCAGCACAGTTTCTAATCGGGCCACAGGCAGGAGTTAGCTTCGCCACGCTTACAGGCACGTCGTTGGCGGTTATTCCAAAAGTGGGATGGCATGTAGGAACCTTTTGTAGCATTCCGTTCAGCAAACATTTATCGCTCATGCCTGCTATCTTGTATGTAGTGGATGGATATAAATATCATTATACCACCACTTCCCATCCTACTTCGGACAGCACAGTGAGTGTGAAAGCAAATGTAAACGCCACGCTTGGCTATCTTGATATACCTGTGTTGCTCAACTATTTCACGGGTGAAACAAAAGGACTGATGATACAGGCTGGCTTGCAGCTTTCAATACTTGTTACTGACAATTCCATTGTCAACGATACCGTTAAAGTAAGCGTGAACGGAGGCAACCCGCAGCCAACTAATCCAACGGATGTAAATAAGGTTACTTTTGATAAAACCGATATTTTATTAGTTGGCGGCTTAGGTTATAAATTTTCTCAGCTTGTCATTATATATGCACGGGTTGCAACCGGTTTTGCAAAAGCCCAGCAAGGCACATTTGTGAGAGATACAGACACCGGGCATTCTTTTGTTTTTGAAGCAGGAGCTGCATTAAGCTTTGGCGCGAAATAAAATGGGAAGACATTAGACGTGAGATATGAGACAATCCCCATCTCAATACTCTTATCTCAATACTCAAATCTGATTTAATGGATGTACTGCTGTATTATATAACTGTTCCTTTCATTTATCTTATTTCTCTTCTGCCCTTCAGGATCATGTATATGCTTTCTGATGTCATTTATATAATATTATATAAAGTCGTAGGATACAGGAAAGAAATAGTGCTGACTAATTTAAGAAACGCTTTCCCGGAAAAATCAGAAAAGGAAATTAACGGCATTTGTAAAAAATTTTATCGCTACTTCTGTGATCTTGCCCTTGAAACCATTAAAACGTTAACCATCAGTCCATCGTCTGCTAACAGGCATTTTAACTTTGAAGATGCTGCCATTATTGAAAAATTCAGGAATGAAAACAAAAGCATTATTATTGTCATGGGCCATTTAGGCAACTGGGAACTAGGGGGTGCCTGTTTCAGTTTAAAAAAGCTTCACACATTGTATGTTATCTATCATCCTCTTAGTAACAAATATTTCGACAGGCTTGTTTGTTATATGCGCACCCGATTAGGAACAAAGCTTTACACCATGAATAATACGCTTCGCGGAATGATCAGCAACAAGAATCAGTTGACCGCTACAGCTTTTATTGCTGATCAGACACCGTTTCCTGAAAATGCTTACTGGACAACTTTTTTAAACCAGGATACTCCCGTGTTTACAGGCACTGAGAAAATAGCAAAGAAGCTTAATTACCCTGTCGTATATATCTTTATTGACAGGATTAAGCGTGGATTTTATAGCGTTAAAAGTGAATTGCTTGTTGAAAACAGCAAGGACACGAAGGAGAATGAGATAAGCGAGCTTTTTACACGACGATTAGAAAAAGACATTCTGTACAAACCTGAGTTATGGTTGTGGACACACAGGAGATGGAAACATGTTAGAAAATAAATCATCCAATAAAATAAGGTTTGTATTTTAGCGGGCAGTTTTAGTAGCTGATAGGTTAGAGACTAAGGAAAAAACATTTCGCATGGCGAACAAGACAACAAATGAAAAGAAATCGCAGAAGCAAGCAAACAAACCTGTAAAAGCAGTTACCACACCAAAGGCTTCTGATAAGAAATGGCTATGGATTGGAGCTATATTGGTTCTGACTTTTATCTCCTTCTACCCTGCTCTTAAAAATGAATTCACGAACTGGGACGATAATGTTTACCTGAACGAAAATACGCTTATCACCAGCCTTTCTTCAGATAACATCAAGAAAATATTTTCCACCGAACACCCTGTTTCGCTCAATTATCATCCGCTCACCATTCTCTCGCTTGCTATTGATTACCACTTCTCCAAGCTTGAACCGTTTCGTTATCATTTTGTCAACCTGCTTCTGCATTTACTAAATACGCTGTTGGTTTTCTTTTTTGCATATAAGCTATCAAGGCAAAAGATATTTGTTGCAGTTGTTGTTTCACTCTTCTTCGGCATTCACCCCATGCATGTGGAAAGCGTGGCATGGATTGCCGAGAGAAAGGACGTCCTCTATACGTTTTTTTTTATAGCAGGTTTAATAACCTACCTGCTGTATGATGAAACTAAGAAATCGGTATATATAATTTTTACATTTATTCTTTTTGTTCTTTCGGTATTGTCCAAAGCAATGGCTGTGGTCTTTCCGGTTGTATTGCTTTTGATAGATTATTATAAAGGAAGAAAAATAACAATGAAAGTAATTGCCGAAAAGATTCCGTTTTTTATTGTTGCTCTCTTGGGGGGATGGCTGGCATTACATATACAATCGAGAAGCGCCATTGCAGCATATAATTTATTCACGCTTCCCGAGCGTATCAGCTTTGGATTTTATGGATTTACAACTTATATCTGGAAAATGTTTCTGCCTGTTCATCTTTCAGGGTTTTATCCTTATCCCATTACAGATATATATGGAAAGATACCTCTTTCATTTTATCTCATTGCTTTATGCGGGCTTATTTTCTTTGCCGAAGTTGCAGTAATGACCTTCCTGAAAAAAGAAAAGATGAAGGTTATCACCTTTGGTGCAGCGTTCTATTTCATTACCTTGGTGATGGTGCTTCAGTTTCTTTCTGTCGGGCAGGTTATAATGGCTGAACGGTATTCGTATATTCCTTACATCGGGTTACTGTTTGCAGCAGGTATGCTGTTGTATAATCTCATGCAGAAGAAACCATTTCTCAAAACACCGGTTATCGGTTTTATAATAGTCGTTGCGCTTATATTTTCTTTTATTACAAACGAACGAACGAAAGTTTGGAAGAATTCAGAAACGTTGTGGACGGACGTGCAGGAAAAATATCCTTTTCCTCCATGGACAGTAGAGGTTGCTTATGAAAACCGTGGCAATTATTATGCAAAAGAACACAATGAGCTTGATAAGGGTTTGGCAGACTATAATACCATCCTGCTCATGAAAACTAAGAACTATAATATTTATAAAAACATAGGTAATATATACGGTCTTAAAGGGCAGGAAGCTGCAAAGGCCGGAGATGCCGCAAAAGCTAAAGAGCTTACCGATAAGGCCATTGATTCATATAACACTGCCATATCGCTCAATGACAAGGATGCTGATATGTTTGTTAATCTCGCTATTACCTACACGAATACAAATCAACACGATCTTGCAGCAGTGAATTATGGCAAAGCGATAAAACTCAGACCTGATGATATAGATTTGGTGGAAAGGCAGGCTTTAGCCTACTTTAATTCAGGAAATACGAAGGCAGCACTTGATAATTTTATTATCCAGGCGCAGCATGATCCCGAGAACTCCAATGCGTGGTTTAACATGGCTGTATGTTACAACAGGCTGGGTGATAAACAAAATGCATTAACGAATGCGTTGAAAGCCCAAAAAATGGATCATCCTGTTGATCAGAAATTTTTAGACGACTTGCGAAATTAAGTTAGTCAAACTTGCTTCTTGTTGCTAAAAAGGAACGAAAGAATATTTCAATGACAGATCTTCTCAAACGTTTCAGTAGCCGGCTGATAGCCTAACTTTGCGGCTTGCTGCAGATCATTGCAGGCGGCATCCTTTCTGCCGGCAGTATATTCTATTATCCCCTTATTATAAAAGGCACCCGCAGAATTGGGCTGAAGCTGAATAACCGTGCTAAAATCACTGATGGCATCATCATTTCGTTTTTCATTCATTAAAAGAGTGCCACGGTTATAATAAGCATTTACATTATTCGGACTTAGTTCAATCACTTTATTATAATCATTGATTGCTTCACCATTTTTTTTCTGCATGCTTAAAAGATTACCACGGTTGTTATACGCGCCAATATTATCAGGCTCTAACGCTATCGCCGTATTATAATCATTAAGCGCCTCTTCAAGCTTATTCTGATTTATATAAAAGGTGCCCCTGTTATAATATGCTTTTGAAAAATCCGGCTTTAGTTCGATGGCTTTAGTATAATCGCTGAGCGCTTCCGGATATTTCCTTTCCGCCTCGAAAAGAAGAGCGCGATGATTGTATGCCTCTGCATAATTGGGTTTAGACTCAATGGCTTTGTTGAGATCTGCAAGCGCTGCGTCGTAATGTTTTAGTCCCAATAGCATGATGCCTCGATTATTCAACCCCTCAGGATAGTTAGGTTTTAATTTGATTGCATTACTAAAATCACTAATCGCTTCTTCCGGCTTATCATTCATAAAAAGCACGCCGCGGTTATTGTAGGCATACGGAATGCTTTGATACTGGCTGATTACATCACTCCACAGGTTCAGGCTGTTCTTCCAGACTTCACACATGGCTTGTGTTCTTAAAGAAAAGAAAAACACTACAAGGCACAAAAGCACAGAAGAAAATACTCTTGCATTAATAAATAAATTCTTTTTGCTCCATAGCCAAAAGAAACCTTCTCCCGCAAGGTAAAAGATGCCGACAGAAGATAGATAGCTATAACGGTCTGCCATGACGGCGCTGCCAACAGGCAAAAGCTGCAACACAAGAAAGATGGTGATGGCAAAAAAACCAAATCCGAATAATATCTTTTTTGTAAAACGAAATGAATAATAAACGCCGATGGCAAGTGCTACAAACAAAATCGCATAAGTATAATACTGAAGGGGAAAGACGCTGCCGCCCGTTTGTACAGGATAAGGATAAAAAGCACAAAGATTAACAGGCATCACTAATTTAACGAGGTAAGAAACAAATCCAAAACAGGCAATGACAATTCGCTGTGTGAATACATAAGGAATTTCGGACTGCATGGCTTCTGTTGATCGTTGTGCATATATGGCGATCACGCCAAAGATGACTGCAAGCGCAAAGAAGGGCACTTTTTCAAGCCACGCTTTTGAACTTATCCTTTTTACTTTGTCTGAAGCACTCCACAGATAAGGAATAAAATAATCAGTCAGTACTAACAGCACGGGCATGCACACAGCCATGCCCTTTGAAAACAGTGAACACAGGAAAAACAGTAAGGCACCGATATAAAATTTCGCTTTTCTTTGCTTCAGGTATTTCAGATAGCAGATATAAGATGCGAGAAAGAAAAAAGTATAAAGCAAATCTTTTAGCTCCGATGCCCATGCCACCGATTCCACATGCATGGGGTGAATGCCAAACAGCAAAGAAGCAACAAGAGCAACTTCTGTCTTCCGGCTGAGCAACAGGACAACATAAAAAACGAGAATAACATTCAATAAATGAATGAACAGGTTAACTGCATGATACCCTTTCTCGCTTAGTCCGAAAAAATGATATTCGATCGCATATACCGTCATCGTGAGCGGATGATAGTTGCCCATTACATAGTTTGAAAAAAGGGCATTTAGGTTGATAGAATAGATGAGCGGGTCATGTTGAATGTAATGATCATCATCCCATACAAAGCCCCCTTGCAGCGAAGGCATATATGCAATGAAAGCAACAAGTAAAATAATGAAAAGCGACAGGTACAATTTCCAACCGTCAAATGCAGACTGATCCCTCGCCTTCGGCGGAGTCTTTGCCACATGAGTGCGGTGGTTGTATTTTTTCTTCTTGTCCAGGTGCGCCGAAGGTATATAAAAAAGCGCGATTGACGGGTTTCATTTCTTCCCGCTCAGTGTTTCTGTGCCGTCAGGAATTCCTTCCTGACAGTTAAAAGGAATAGCAGTGTCAGGTTGGGAGAGGCTGACCGAGAATGCAAAAACATCAGAAAAAATCCTTGTTTTTTGTATCAATTTCAATGAAAATATTTCTAAAATCTTAGTTCTCGGTCAGCCTCGGGAAACCTGAATTCTATGATATTCACAA
>PLYJ01000118.1 GCA_003151745.1 Bacteroidota bacterium
AATATTCTTTAGGTTTTATACAGAACAGTGTGAGGTTGCTTTACCGATTTAATTTCATTTAATCCTAATGTTGTCGGCTGTTCTTCTCCTCCGACGAAGTATTGGTGTTTAAATTTATTTCGTCTCTTTTATTGCAGAGTTGAACTCAACCAATTTCTTCCAATTGATTTCTCCCTTGTCATTACAATATTCGTTTGCAAATTCTTTGATGAACTTATTTATCATCTGTGAATAAGATTTCATGAAGTCATCGTTTTTCTCTTTCGCTTTGTGTCCAAGCGGTTCAATAATCTCTGTATAAAGATTTTTGTTGCCTGATATAAATTCCCAAAACATTTGTCCGCAATATTTGAAGTATTCACCTTTGTCAGAGTTGTTATCCCTGCCATAACAACAGCCGTTTACGGCTGTGATATTTAGTTTTGAATTGCTTGTTCGTAAAGCTTTCTTTGCTGTCTTGAAATCAGAAATCATTTTAGCAACTTGAGAACTATTACCCCAATTCGGACCTGATTTAATTGTAATGATGTAACGAACTCCTCCATTATCAAACTCTAAATCAATTCCTGTAATGCCTGACTTTTTACCCCCGTAAACTTTACTATTGATGAAGATTGCAAGCCCTTCTAACCAATCGCCAAAAATTGTTTCTTCGTTAGAAGAAATATGAGCGTCAACAATTCCACGAATAATTTGGTCTGCTGTCAAAACGTATTTCGCTTTGAACAAATAAGGATTCTTGCGTTTAAGAACTTGTGAAAGTTTTAGAGTGTCTAAACTCTGAATTCTCTTTTGATGAAAAGTTCCGATGTTCTGTTCAACGAACTGCGATATGTCTTTGAGATTTAGCTTTTCCATATTTTACTTTAGGTTCTAATAGGTACAACTCAACGGGTTTCAATTGTTGCTTCACCATGTTGTAATATTCAGGTACGATGTCAATGCCGGCAGAATGTCGTTGCATTCTGTTCGCAACAATTAAAGTTGTCCCACTTCCCATAAATGGATCAAGAACCGTATCATGTCGTTTAGTGAAAAGTTTTATAAACCACTCTGGTAATTCTTCTGGAAAAGCTGCCGAATGATTTTTGTTGTTGCACTCTGTTGCAAGGTGAAGCACATTTGTTGGATATGCTTTATCTCTGTCAATCCAATTGGAAATATTTTTGCCAAAGCCACTACCAACTTTTGAATTATCTCTGATTTTATCAGTGTCGCTAAGTTTCTTCAATCGTGTCTTTGCCCAATCACCCATAGGGACCATTACTTCCTCTTGATACATGCTGAAATGTTTCTCCTTGTTGAATTGTAACAAGCGTTCCCAACTATCACGAAAGCGATTCGGCCACTTTCCAGGATATGAATTTTTCTTATGCCAAATGAATTCCTCTGTCCAAAGCCAACCTTGTTTACGCATTGCAAGAATGAGTTCCATTACATAAGTGCTACGTTCCCCTTCAACAACTTTTTCTTTGATGTTAAGGATAAAAGTCCCTGTTGGTTTGAGAACCCTCAAAAGTTGTTCTGAGATTGGAAGAAACCAATCCACATATTTGTCGTGATGTATGCCTCCGTAAGTATCCTTACGCTGGTCTGCGTACGGGGGAGAAGTAACGATTAAATTTACGCTATTATCTGCAAGTTTTGCAAGTTGTTTTTTACTGTCGCCAAGATATAAGTCAGTCCGAATTTCCATTTTATTGTCTGCCGCTTTATGCACAAAAGTAGGATTAAAATTGCTCGTTTTAGTAGTAAAATTCTCGGAAGTTGTACACAGAAATGCTTTGTTTTATGTCTATTGTTTAAAAGTTACACTGTCGCCATAGAATAGCCGACAACATTTAAATATACGAACAAAAGTGCTAACTTTCTGCCTCATTATCAATCTAAAAGTTAACACCATGCCTAAAGAGAAGATGTATATGTTCAAAGGTATAGATGGTCTTTATGCTGATAACAAAGGTAATTTCTTTTTTCATAACAGGCCGGCACCAACTGTGTATAATAATGGTTCATTGGCTGTAAGGGTGGGTAAAACTAAATATGGCATCAAAAAACTGCGTACAATAGCCTATGTTTCATTCATTGAAATAGTGGCTTTGCCTTTTTAGCCTCATTCATTTTATTTATAAGGTAACCAATAAATCCAAAAAAGTCACAACTCCTTTCAAAGAAGTCACAACTTCTTCGCATAGTTGGACACCTTCTTTGTTTGGTTGGACACCTTCCTTGCATGGTTGAACACCTTCTCTGTTTGATTGGACACGTTTTCTGTTTGGTTGGACACCTTCTTTGTGTGGTTGGACAACCTTTTTGAAGGGAAATATTATAAAAATGCGTTTTTTATAATATTTTTCAATTTTCGGAAGTCATTTTTTTACAAATGTAAGATTTTTGCTTTTTTTGTTAACCACAAGATATATAGATCCATTATTTTTGTTTTCGTCCTGTAAGACTTTTATCTGATAGTCTGATCAATTAGAAGAGCAAAGGCCCGATAGGATAAATCATTTTCGCAGCTAGCGGCGATTTGATACCGGAGGATGAGTTTAGTCTTCGCCGGCAGATAAATAAAAAAGGTACTAAACAAAACAATAAATAATTACAAAAATTTAATACTCTATTCTCATGGTCAAACCCCTTATTGCAATTAAACTAAGTGCAAGTAACTACAACGGTCTTGTAAATCTTGCCAATCGCGTCGGTGACTCAATGTCATCAAATCTCAATTTTTTGACACCGTCTCCGACACTGCTCTCGCTGGCGTCAGCTGTGACAGCAGTTGTGAATTCGCGAACCCAGTGGGGGGACGTGCACAACCGCGGAAGTCACATTGACTTGCTGGATCTTCGCGCCAAATCGCTCACGCTTCACCAGTTGCTTACGGCAATGGCAGAGTATGTGCAGAATACTGCACAGATTGCCTCCGGAAACGATTACGTGCTGATGACGAATATTATTGCGGGCAGCGGATTTTCCATTAAAGGCGTAAATACTCCGCAAGGTGTGCTGGAGGCAGTTGAAAACCTGCGCCGCCTTTCGTCGCGTTCGCTTAACCCCATCCAGGCCAAGGTGAAATTTACAAAGCCACTGAACGTAACTTCTAAAAATAATGTAAAAAGTTACATTATATATAGGGGTACAACCAATGTGTTTACGGCTGCCGTGCAGATTGACAACATCGCTAAAACCGAGTTCATTGACACCAACAATACCGGTGCCCCTGTAACCTGGTATTACTGGGTGGTGCCCATAGGCACTGCCGGTTATAGCGCTGTGTCAACGGCGTTGATGATCAGTTATCCGGCGATGTAAGCGAAAAAGTTTGAAGTTTGTAGTTTGAGGTTTCTCGTTGCTGCCTGAAAGCACGTGACATGAAACCTCAAACTTCAGACATCAAACAAAAACCACAAACATTAAACATTAAAACTTAAATCAGAAAAATATGACATTTCAAGGCATCCATAATCAATATGCAGAGTTATATATCCTGGAGATAGACAAAACTCAGGTGTTGACAGAAAATAATGATCTCTGGCTGAAAATATTTCTGAATGTATCGGCGTTCATGGGAAGCTGGCAAGCGGCAGATACATCGCTTACTTTAAATGATGCGAGAAGGCTGATACGCTGGCTGGAAGATTTGTCGTCGCCGGATAAGGAGGCAAGCAATCATTTGTTCTTTGCAGAACCGAATCTTTCCTTTTATCATCTCAACACACGTGAAACAGGCAAGACGATTAAACTGGATTTTAACCTCGAATTAAGACCAGGCGATGCGAAAGATAAGGAGAAGTATTTTTTAACCTGCCGCCTCTCCGATGCACAACTGGCGGAACTTGCTGACGATCTCGCCTATGATTTGCAAACGATGCTTGACAGGGCAAGCGGTATTCGCACCAATAATTCTTCCCGAATAATAAATGATTACGAATTTACGAAGAGCCGATTTGTATATTCGTAATATTGCTGTTGATACAGCTACATATTCTTTATAATCTCATCACCAAATTCGGAACACTTCAAAAGCGTGGCGCCTTTCATTTGCCGTTCAAAGTCGTAGGTCACTCTTTTGGCTGCAATGCTCTTTTCAAGACCGGCGTATATAAGCTTTGCCGCATCCAGCCAGCCGAGATGTTCAAGCATCATGGCTCCTGATAGAATAACGGAGCCGGGATTTACTTTGTCCTGGTCGGCGTATTTAGGAGCAGTGCCGTGGGTGGCTTCAAAGATGGCATGACCTGTAATGTAGTTGATGTTTGCACCGGGCGCAATGCCTATGCCTCCCACCTGTGCAGCAAGCGCATCGCTCAGGTAGTCGCCATTGAGGTTGAGGGTGGCGATGATGTCAAAATCTTCGGGGCGTGTGAGCACCTGCTGTAAGGCAATATCAGCGATGGCATCCTTAACAAGAATCTTTCCTGAAGCAAGAGCAGCCTTTTGTTCTTCGTTGGCAGCGGGTTCGCCTTTTGCTTTCTTCGTGCGCTCCCATTGGCTCCATGTATATACCTGTGTGCCGAAGTGTTCCTCCGCAAGCGCATAGCCCCAGTCGCGGAAAGCACCCTCCGTGTATTTCATAATATTCCCTTTGTGAACGAGCGTGACGCTCTTGCGCTTGTGCTTAATGGCATAAGCAATAGCGCTTTGAATGAGGCGCACGCTGCCGCTATAGCTGACAGGCTTGATGCCGATGGCTACCATTACATCGTCTTTTACGTTCTTGCCTGCCATCTTCCAAAAGTCAGCGGCTTTCTCTTTTGAGTTGAAACGGATTTTAGTAAAATCTTTTGGAAACTCTTTTGCAATAAAGTCAAGCACCTTCTGTGCTTCAGGAGAGCCTGCCGGGAACTCAATGCCTGCATATATATCTTCTGTATTCTCACGGAAGATGGTCATATCCACCGCAGCCGGATTCTTAACAGGGGAGGGGACGCCTTCAAACCATCTCACAGGGCGAAGACAAACATACAAATCAAGTATCTGGCGCAGTGCAACATTCAACGAACGCATGCCACCGCCGACAGGAGTTGTGAGCGGCCCTTTAATACCCACTAAATATTCCCTGAAAGCATCTAAGGTTGCATCGGGAAGCCAGTTGCCGGTTTGGTCAAATGCTTTTTGACCTGCAAGCACTTCTTTCCAAACGATCTTCTTCTTTCCGCCAAAGGTTTTATTTACCGCCGCATCCAGCACTCTCACGGAAGCACGCCATATATCAGGCCCTGTGCCATCGCCTTCAATAAAAGGAATAATAGGATCATCAGGCACATTCAGCTTGCCTGCACTCATGGTTATTTTATTACCGCTCATTATATCTTTTGAATTAGGATTGTTTTAAATTTGAGGAGTGCAAAAGTACTAAAAGAAATTGAGTTTGCACCCTTTTTAAAAGCGTTATGTGTTTTTTCAACCGTGTAACTTATGACGTGTAACTATTAACAGGATTTAATATTAAATTAATTGACTCGTAGCAAGAATTTGTCTTACTTTAGCTAAATATATAAACCCAAAGAATGAGAAAATCATTTACCCTAATTCTTATTTTGTTTTCTCTTTTTTTCTATAGCTGTCATTTTGATTCAGATTCAAAAGAAGGGGGCAGTAGCACGAAGGGAATCATCAGTATTTCCGGGGCATTTGCGCTTTATCCCATCACTGTTAAGTGGGCTGAAGAATATAAAAAGCTGCATCCAGGAATACGTATTGATATTTCAGCAGGAGGAGCAGGCAAGGGCATGACAGATGCATTATCAAAAATGGTGGACATTGGATTGGTGTCGCGCGAAATCTATGACGAAGAAATAAAAAATGGAGCATGGTCCATTGCAGTAACAAAAGATGCAGTGCTGCCAACCATAAGCGCTTTGCATCCCCAGCTAAACGAAATACTATCGAAAGGGATAACAAAAAAGACACTGGAAGATATTTACATCACGGGAAGCTGCAAAACTTGGGCGCAGGCAGGAATACAAAGCCAGCTTCATCTTCATACATATACCCGTTCCGACGCTGCCGGCGCTGCTGAATCATGGGCAAAATATTTTGGCAGGAAGCAGGAAGACCTGAAGGGAATAGGAGTGTTTGGCGATCCCGGTGTTGCACAGGCAGTGCAGAAAGACCCTGCAGGCATCGGCTATAACAATATGATATATATTTATGATCCGCAAACGAAAAAGCAAACGAACGGCGTGCGTGTGTTGCCGATTGATTTTAATAATAACGGTAAGATTGATCCGGAAGAGAACTTTTATGACTCGATGGATGATATTGCCAATGCCATTGCATCGGGAAAGTATCCTTCTCCTGCCGCCCGTGATTTGTATTTTGTGTCAAAAGGCAAGCCGCAGAATAAAAGGGTGCTACAGTTTATTGAGTGGGTGCTGACAGACGGACAAAAATATGTTCATGATGCGGGGTATATTAACCTGTCTAAAGAAAGTATTGATGCAAGCCTTGAGAAGCTGAAATGAAATATTGTTGGAAATTGAAAATTGAAATAACGGATGGTTAGCTTCAGGATCATTAAATCGAACGTAATGGGTTTCACAATGAGAGCGAGCGTGCTTTTCATTGTTACTCTTGCTGTGCTGATTGCAGTTGGTTTATATATCAAGTCCGTTCCTGTTTTAAGAGGCAAATCAATCATAGACCTTATTATCTCAGATCAATGGAAACCGTCAGCAGGGAAATTCGGATTTCTGCCATTCATCATGGGCACACTGTGGGTAACAGCCATTGCTATTGTTATTGCTGTACCGTTATGTCTCCTCACTTCTGTTTATTTATCCGAATACGCTTCCAAACGAGTCAGGCAGATCATGAACCCGATGATTGATTTGCTTTCCGGTATTCCTCCTGTCGTATATGGAGTATGGGGGGTGCTGGTTGTTGTGCCTATCGTTGGTGAGAAGATCGCTTCCCATTATATGGAGTTTTCAACGGGGTACACTATTCTAACCGGGGGAATTGTTTTGTCTATTATGATTTTCCCTTTGCTCATCGGCATTTTCAGCGAAGTGTTTTCCAATGTGCCGCAGGAGTTGCGCGATGCTTCGCTTTCACTTGGCGCTTCTCACTGGCAGACGGTTAAAAAAGTATTAGTGCGAAAATCAATGCCGGGTATTTTTGCTGCCATTGTGCTGGCTATTTCGCGCGCATTAGGCGAGACGATTGCCGTGCTGATGGTATGCGGAAATATTCCGCTTGTGCCTCATTCCATTTTTGATGCAGGATATCCTCTTCCTGCATTCATTGCAAATAATTACGGCGAGATGATGTCTGTGCCCCTCTATGAATCGGCATTGATGCTGGCAGCATTCATTCTTTTTATTGTTATCTTTTTATTTAATGTGGTTTCAAGGTTTATCATTGTTAAATTAGAAGAAAGGGTGCGCTGATGCTGATTAGAAAAACGGAAGAGATATTTTTCAAGATACTGATGAGAGTCACAGCTCTTCTCGTCGTTATATCCCTCGGCTCCCTCTTGTGGACGATTGTTTCAAAAGGGCTGCCGTCTTTGAACTGGGATATGGTAAGCAAGGTCCCGCAAGGAGGTTTTTATATTGGCAAAGAAGGCGGAATACTGAATGCTATTGTTGGCACGCTATATATAGCAGGAGGCGGAACCATTTTAGGACTCTTTATCAGTATTCCGGTGGTGCTGTTTATGAATGTGTATCTGAAAAAGAATTCAGCAGCGGGGAACTATATACGTTTTGTTGCCGATATTCTGTTTGGCATTCCTTCTATCGTGTATGGAGCATTTGGTTTTACAGTTATGATTTTCTTTGGTTTAAAAACTTCGCTGCTTGCCGGAATGATAACCGTTGCACTGCTTGTCCTGCCCATTCTTCTAAGGGCTATGGATGAAGTAGTGAAGATGACTTCAAGCGAATTGCCCGATGCAGTGCTTTCATTGGGGGCAACGCAATGGGAAACATCGGTAGTTATTTTGCGGCAGTCAGCAGCAGGACTTATTATTGCATTACTTATTTCTTTTGGCAGGGCGGCTGGTGATGCTGCCAGTGTTCTTTTTACTGCGGGCTATTCAGATGTCATGCCAACATCGCTGAATGAACCTACTGCCACGCTTCCGCTTACAATCTTTTTTCAGTTAAGCAGTCCAGTAAAGGAAGTGCAGGGAAGGGCTTATGCTTCGGCATTAATTTTAACTATTTTGATTCTTATTATTAGTATTGCAACCAGGATGCTGAGAAAAAAACTTTCAAAGCATAAAGTCTGACTTTAATGACGACCTCAAATCCACATATAAGTGTTCGGAACCTTGATGTTCATATCGGGAAGAACCATATCCTGAAGAATATTAATCTAGATATTCTCCCTAACAGGCTCACGTCAATCATTGGCCCGTCCGGTTGCGGCAAGTCCACCCTGCTTCGAACTTTTAACAGGCTGCTGGAACGTACGGACGGAGTTTCCATCAGAGGAGAAGTGCTGCTGAACGGGCAGGATATATATGCCAATGATACAGAGGTTACTGCAACAAGGAAAAAGATGGGATTGCTTTCCCAGCGTCCTTATCCGTTGCCGATGTCTATCTTCGAAAACATTGTGTATGGACAAAAGCTTCATGGCTTTATACGAAGGAAAAAGCAAAAGGAAATAGCAGAGCATTTTTTAAAAGCTGTTAACTTGTGGGATGAAGTAAAGGACCGGTTGCATTCTCCGGCATCAAGCTTATCTATCGGGCAGCAGCAGCGCTTATGCCTGGCGCGTGGGTTAGCCGTTGACCCGGAGATTATTTTAGGCGATGAGCCTACGTCCGCCCTCGACCCCGTTTCAAGCCAAAAGATTGAAGAGCTATTCACCTCGCTTAAAGATAAATATACCATTGTGCTTGTCACACATATTCTGCGGCAGGCAAAGCGGGTTTCTGATTATGTCATATTTATGTATCTCGGTGAAGTGATTGAATATGGCCCTGCTGAAATAGTGCTCTTCAATCCCAAACAAGAACTCACACGGGAATATATGAAAGGGGAGATCGGTTAGAGAAAAGATGAGATTAGAATTGATGCCTATTACTAATAACTTGTCTATTATCTGTTACAAATCTGTTTATAAGGACAGTATTTGCATCGTTCATGATCCGTAGTTTGAGAGAAAGTAATAGCAGGGTTAAATATATCTGAGATGATTGCAGCAAGGCTTTTATCAAATGCTTTAAACTCTTCGGTTGAAATAGGCTCACCGTCTTTGTAATACTTCATCCCTGATGAAAACTTCTGAAGAGGATAAACGCCTGTGGTTATTTTTTCGCCTGCATACTTCCTGTTATAGAGATAGCCATAATAAAATGTCTGGAACGAAGCTTTAAACTTTGGATCGGCAAAAAAATCTTCGATGCTGCCCGGTTTCCTGTCTTCTACCTTGCCTGTTTTGTAATCTATGATGCGTGTTGTGTCATTCAATTTATCAACGCGGTCAATGATACCATAGAGCCATATTGCATCGGTTCCATTGTAAGTAAAGGGAGTTGTAAAATCAGCTTCAAGAAATTTGATTTCAATAGGTGCAGACTGCTTATCGTAGTCAAGCACTTTTCTTATAAGCTCTCTCAGAATGTTCCGTAGTAACAAATTCTTTCCTTCGAGATTGCTTTCCCATGCAGGATATTCTTTTGCTATTGCTTTATCCAACGCATCATCAATTTTTCTGATGGCTTCAGAAAAGAATTCTTTGGTGAGAATCTTCGGGCCTTCATAAAGTGTCTTCATCGTGTCATGAAGAATTTTGCCAAATTGTGCCGCTTCAATATAGTCTTCAGTTTCTTCTTTCTCTTTTAGTCGTGCGATGTATCTGAAATAGAACTGCAACGAACAATTTATATAAGTTCCAATGCCTGAAGCAGAGAGCTTTTTAGAATAGGTGGAAGGAGTGTTATCCCTGATTTTGTATTTTTCAAGGATAGCCATTATCTCTTGCGACTTGCCGATATTGATTTCCTTTACATGCTCCTTCATGGCAGGAAAACTGATAATGCGATGCTTTAATTGAATGCCGGGAATCCGTTTGCTTAATTCATGCTCTATCTGAAGGAGATACCTGCTCTTTTCAGCAGAAGAGATTCCCTGAGATTCGGTATTATAAATGAGGAAAATATTTTTTGCCCTTTGAAGCAGCCTGTAAAAGTGATAAGCGGAAATAGCATCGTTATGTTCAATTGCCGGCATCCCGAATGCTTTTCTGAAAGAATAAGGAATAAAGGACGGATTAGAAGAAGTAGCAGGCAGCACGCTGTCATTCATGGAGAGAATGAAGAGGTTTTCAAAGTCGAGCACGCGCGATTCAAGAAATCCCATTATTTGCAGTCCCTTCAGAGGTTCACCGGTAAAAGGAATTTTGGCGCTTTGCATAATTTCCCTGTACAGCTTCCATAATTCATCAAAGGTGAGGTGTTCGATATATGCACCTGCAACATCTTTTAATTTGTTAAGCTGTGTGTAGTAATGATAAATATATTCCGCTTCAATGGAACGATACTCCAGCTTCTCATCATTGATATGCCGGAGAATAAGAAGGAAAATATTTTGAAGCGCTGAAAGAAATGCTGTGGCATTATCTATATTTTGAAAGAGCAGTGAAAAGCTTCCCGGAGAATCAAATGCTGTAATCTCCTTCTGCGTGATTCTTGTAAACCTTTTCTCCCGTATATAAGCAAGCAGTTGTTGCGCAGATTGCGCGTCAATCATTTCGATGTAAGGATGACTGAGTAGCTCTGATACATGGCGGTGATAAAACGAAATCTCACCGTTCTTCTTTTTCCGAACATTCTTTACCAGGTGATAAAAGGATTCAGAAAGGCTGAATAGGGGAATGGAGCGCAAGGGAAATCCCATTGTTACATTCAACCCTTTAATTTCAGAGGGAATAGAATACAACACAGGAAGCAACAGGTTCTCATCAGGCAAAATCACAGCTGTTGCTTCAGGATCAATTTTATTTTCCTTCATTAATGTTTGCAGCAAGCTGCCTGTCGCCTTCGCCTGTCCCACTTGCATCGGCACCCCGATGATTTCTATTTGCTTTGCACCGGATGATAAATGATCCGCTTTCCATTGAACATCTTTGTTTGCAGCTAACAACCTGTTATGTCTGAAAAAATGCCCTGCTTCCTGGCTCTTGTCATTTATATAATAGTTATCGGCATCCCAATATGTTTCTGCTTTTCCTTGTTTCACCAAATGCAAAATAATTTCCTCTTCCGCTTTTGATAAAGCATAGAATCCTGCAAAAACTATTTTCTCATATTCAATAGAGATTTTATTGTTCTTAAGCTCATCAAGCAATTTGCGGTCTGCAAGACCCTCATACGTAATTTTCTTGTTCAGCAACTTACCTTTAAACTCATTGTATATAGGTGCGAGGTATTTCCAGGTATTCAGAAACTCTTTTTGAACATTGCCCTGCTCGCGGTTAAAAAACAGTTTCCAGAAGTTCTTTACACTTTCTTTTTCATCATCAGACACACCAAAAAAGGAATCAATTTCTTTCAGGTCGCTGATGTTTTTAAAAAGATGTTCTATGTTAACGAGGTTGCGATCCGCTTCATCAAAATCATTCAACAACATTTCGCCCCATGCATAAAATTGATCAAATGACTCAGAAGGAAAGTATTTTTTATGCACTTCATATAATTCGAAGATAAGCGTAAGCTTATCTGCAATGACAAACGGGCTCAAAGACTGTATGAAATCATTGATTGAATAGATGGCAGGAAGCCATTCAGCATGAGTTATCTTTTTTGAAAGATGCTTTTGGAAAAAAAGGCCTGCACGGCGAGTAGGAAATACAATACACATGGAGGAAAAGTGTTCTTTATGCTTTTCGCGAAGGGTGTCGGTAAGCTGTTCGAGAAAGGAATACATATTCCGGATGAGCCGGCTTTAAAACCCGGTTGCGGTAAAGATAGTTCTTAACAGGAACTTGTTATAGGGGAACTCATTGTTTTAAATTAGAAACTGTTTAAATTTTATTTAATAATAATTTTAAGGAAGCCAAATAAAGCATGGCTTGACTGGATTCCAATAGGTATTCAAAATCTCTGCTTAATCTTCTAAAGTTCTCAAACCATGAGAATGTTCTTTCGACAATCCATCTTTTGGGACTTACTTTTCCTTGTGTTTGATCTTTTATTTTAGGAGATATTTTAAAATCGTAATCGAATTTAATTTTTGCTTGCTCTATTAATTCTCCTCTATATCCACAATCAGCAT
>PLYJ01000216.1 GCA_003151745.1 Bacteroidota bacterium
GATGATATAATCATCAACATCAAAACCATTCCCCCCGGCATTTATTTTCTTGAAATGAAAACGGAGGGAGGGAGTGCTGTAAAAAGGTTTGTGAAGGAATAACGCTCTCTAACTCTTTTTTGCTTCGCAAGGGGTAAAAGTTTATCTTTGGGGAAAATATTCATTGCATGAAAAGTACAAGCATTAACAAGGTGATTGACGATTTTAATTCGTTGGTTCTGGAAGAAAAGGAATTTACTCTTGATATTATCAGGAAAATACTTGTTGAATCGAAACGGGAGTCTCTTTTTTCAAGAGCACGCAAAGCGGATTCAAATTTTAGAAAAGGCAAGGTAAAGCATGGTGCGGTGAAAGACCTTTTCAAAGATTTGGAAAATGATTAATCTTGTTTGGGATAGTACATTTAAGCGTTCATATAAAAAAAGAATAAGCGGTGATGCTATTCTGCAAAAGAAGTTTTGGGATGCGGTGAATTTGTTCAGCCATAATCCGCTTGATGGCCGCCTTAAAACGCATAAACTTACAGGGAAACTTAGCGGCTTGTGGGCTTTTAGTGTTGCATACGATTGCAGGGTTGTCTTTAAATTTTATGATAACAATAAATCGGCGCTGCTTATTGATATTGGAACACACGATGAGGTGTATTAAAGGCCTCACCCCCAGCCCCTCTCCAAAGGAGAGGGGAGAGCACAATGAAGTTGAGGCTTTATCTTAAAAAATCATGAGCAAGGTAATTGTTAAAGTAGAAATCCGTAACAAACAGTTGGATGCTTTGGAAGATTTGCTTTATTGCAAGTTGACTAAAAAGGAAGAAGAAGATGCACGGAAGCAAGTGATTAAACTTTGGCACTCGCTGATTGATGCTTATGAAAAAGGGAAAGAGAAAAAATAATTTTTGGCGGAGGCAGGTTCTTATCTGCCTTTTTTGTTTTTTTCATCCGTTGGCTGAAGCGGACGGCAATGAAAACCTCACCCCCGACCCCTCTCCTTGAGGAGAGGGGAGCGCACGAAAGTTGGGGATTGCTTCGGTCGTTCCTCCCTCGCAATGACGGTTAATTGAAGCGGCGAGAATTGCAAGGTGCGTGCGCAAGGGATTGTAGTGGAAAGCCCGAAGTGTGGTGGACTTTTTGTGGGCTGGACGGACTTGGAACGGAAAGCCCGACCCGTAGGGATGCGCCCAAATAAGACCTAAAATGACCCTCAAAAGAGCCTGTTAAAAAAATATATTCGTGATGCTTGGTAGTTAAAAAACTTATTTTACCTTTGCGTTCCCAAAAAATTGGGGTAAAACAGCTAAATTTACAGAGTATCAGTATCTAATAACGTTCTTTATACCAAAATAAATGTCACAGCGCATTCGCATCAAACTTAAGTCTTACGATCACAACCTGGTGGATAAGTCTGCCGAGAAGATCGTAAAAACTGTAAAGATTACCGGAGCGGTAGTCAACGGACCTATTCCATTGCCTACTGACAAAAAGATCTACACGGTTCTTCGTTCACCGCACGTGAACAAGAAAGCGCGTGAGCAGTTTCAGTTGTGCGCTTACAAACGCCTGCTTGACATCTATAATTCATCAGCAAAAACTGTTGATGCATTAATGAAGCTCGAATTACCGAGCGGAGTTGAGGTAGAGATTAAAGCATCTTAATAAGTTTAACAAGTGAATGTTTGTCCCGTACGTACGGGACAAACCTCTGGCTTTAAAAGTAAAGTAATATGTCCGGAATTATTGGAAAGAAGATTGGAATGACCAGTGTATTTGGTGCTGATGGAAAATATATTCCATGTACCGTTGTACTTGCAGGTCCTTGCGTAGTAACCCAGTTGAGAACACAGGATAAGGATGGTTACAGTGCAGTGCAGCTTGCTTTTGATGAGAAAAAAGAAAAGCACAGCACACAGGCCATGCAGGGCCACTTCAAGAAAGCAAATACCACTCCCAAAAGAAAAGTAGTAGAGTTCAAGCATTTTCCTGAGCAGCCTGAATTAGGATCCAGCATAAAAGTTGACATCTTCGCTGAAGGCGATTTCGTGGATGTGGTTGGAACGTCCAAGGGTAAGGGGTTTCAGGGTGTTGTAAGACGCCATCACTTTGCCGGAGTAGGCGGTCAGACGCATGGTCAGCATAATCGTTTGCGTGCGCCGGGTTCTAACGGGGCTTCTTCATGGCCATCAAGGGTATTCCCCGGAATGCGCATGGCTGGTCACATGGGTGTTGATCGTGCTAAAATGCAGAATCTGAAGATCGTAAAGGTTCTTGCGGAAGAAAATATTTTAATTATTAAAGGTTCTGTTCCTGGTCATAAGGGTTCATACATAATTGTGGAGAAATAAAAAACAGATAATAGAGTATGAGACGTGAGACAAAAATCTCAAATCTCAAATCTCAAATCTTTAGAAAATGGAAATCGTAGTTTTAAATACAACAGGTGCTGAGACGGGCAAGAAGGTGAAGCTGAACAAGGAATTGTTTGGTATTGAGCCGAATGATCATGCGATGTATCTTGACGTGAAGCAGCATCTTGCTAACAGACGCCAGGGTACGCATAAATCTAAAGAGCGTGCTGAAATTGCCCGTACAACGAAGAAGCTGAAGAATCAGAAAGGTACCGGTGGTGCGCGTTCGGGTTCAAGAAAATCTCCTTTGTATGTGGGTGGTGGAAGAGCGTTTGGTCCTCGTCCGCGTGATTACTCGTTCAAGCTTAATAAGAAGTTGAAACATCTTGCTGTTCTGTCGGCTTTATCATATAAAGCAAAGGATAAGAACATTACGGTGATTGATGCTATCAGCATAGCGGAGCCAAAGACGAAGAACTACTCGGAGATTTTGACTAACCTGAAATTAAACGGCAAGAAAGTGCTTTTGGTATTGCCGAATCACGATAATAATATATATTTGTCGTCCCGAAATTTAGAACGTAATAAAGTAACAACGGCTGCAGAGCTTAACACTTACGATGTACTGAATGCTCAGAATCTCGTACTGGTGGAGGGCTCTGTTTCTGTCTTAGAAAATAGATTCTTAAGCAAATGAGTATCCTAAAACGTCCAATTATCACTGAAAAAGCGACGAAAATCGGCGAAACCCTTCATCAATATGGGTTTATTGTTGACCGCAGCGCTAACAAAATTCAGATCAGGCAAGCAGTGGAAAAAATGTATAACGTGACTGTTGAAAACGTTAATACGCTGAGTTATTACAATAAAATAAAAGTAAAACAAACAACCAAAGGCATTGCTGTTGGTGGAAAGGGCGCTTTTAAAAAGGCGGTGGTTAAGCTTAAAAAAGGCGAGACTATTGATTTCTACAGTAGCATATAAATAGAGAGGATTGAATCATGGCAGTTAGAAAACTAAAACCTACTACTCCTACTCAGCGACATTCAGTCGTTGACGATTACGAGGACATTACAACCAATGTTCCGGAGAAGAGTTTGCTTCAAACCATCAAGCGCACAGGCGGACGTAACAATACAGGTAAGATGACTATGCGCTACATTGGTGGTGGTCACAAGAGAAGATATCGCCTGATTGATTTTAAGAGAGAAAAGCACGGCATTGAAGGTATCGTTCAGTCTATTGAATATGATCCGAACCGTACATCTCGTATTGCTCTTGTGTTTTACAAGGACGGAGAGAAACGATATATATTGGCACCCAACGGACTTAAAGTTGGTCAGAAGCTTATGTCAGGTGGAACGGCAACTCCGGAAATCGGGAATGCACTTTTTCTGAAAGATATTCCAATGGGAACGTTGGTTCATAATATTGAATTGCGTCCATCGCAGGGTGGAATAATTGCACGCAGTGCGGGATCGTATGCACAGCTTGCAGCACGTGATGCGAAATATGCAGTTATCAAAATGCCGTCAGGCGAAACAAGACAGATTCTTGCTTCATGCGTGGCAACAATTGGTACGTTAAGCAATGCTGATCATATCCAGGAAAGCTTAGGAAAAGCAGGGCGTAGCCGTTGGGCCGGTCGCAGACCGAGAACCCGTGCTGTAGCGATGAATCCTGTGGATCACCCGATGGGTGGAGGTGAAGGACGTGCGTCAGGAGGTCATCCTCGTTCGCGTAAAGGATTGCTTGCTAAGGGGTATAAAACTCGCCGTCCGAAGAATCAGTCAAGTAAACATATCTTAGAAAGAAGAAAGAAATAAATAAAAGAGAATGGCACGTTCGTTAAAAAAAGGTCCGTATATCGTTGCTTCACTGGAGAAAAAGGTGACTACTATGAACGAAGGAAAAAAGAAGTCGGTGATCAAAACATGGTCACGCGCTTCCATGATTGCTCCTACGTTTGTTGGTCACACATTCGCAGTGCACAATGGAAACAAATTTATTCCGGTGTATGTTACAGAAAACATGGTAGGGCATAAGTTTGGAGAGTTTGCTCCCACCCGTACTTTCCGTGCACATAGCGGAAATAAGGAAAAGGAAACAGGACCGGCAGCGTCAAAATAATATATAAGTCATGGGTGTAAGAAAAAGAGAAACAGCAGAAGCGCGGAAAGAGGTATTGAAGAATACCTTCATTGCAAGAGCAGTGAATGTTCCGACATCTCCTCGCAAAATGAGGGCGGTGGCTGATTTGATTCGCGGCAAAGAAGTGTATCAGGCAATGAGTATTTTAAAATACAATGCCAAGGCATCTTCTTCATTGCTTGAAAAGCTATTGCAGTCTGCCATCTTCAATATGGAAAAGAAGAAAGGTGAAAAAGTGGAAGACGGCACTGCATTTGTAAAGTCAATTAATGTTGACAGCGGCCGTATGTTAAAACGCCTTCGTCCGGCTCCGCAAGGACGCGGATACAGGGTGCGTAAACGTTCTAATCACGTTACGATTGTGCTTGATACAATCGGTGGCAGTGGCGAAGAAGCCGTAGCTGTTGAAGAGACTGAAGGTGAAGAAATCCCGCAGGTGCGGGAATAATAATAATTATAAAAAATAACGAATGGGACAAAAGACAAACCCGATAGGTAACAGGTTAGGCATCATTAGAGGATGGGATTCTAACTGGTATGGAGGCCGCAAATATGCCGACAAATTAGTGGAAGATGATAAGATAAGGAAGTACATCCTTGCTCGTCTTAATAAAGGCGGCGTGTCAAAGATTGTCATCGAAAGAACGATGAAGTTCTTAACGATCACTATTCATACTGCACGCCCGGGTATTGTTATCGGTAAGGGAGGAGCTGAAGTTGATAAGTTGAAAGAGGAAATTAAAAAACTCACCAAGAAGGATGATATTCAGATTAACATCTTTGAAATTAAACGTCCTGAGTTAGATGCACAGTTAGTGGCAGACGGAATAGCAACGCAGATTGAAGCGCGTGTTTCATTCCGCAGAGCAACCAAAATGGCCATTGCATCAACCATGAGAATGGGAGCGGAAGGAATTAAAGTAATGACGGCAGGGCGACTTGGCGGTGTCGAAATCGCGAGAACAGAGCAGTACAAAGATGGACGTATTCCATTGCATACACTCCGAGCTGATATTGACTTTGCAATTGCAGAAGCCCAGACAACTTATGGAAAGATTGGCGTGAAAGTGTGGATTTGCAAAGGAGAAGTATATGGTAAGCGTGATCTTTCTCCGAACATCGGAACATTAGCCACATCAGGCGCGTACAGTGCTCCTCGTGCAGGCGGTGGAGGCCGTGAGCGTGATGACCGCAGAGGCGGCGGCCGTGGTGGTGAAAGAAGAGGCGGTGGAGGTGGAGATCGACGTAACGCTGGTGGTGGTGGCGGAAGAGGCCGTGGAGATAAAAATTAATTCGAATTGACGATTTTCAAATTATAAAGAAATGTTACAGCCAAAGAAAACGAAATTCAGGAAGCAGCATAAAATGAAAGCGAAAGGGAACGCTACACGCGGTCATGAATTAGCTTTTGGATCATTCGGCATTAAATCCGAAGAGACTGCCTGGATTCCAAGTAAACAGATTGAAGCAGCTCGTGTGGCTGTTACCCGTTATATGAAACGTGAAGGTCAGCTATGGTGCAGGATATTTCCCGATAAGCCAATTACCAGGAAGCCTGCCGAAGTACGTATGGGAAAGGGTAAAGGAGCGCCTGAATATTGGGTTGCAGTTGTAAAGCCCGGAACAATCATTTTTGAAGCGGAAGGTGTTTCAACGGCTTCAGCAAAAGAAGCATTAAGACTTGCAGCACAGAAACTTTCAGTTTCTACAAAGTTTATAGTGAGAAGAGATTACGAAGGGGCATAAATTCCTTTATTAGAATTTATCTGAATCCCGCATTTGCGGGATTTTTTGTAAGTTTGCATAAAATGAAAACAGTTATCATTCAATCATACAGTCAGTCCACCTTAAAAAGGATTATAGAATTTATAAAATATTTTTGGGGAAGTGAAATTTCTATTGACGAAAAATCAGAACAAGAAGAATTAGCGGCCGGTAAAGGGCATTTTAAATCAAGCAAAGACTTTCGTGAATTAGCAGGCATCTGGAAAAACAGAAATATTTCTCAGGATGAATTAAGAAAAAGATCATGGCGGCATGACCTTATGTGACACAAATATTCTCATTGAAATCTTTAAAAATAATTCAGGGATTATCAGTGAATGCGAAACGATCGGATACAATAACATAGCAGTAAGCGATATCACAGCCGGCGAACTTTTTCATGGCGCCTTGGATAAAAATGAACTCAAAAAGATAGAGAAGCATATTCAATCCCGCACATGCGGGACTGCTTCAAATTAATCCTTCTATAACAGAACTTTTTCTTCAGCTAATGCTGAAATATTCACTCAGCCATAAATGTTATGTGGACGATATGCTGATTGCGGCTACTGCACTGCATTTTGATGTTCCGCTTTATACTCTTAAATCTGAAAGATTTTAAATTTATTCCCCGATTAAAGCTACATATAAGGGGCTAAACATTTGTTATCACAACTTACTTTTCATCAAATACTATGGGAACAGCAGAATTAAAAGAAATAAAAGAAGCGCTTCCTTATTTTTTAAAACATAAAACCGTTTGGTCATCGTATGACAGCGAGACAGACGTGCTTTATCTGCATTTTAAAAAGCCCAGTCATGCTGATGATTCTGAAATGACGGAAGATGAAATTATTGTTCGTTACGAGAAAGACGAAGTTATCGGGCTGACTATATTAAACGCAAGCAAGAGAGCCGGTTTATCTGCGGCTTAATTGCTAACGTGAAGGGCAAAGCAAAAAAGAGTTTGATATTAAGAGAAATCCCGCATTTGCGGGATTTTTTTTGTCTTGTTTTTCCGTCTTTGCGAACGCGGTGAAGCAATCCCTATCAAACAAAGCAGGTTGGGAAACCTGCCTGCACAAAAAAAATTTCAATTTCCAGCCTAACATTAGATACGTCGTTTTTAGTGGCAAGAATATCTTTGTTCATCTTGCAAACTTAAAAAAATATGCAAGTAACCCTGCTATTACTGCTACCTGTCCTATCCAAAAATAAAACATACGCATGGTAATGCGTGTTTCAACCAACGATAATTTTTCAAGGATTTCCACTTTATCATCTTTGGTTAAGAATACATCTTTTTTCTGATTTACTTTTTCTTCTATCATTGCAAACACAGTCAATCAATCCCTGCCAAACAAAAGGTTAGTGTCTAAAATACAAACCGATAATAGCAGCCATCTGAGCAATCCAAAAGCCAACCATCCATTTTACCATATCCAATTTAGCTTGAATGACATCTTGTTGTGTCGCCAATGTATTTAGCATAGCCAGCGGTTATTTTTTAAAATATAAGCCAGCAATGGCAAGCATTAAAGCAAAAAACATCGCAAAGACCCATTTGATAATGTCCACCTTAGTATCAGCTATTTTGAGTTCAATCCTTAAAATGTCTTGTTTGGTAGCAAGCACATCCTTTTGTTCCTCAACCTGATTTTTTACTTCTTGCTTAATGCCTTCAACCACAGTTTGAGCTTCCGACTCACCCAGTTTTGCTTTTAGTACATTATAAAGCGTTATTTCCGAAACTATCATAATCCCGCACGTGCGGGACACAAAGATAATTCTTTACCCCTTGCAAAGCAAAAAAGAGTTTCCTTGCGAACGCAGTGAAGCAAGCCCTGCCAAACAAAAAAGGCAGGTAAGAAACCTGCCATCATAAAACATTCGTACAAATACTTTTACTTCTTATAAAATATTTTTTTCGCTAAAGCAATATTTTCAGCCCACACTTTGTTATTACGAATCATAACCACGAGGCGATAATCGTATTTATCAGAAACCTTTATTTTTATACGGTAATAATGCGTGTACTGTGTCAGCTTTTTCAATCCTCCTATTTCGTCCTTACCGTTTACTTTTTCTATCTGCTTCAGCGTGCATGCCACTTGAAGCAACACCTTTTTGTTCTTCACCTTTTTAAGGTCGCGCTCAAAGGCAGGTCTAAAAATTAACTCCATGCTTCTTGAAGTGCTTGCTAATTTCCGCTCTTGAAACAGTGCCCCCTTCTGCCTCTGTTTCATCTGCCAATCGTCCTAAAACGTATTCTTCCCATTCCTCGTCATTCATCACATTCACCTTACCCTTCTTGCCCTGTATCTTTTGAATAATTTGAGCAATGAAATCAGCATCCTTTGCTTCTTTAAACTGTGCAACTAATATACTCATAACATTTCTATTTTTCCCCAAAGATAAATCTTTACCCCTTGCAAAGCAAAAAAGAGTTCATCTGTCTTTGCGAACGCAGTGAAGCAATCCCTGCTAAGTAAATTTACTATCTTTGCAACGTTTTGTGTTCACCCCGTTGGATATTCATCACGTAGGATACCTATCCAACGTGATAAATCCTACGGGGTTCATGTTTTTCTGTTGGAAAGGGGAGGTGGAGACCTCCCCTTTCATTTTTTATATGTGTTTGTTCTCAACTTTGCCCCGTTCCGGGTGTGTTATTGCGATGAATGGAAACAGTTTCTTAATTCCATTGATACCTTAATGTTATTATTTAATGACAAAAATAGTATTTGTTTTTTATTAATGACTGCCATTACCTTTGTACCATGATTTTATCTTTTCTTCATTTAAAGACAAAACAAAAACGAGGAAGCACG
>PLYJ01000045.1 GCA_003151745.1 Bacteroidota bacterium
TTGTGAATATCATAGAATTCAGGTTGCTCTTCCGGTAAATAAAAAAGATATTGAATACAAGATTTTCCAACTTAATCCGTCTTTGTTTGATATGATACCTTCTGCCGGATTTTTGGTTGCTTTGTGTCACTATAAAAGGCAGCATTGTCAAATGCATATGCAAACCCGTGAAAAGTAATACCATGAGAACAAAAATATGATCATAGCACTGTCCGTAATCATTTTACTTTCATTGACATATATCCTTTTTATGCAACAAGCTCAATTTGGAAAGTTGCCTGAAGGCGCGCGGCTTGAAAAAATTAAAAAATCACCGAACTACAGAAACGATGCATTTCAAAATGAAAGCATCACTCCGCAATTAACGGAAGGCGCCAATTTTTTTTCAATGATGAATGAATTCTTTTTCAAAAAACGCATTGACAATTCACCCCTTAGCGAGCTGTCATCTGTAAAAACCGATTTTTTAAGCTTAGATATATATAAAGATGTTTTAATCTGGTTCGGCCATTCGTCTTACTTTATGCAAATAGACGGCAAGCGAATGCTTGTTGATCCAGTTCTTAGCGGGTATGCCTCTCCCTTTTCTTTCACTACAAAAGCTTTTAAAGGAACCAATATATATCTGCCGGATGACATTCCGGAGATTGATTATCTCTTCCTCACACATGATCATTGGGATCATCTTGATTACAAAGCGCTGCAAAAGCTAAAGCCGAAAATCAAAAAAATCATTTGCCCTCTCGGCGTTGGTCAGCATTTGGAGCGTTGGGGGTTTGATCTGAATATCATCATTGAAAAGGATTGGAATGAGCAGATCATTTTAGATAATGGTTTCACTGCCTACACCACTCCCGCACGGCACTTTTCAGGACGCACATTCAAACGCAACCAATCGCTTTGGACAGCTTATGTTCTGCAAACACCAACCATGAAACTATTCATCGGTGGCGACAGCGGCTACGACAAACACTTTGCAGAAATCGGAAAAACATTTGGCCCTTTCGATCTCGCCATTTTAGAAAACGGGCAATACAGTAAAAGCTGGAGATACATTCACATGTCGCCGGATGAAGTTTTGAGAGCTGCAAAGGACTTGCAGGCAAAGCGGATGTTTCCTGTGCATTCATCTAAATTTGCGCTTTCATTGCATCCCTGGTATGAACCATTAACAAAGATCACGGAACTGAATAAAGAAGCGAATGTTTCTGTAATCACGCCGATGATAGGAGAACCGGTTAATCTAATAGACACGGCTCAGAAATTTTCGGAATGGTGGGAAACGGTCAGATAAGCTGGGTTTTCGCAAACTATTTAATAGATTTGTTGCGCACATCCAATCTACAAGGATGCAAAAATGGACCTAACTAAACGGGCAAGAAACCACACTATTTTAATATTCGTGTTATTGTTATTATTGCTTATTAGGTTTAATGGTATTATTATTTTTAAAAATCCTATCATTCAGGAACTTCTATTTATATTGGCTTATGTTTGCGTTATAGTTGCATTCGTACATTCATTTTCTCTTACCAATTTATTCGCAAAAATACTTTCATCAGTCATTTTCGGAATTATAACCTTAGTTGGATTTCCTTTCCTTTTTTTATCTGGGGCTGACCTTGCAGGTACAATAGCAAGAGGAGGAAAAGATTATAGTTTTGAATGTATAAATGAAATAAAATATAATGCCCAAAAAATAAAAGTTTATAGAACAAACGGTGGAGCGACTACTGCCTTTGGAATCATCGTTCGTGAAGAAAAAGAAATACTGCCAGGGTTACTATATGTGCATAAACTTTTCGACAGATACCCGATGGAGACTGTAGGCATGAAAATAGAAAACGATACAACTTTATTATTAATGGATACATATAATAACAATATTGTAATTCAAAGAACAAACCTTAGTAATTAGGTATGAAAAAAATATTAATCGCCAACCGTGGTGAGATTGCTTTGCGCGTGATGCGTTCAGCAAGGGAGATGGGCATTAAAACAGTAGCGGTTTATAGTGAGGCAGACCGTAATGCATTGCACGTTCGTTATGCAGATGAAGCGGTGCTACTCGGTACTGCGCCTTCCAATCAAAGTTACCTGGTTATTGAAAAGATTATTGATGCAGCAAAAAAGACAGGTGCTGACGCCATTCATCCCGGCTATGGCTTTCTTTCAGAGAATCCTGTCTTCGCACGCAATGTAAAAGAAGCAGGTATTACGTTTATCGGCCCTTCTGCCGAAGCGATGGAAATGATGGGTAGCAAGCTGAATGCAAAAGCAATGGCTGAAAAGCACAACATTCCGCTCGTGCCCGGCACAGCCAAAGCCATTGAAGACATGGCAGAAGCCCGCAACGTAGCAGACAAGATTGGTTTCCCTGTGCTTATTAAAGCGTCTGCAGGGGGAGGCGGCAAAGGCATGCGCATCGTGGAAGAGCGCAGCCAGTTTGAAGAGCAGATGAAACGGGCACAAAGTGAGGCACTGTCTGCCTTCGGCGATGGTTCTGTCTTTATTGAAAAGTATGTTGCATCTCCACGTCATATCGAGATTCAGATTCTTGGTGACACGCATGGCAACGTCGTACATCTCTTCGAGCGTGAATGCAGCATCCAGCGCAGGCACCAGAAGCTGGTGGAGGAAGCACCCTCCTCTGTGCTCACTCCCGAAATTAGAAAAGAAATGGGGCGCTGCGCTGTGCAGATAGCCAAAGCATGCAACTATACAAGCGCAGGCACAGTGGAGTTTCTGCTTGATGAAAAGAAAAATTTTTATTTCCTCGAGATGAATACGCGCTTGCAGGTAGAGCATCCCGTTACAGAATTTATCACAGGCATAGACTTAGTGAAAGAACAAATAAAGATTGCAAGGGGTGAAAAGCTTTCCTTCAGGCAGGAAGACCTTTCCATCAATAGTCACGCCATAGAAATACGTGTTTGTGCAGAAGACCCATCTAACAACTTCTTACCAGACATCGGCAATCTTGCCACTTACAAAATTCCGCAAGGCCGCGGTGTGCGTGTAGATGATGGCATGGAAGAAGGCATGGACATTCCTATCTTCTATGATAACATGATTGCCAAGCTCATTGTTTATGGCAAAGACAGACAGGAAGCCATAGATAAAATGATCCGCGCCATTGATGAATATAAAATAACCGGGGTGGAAACTACGTTATCGTTTTGCAGGTTTGTGATGGAGCATGAAGCATTCGTTAGCGGCAACTTCGATACGCAATTTGTTCAGCACCATTTCAAACCTGAATTGCTCAATGCATACAATGAAGACGAAGCTTTGATTGCAGCATTTGTAGCAGTGGAAAATGTGGGTAAGAAAAAAACAGTTGTAGCTAACGGAATGGTGCCAGGCACAGTTTCTAAATGGAAAGCTAACAGGAATGTTGAGTAAAGAGACAACAAGTTTTTCGCGCAGAGACGCAGAGTTCACAGAGGCTGTCTTAACGTGCTTGGCGCCTTTGTGCGAAACTTGGCACACCTATTGAGCCTTGTAATAACATAAATGAAAACCATTCTTTCTGTTATTGCATACTTATTCTGCTCTTCATTATTGGCAAATGCACAGGACACAACCCTCAACCCCATTAAAGTTCCTGCCATCATCGTAGATGGCGATACTGTACCATATGTTGCTTTATCCAATGTTACCATTACGGGAGTTCTGGATGCTGAAGCCATTAAAAAGCTGCAGGAATATTATCGTCTCAGGTTTAACGTTTTTAAAATGTATCCTTATGCAAAGCTGGCAGCGATAAAGCTGAAGGAAATCAATAACCAATTAGCTGCTCTTGACAGCAAGCGCGATAAAAAAAAGTTTCTGAAAGAGGCAGATGAGCAATTGAAAAAAGATTTTGAAGAAACGGTGAAGAACTTTAGCGAGAAGCAGGGCGACATATTGATTAAGCTGATTGACCGGGAAACGGGCAATACTTCGTATCAGTTAGTGAAGGAGCTTAAAGGATCATTTAATGCTTTTGTCTGGCAAACGGCTGCGCGGCTTTTCGGGCATAATTTAAAAGATGTCTATGATCCGCAGGGGGAGGATAAGAATATTGAGGCTATTGTGTTGCAGATTGAAGCGGGGTAGGTGAACTGATGTTCAAAGTTCAATGTTTAAAGTTTAAAGTTACGGTCCCTGCTATGAGTTTTTTATAAAAGTTATTCAATGATTTGCCAATTGCTTCATTGGAATACTTCTCTTCTGCAAGCTTCATTGCTTCGCGTCCAAGGCTTTTGCAAAACGATTTATCCTTTACGCACTTTTCAATTGCAGCTATAAATTCATCGGGTGTGTCAGCAATAAGAATGTTTTTCCCATTTGTATAAGCGATGCCTCCTGCACCAATAGTTGTGGAGATGATGGCTTTACCCATTGCCATGCCCTGCACGATTTTCACCCTCATTCCGCTTCCAGATAGCAAAGGTACAATCATGATTGATTTAGATTGAATGAACTGTTGCCCCTGCTCTACCGTTCCGGTAAAAACAGTGTTTTTATTACCAAGCTCTTTCAGGTGATCAGGCATTCCTCTTCCTGCAAAGTACATCTTAAGTGTTGGGAACTTTTGACTCACTTCGCTAAGACAATTCTTCAAAAACCATTCAATAGCTTCAACGTTAGGCATCCAGTCCATTGAGCCCAAATGAAAAAGACATTGCTCCGGGTTCTCCCTATAGTGGGTACGCAAGACACTTACATCAGCGCCCACAGGTGTCACAAGTATTGGAATGCTGCATCCCATTTTAATAAAAACATCAGCGTCATCTTGCGTGACAGGCAGAATGGCATCGTACTTATTGAGCATTTTCAATTCATATTTTTTAAGATTAGCTGCCAGATGACCGAGATATTTTTTCTTCAACCAAAATTTGCATGTGTCACGCATCCTTTGCCAAATAAGGAATTCAACATTATGTGCACGCAAAACAATCTTCGCCTTCGAGTGTTCCCTTATCGCTTTAATATAAGGCGCTGTGAAAAGGCTTTCCAGTTGAATTACATCAAAGCTCTCCTTCTGCAAAAGTTCAATCAGCTTTAGCTCAACTTCCTTTGAATAGAAGCGACTAATGTTATAAGACTTTGAAGAAAAGAGATTCAGAAAAGCTGGGATAATTTTTATTGAAGTATCTATTTTATGGGCTTCGATATTTGTTTGCCTACGAAAGACTTCCGGCAACTTACCTATATCAGCAAAGTGACGCGTTGTGTTAAGCGCAAACACCTTTAGCGTATTTCCAGCACTTATAAGCGACTGCCCCATACTAATGATGGCAAAGTTGCCTCCGTCAATGGGAGGAAAAGGAACACGATGGCAGACTTGGAGAATCTTCACACGGCGAAAGTATGGAATTAGAGAAAACAGAATAGTCGCAGATTCGCAGATTAAAATAGTTATTAAATAATCTGTGAATCTGCGGCAACACGATTATGCTTCTTTAAAATTCTTTTTCTTTAAAAAGAAATCAAAAAATCGTTTGTAAGAATCAATGTCAAATAACTTGGAATCAGTGGTTGCCTTATAGGTAAGAAAAACACCGACGGGCAAAAGAACAACGCTCGCAATCCACATTCCTTTGGATGCAGGCAACACTCCTTCACGCACAAACTTTTCACCGGTAATGGATATGACGTGAAACACAAGGAAAAGCACTACCGATACTATGGCAGGCATGCCCAATCCCCCTTTACGAATGATTGCTCCAAGCGGGGCTCCGATAAAGAAAAGCACAAGGCATGCAAATGATAAAGTGAATTTACGATTCCATTCTATTTCATTCTTGTACAAGTTCTTTTGCCGTGCGATGATGTCATTCATGGCATTCGTAGTAAAATCTTTTGCATTGCGAACGGTTGATATAGCGCTAAGAAGAATAAACTTCCTTCGCTCTCCATCAAAATTGTCAAGAAAATCCTGATGCCGGAAGCCAGCAAGAGTTGCAGTATCATTCTTTTTCATTGCATTGAATGAATAAAATGGATCAATCATTTTTTCAAAATCCGCCTGTCTTGCCGCTATCCTGCTTTTCATGGAATCTATTGAAGTGCTAAGTTGCTTCACGTTCAGCATCTGGAAATTATCCTTAAAGAGCGCTTCATCCGTATGTGTCATCTTAAATAACGAAAGATCAAAACGAATAATCTCCTGCTTAAACTTGGTACGCAAAAACGGATGCAAATCTCTTTTCCCTCTTCCGCCTTCGCGTTCTTCATGGCTGGTACCATCAAAAAGAGTCAGAACTAATGTGCGCTCATCAGAAGACATGACCATCGTTCCGTTGTCAGCAAGAATCATTTTATTATTGCCGAGGTTGTCCGTGTGGTCGTAAATCATCAGGTTATGCAAGGTTTTTCCATCCTTATCTTTCTTCTCAATCCTAATCACATACCCGGGTATTCCATTATAAAACACTCCCTCTTTAATCACCAATGCGGGACGTTGGTGAGTGACATCATAGAGCAATGCATCAGCTTTCAGATTGGCAATGGGAAGAATATTATTTGAGAAATAGAACGCGCCGATGCAAATAAGCATGGCAGTTAAAATAAGGGGGCGCATAACTTTTTGCAGAGGCATTCCGGCTGACTTGCAGGCAACAAGCTCATAGTGCTCCGCCAGGTTGCCGAAAGTCATGAGCGACGAAAGAAGCAACGCAAGAGGTAAAGCAAGCGGGACGAGTGTGGCTGAAACGTACAGTAACAGCCGAACAATGATAAACCACTCCAGCCCTTTACCAACTAAATCATCTACATACTTCCACAAAAACTGCATGAGCAGGATAAACAGCACCACAAAAAATGTAATGACAAAGGGACCGAGAAAAGATTTAAGTATAAGGAGATGAATTTTCTTTATCATCTGTTGTGGTTTGTATTTTGCACTTAATTATCTTGTGCGTAAATTTTCGTGATGCAAGATACATATAATGCACTTTCTCCTGAAGAGCTGAGGCTTATCAACGACGCTGATTTTTTCAGGTTGAAAAATGAAATCACTCATAAGATCGAAGCAAGCCTCGCAGTGCTTGGAGAAAACATTTCCGATATTTTGCACAGGCATGTTAAGCAAATTCCTCGTGGCATTTTAAAGATAGCGCCGAAGATCAGCCAGGGAGAACGTTACCTTGACCTTCCTTGGTTAATTCTTGATTATCCAAGAGTTTTTTCCGGTGACGATGTCCTTGCATTTCGATCTATGTTTTGGTGGGGTAAATACTTCAGCTTCACCATTCATCTTAGCGGAAAATACCTTGAACCTGTTAAACGAAAATTGACTGATAATATTTCAACCCTGCACAATAAGGATTTCTACCTCTGCATTAACAAAGATCCATGGCAGCATCATTTCGAAAAATCAAATTACAGATTACTGGATGAATTGAATTCGGAGGAAAAAACATCCATTATAAATGACGCAAAATTCATCAAGCTTGGGAGAAAGCTCCCCCTCAATTCATTTACAAAAATGATTGATTACGGAGCAGAAACTTACAAAGAATTTACAGAGATGCTTTGGTAAATCAGGACCCGACAATGTGCATGAGCTCATGCACCTGGCTTTCCCAGATCATTACATCTTCTTCCTTTTCTTCATCGGTGGTGAAATCCGTTACAATTAATGCAACGTCACTCGTAATTTCATCCTGCATGATTTCCATTTCAAAATAGGAATCATCCTTTACCGCTGCACCTGCATCATCCAGCCACTTGAACCGGGCAGATTGATTTTCTTTTTTCGATACAAGCTTTGCTTTCTCCGTTGTACCTTCCCATTCGAAGGTAAAAATATTTTCATGCGAGTTGCACTTTTCGGCAAACCATCCTTCCAAACCATTTGCTGAACTTATATATGGATATAGAATACGAGGCGAAGCTTTTACTTCAAACTCTAACTGGTATTTCTTTTTTTTCTGTACTGTTGGCACTTCTGCTTTCACTTTCATTCGGTTTAAAAATACTTTAAATAGTCATTTGTTTAAGGGTTTGCAATATAGAGATAATCCCTCAAAGTGCTCTATTTCCTCGAAACTTTAAAATTAAAAGCTTACAGACTAATTGATCTTTCATGCAGCGAAGGCATGAATTGCTAAATTTACACCCTGTTCTTATTATATCCGTATTGAAATTATGGAAAATGTGACTATTAAGTTCTCAGTTGAAGATGCAGTAGCAAAGATCATTTTGAATCGCCCTGACAAATTCAACAGCTTCAACCGTGAAATGGCTTTGCAGCTGCAAGAGGCATTGGATAAAGCTGCAGCAGATAAAAATGTACGTGCCATTTACATCTCTGCGGAAGGCAAAGCATTTTGTGCAGGGCAAGACTTAAGTGAAGCCATGAACCCTGACGGCCCCGGCATTCAGAAAATTGTTCGCGAACATTATAATCCAATTATAAAGAAACTCAGGGAAATCGAAAAACCTATAGTATGTGCAGTAAATGGTGTGGCAGCAGGTGCAGGAGCTAATATTGCTCTCGCTTGTGACATTGTGATTGCCGGTGCATCTTCTGCTTTCATACAGGCATTTTCCAAAATCAGCTTAATACCTGATAGTGGAGGAACATTCTTTCTTCCTCGTCTTATTGGTCTACAGCGTGCTTCTGCCTTAATGATGTTAGGCGATAAAGTTTCAGCGGGAGATGCGCTTCAGATGGGAATGGTTTATAAAGTAGTCGAAGATGCAAAACTCGCTGAAGAAGGAATGACCATTGCAAAGACTTTAGCGCAAATGCCAACGAAAGCAATTGGTCTCACAAAACGATTGCTCAATGCTTCTCTTTTCAATTCTCTTGAAAAACAATTGGACCTGGAAGAAACAACACAGGTGGAAGCCGGACAAACACATGACTTTAAAGAGGGTATAAAAGCCTTCTTAGAAAAGCGGAAGCCACAATTTAAAGGAGAATAATTTCGGAACCTACCTCATAAAACAAAAAATCCCGCAGTAACTGCAGGATTTTTTGCTTTAAAGATTAACGGCTTACTTGTTAACCTTAGTAGCTAATTCAGAACCAGCTTTAAACTTTGCTACTTTCTTAGCAGCAATTTTGATTGTTTTGCCGGTCTGAGGATTACGGCCGTTTCTTGCTGCACGTTTAGCAACAGAGAAAGTACCGAAACCAACCAATGCAACTCTGTCACCTTTTTTCAAGGTCTTAGAAGTTACAGTAATGAAAGCTTCAAGAGCGCGTCCTGCATCTGCTTTCGTTGTTTTTGCTTCTGATGCAATTGCATCAATCAATTCACCTTTGTTCATCTGATTTTTGGTTTTTTAGTTAATGTATGAATTAAATTTAATGACTCTAAGATATATCAAAATGCGATCTGATATACGTTGCAGACCATAAACTTATCAGATTGTTGATAAATAGAGGCTTTTGTTAATAACTTTTGCTGAAAACGCGGCTATGAGCAGGTTTCAGAGGACTTCAAAATATCCTTCCTGAATAACAAACAACTTATATATGCAGTGGATACTACTTAACGAGCAGCTCTGTAAGGTCTGCTAAGCGGTTGCTGTAGCCAATTTCGTTATCATACCAGCCAACCACTTTCACCATTCTTCCGAGAACAGAAGTAAGCAGTGAATCAAAAATGCAGGAGTAAGGTGAATCAACAATGTCAACGGATACAATAGGATCTTCGGTGTACTCCAAAATATTCTTCATGGTCGTTTCCGACACTTTGCGAAAAGCAGCATTTATTTCCTCAATGGTTGCATTCCTTTTCACAATGCATGTAATATCTGTAAGTGAACCATCAGCAACAGGAACACGCACACCGGCACCTCCAATCTTTCCATTGAGATCAGGGAAAACTTCTGTGAGTGCTTTGGCAGCTCCTGTAGTTGTAGGAATAATAGATACGGCTGCTGCCCGCGCTCTTCGCAAATCTTTATGCGGCGCATCATGAATGTTCTGATCGCCGGTATAAGAATGCACTGTCGTAACATAAGCGGATTCAATTCCCCAGTTATCATTAAGCACTTTCATCATCGGCGCAGCATTGTTGGTGGTGCATGATGCATTGGAAATAATTTTTTCATCTCCCTTAATGAGATGATCATTTACCCCAATCACGATTGTTTTGAAACTGTGCGGACCTTTTGCAGGTGCAGAAAGAATCACGCGTTTGGCTCCTGCATTCAAATGTTGAGTCGCCCCTCCTTCATCTGTAAACTTCCCCGTACATTCAATCAGCACATCAACATCCAAATCTTTCCATGACAGCATGGCAGGATCTTTTTGAGAAAGCACTCTTATTTTCTTTCCATTGATAATCACCAAATTTTCCTCAGCAGTAACCGTTCCGTTAAATCTTCTGTGGATGGAATCATATTTAAAAAGATGCGCAAGTGTATTGACATCCGTAAGATCATTAATGGCGACAAGGTCAATCGCAGGCCTGTTCAAAAGAACGCGGGTAGCCATCCTCCCAATTCTGCCAAAACCGTTAATGGCTACTCTTATTTTTTTCATATATACCTTTTAAAAAAATTATTCAAGAGAATGTAAAACCAAGCCGCTTCTAAGCTTTGGTTCAAACCAAGTGGTCTTGGGAGGCATGATATTACCCGTGTCGGCAATGTCAATGAGCTGCTTCATGGTAACGGGGTATAAAGCAAATGCCACTTTCCAATCTCCGGAATTCACTCGCTTTTCCAATTCTCCTAATCCGCGCAAGCCACCAACAAAATCAATTCGCTTATCTGTCCGTAAGTCTTTAATATTAAGAATCGGACTTAAGATGCGCTCAGAGAGTATTGTTACATCCAATACACCAATCGGATCTTTATCATTAAATGTTCCGGGTTTTGCAACAAGCTTATACCATTTCTTGTCAAGGAACATGCCAAACTCATGCAACGCCGACGGTTTATATATAGTGCTTCCTTTTTCTTCAACGCCAAAATTCTCAGACAACTTTTTCATAAAGTCAGCCGATGATAAACCATTCAGGTCCTTCACCACTCGATTGTAATCCATAATCTGAAGCTGATTGTCAGGGAAATGGACAGCGAGGAAAAAATTATATTCTTCCTTCCCCGTATGGTTGGGATTCTCACCTCTTCTTTCTTTGCCAACGAGCGCAGCAGCAGCCGTTCTGTGATGACCATCTGCGACGTATGTATATTTAATCTTTGCAAACTCATCAATAATGCTTTTAATAATGGCATCATCCTTTATCACCCAGAAAGTATGACCAATGCCGTCATCGGAAACGAAATCATATTCAGGTGCAGCGCTTGCAACCTTTTTTACAATCACATCCAATGCTGGAACATTCGGATAAGCAAAGAATACAGGTTCATAATTCAGATTGCTGATGCGAACATGCTTCTTGCGGTCTTCTTCCTTATCAGGACGGGTAAGCTCATGCTTTTTAATTATATCGTTTACATAATCATCCACAGAAGCACATCCTACAATGCCATATTGCTTTCTGCCATTCATGGTTTGAGCATAGATATACAAACAATCTTTCTGATCCTGGAAAAAAACACCCTCACGAAACATCCGTTCAAAGTTTTCTTTTCCTTTTTTATATATCTCAGGAGCATAATGATCGAAGTCATCCGGAAAATCTATCTCCGGCTTTATCACATGATAGAAAGAATTAAGATCACCCTTTGTTTCAGCGCGCGCTTCCTTTTCATTCAACACATCGTAAGGACGACATGCAATACTTTTTACCAACTCTTTCTTCGGACGAATGCCTTTAAACGCTTTTAATATTGCCATATATAGCCTAAGTTAATGATTGTAATAGTTAATATCTGTTTCTCGCAGAGGCGCAAAGTTCGCAGAGAAAAAGCTTAGCGTTCTTAGCGCCTTTGCGCGACAATTTTTAAATACTTATTTCTTAAAGTATTCAACCACCTTAGTTGCCAGCTCAATACCAATGCGTTCCTGCGCCTCTTTTGTTGAACCACCGATGTGCGGAGAAAGCGAAACATTCGGATGCTCACGCAATTCTTTCTTTATGATGGGTTCTCCTTCGAATACATCCATGCCGGCATAAGCGACCTTGCCTTCATTCAATGCTTCAAGCAAATCCACTTCCGAAATTACTCCGCCGCGGGCAGTATTAACAATAGCAACACCCTTCTTCATCAACCCAAATTCCCTTTTTGCGATAATAGGCGGAGTTCCTTTCGGAAACGGGACATGCAATGAAATAAAATCAGCTTCTGCAAGCAGCTTTTCAAACGACACACATTTGAAAGTAAAATATACTTTCTGAGACGAAACATTTGGATGAAAAGTAAAATCTAAAATTACATCCTCGTCACTCGTCCTGTGAAACACTACATTCATCCCTAATCCCAGAGCTATCCTCGCCACTGCCTTACCAATCATACCTGCACCAATGATTCCAAGTGTCTTGCCTTTGAGTTCTATCCCTGCGGAATATTTTTTCTTCAGGACATCAAATGCTTCCTTCGTTTCTGCAGCAGGCATCTTTCTGTTTGAATCATGCAGAAAGCGGGCCATCGTAAAGAAGTGTGCAAACACCAATTCCGCCACTGATTCCGAAGATGCAGCAGGAGTATTGACCACAGCCAATCCCTTTTCCCGGGCATACTTCACATCAATATTATCCATCCCCACTCCTGCCCTGCCTATCAGCTTAAGGTTAGGAAGAACATCTATCAAATCTTTGCGCACAGTCGTTGCACTGCGAACAACAATGCCTTCAAAGTTCTTCAGCGCATCATTCAGCTTTTCCTGCGGAATTTTGTCCGTCGAAACTTCAATGCCTGCATCAATCAGGATTTTTTTCCCGGCAGCATCAATGCCATCGTTGTAAAGAATCTTAGTCATATCAATAAGTTTGAAGTTTGAGGTTCGAGGTTGCTGTAACTTCGAACCTCAAACAGGTTATTTAAGTTTAAGAATATCTTCAATCGCTCCCGTCACTTCAAGCATATCATCCATGTTCAGCTCACCCATGTGAGCAATGCGGAATGTTTTATCTTTCAGGTCGCCATAACCATTGCTGATCTGCATTTTCAGCTTACCCAACTCTTTATTCAAATCAGCCACATTGATATTGCGCGTGTTTGCAATGCAGGTAACCGTCATTGATTCAAAGCCGGGAGTGCAGAATACTTTAAAGTATTTATTCGCCCATTCAATCATGAATTCAGCCATCTCAATGTGACGGATGAATCGGTTTTCCAATCCTTCTTTCTCAATCCTGTCTAACTGGAAATCGAGCGCAAACATGTGCGACAACGAAGGCGTTGAAGAATACTGGTGATCTTTCTTATCTATATATTTAATGAGGTTTTTAATATCAAAATAATAACCAACGTTACCCACTTTTTCAAAACGTTCTTCCGCTTTCTTTGAAACGGATGCAAGAGCAAGCCCCGGAGGAAGCGCAAGCGCCTTCTGTGAGGAAGTGATGCATATATCTATTCCCAATTTATCCACTTCCACCTTAGCACCTGCGAGAGAACTAACACAATCAACCAGCCAAACGATGTCAGGATACTTTCTAATTACTTCGGCAATGCCTTCAATAGGATTCATGATGCCGACAGAAGTTTCGTTATGCGTAATTGTTACCACATCATATTTACCCATAGAAAGATATTTGTCAACAGTAGCAGGCATCGTAGGATGCCCGTCGGTTTCGCGGTGAATGTCCGCCTCAATGCCGTTAAACTTTGCAAGTTCATGCCAGCGGTCGCCAAAGGCGCCGATAGAAAAAACCATAGCACGCTTGGCTGTTGCATTCCGTATAGCGCCTTCCATCAAACCTGTGCCCGATGAAGTGCTGAGCACAATCTTGCCCGATGTGAACATTAGCTTGCGCATCTTTTCTGTAATTCTGCGTTGCAGATCAGAAGCATCTTTGCTGCGATGCCCGATCATCGGCGTTGCCATTTTTGCGAGTACGTCCGGATGAACCATTGTTGGCCCCGGTATAAAAAGCTTTTTGAATTCCATAGTAGTTGATTTTTGAGGGTGCGAAATTAACAAAACCCTTCATATTTTTGTCCTCTCATGCATGTAGCAGGTGGAGGTGGCTTGCAACAAGAAGTTGGCAGAAGAAATGAAAAGAGCGCCATACTGCATAGATTCCAAACCTGGCAGTGCTCAATATTAAAAAGCGTCATGAAAACTGTGACAATCGTTATATAACCTGTGACAATGTTCATTTAACCTGACGCAATCATTATATAACCTGTGAAAAGTGTTGTATAACCTTACACAATCATTATATAACCTGTGACAGGTGTTGTGTAACCTGACACAATCATTGTATAACCTGTGACAGGTGTTGTTTAACCTGACACAATCATTGCATAACCTGTGACAGGTGTTGTGTAACCTGACACAATCACTGTTTAACCTGTGTTAAGTGTTGTTTAACCTGACACAATCATTGTGTAACTTGAGACAAGTGTTGTGTAACCTGTGACAGGTTGTATAAAGTGTGTGAAAAATGGATGAACTACAAACCCGCTTTTTAGGCTAAATTCAATAATTCATCTAAAACTGTAAGAAACGCGTAAGATTTTGGGGCTTTTCGGAAAACTGTGGAGGGATTGTTTCGTTGTAAGAGGATTGGAAATCTCCGTTCAGCGATCTCCTATTCAGAAAACAAAACAGGTGCGTAGGGAACCCTGCTTGAACAAAATTGTTATTTTGACCGCTTTATTAATTTTTCATATTGTTTATGTGCACCTACCCAATACCAAACAATATCGCTATCGTCCATTACGCCAAGCGCTCTGTAATCTCTTGAAATGCGGACAGACCAGATATTATGAGCAGCATTTACGCATTTGAATTGCAAAGATGGATGAAACGGATTTTCTTTCCAGATAATAAATTTCTTTCGGGCAGTAATTTGAACTTCTTCGGGCAGATTATTTAAACTATCCCAAAAAGAAGCGACCGTAAAGGACTTCATAACTTCATCGGCTTGCTTCGCCCGTTTTTATGTTCATGCAAAGCATTTTTTGCCATCTCAATCATTGGTTTTGGATGCGATTCAAGCAAGCCCTCCCATTTGCTTTCGCTCTCTTGCTCAAGAGTTATTTCCTGAACTTTTTCCAAAAGCTGTTTTCTTTTTATTGCAGGCAGATGCTCAAAGAGCCGGATAATTGTTTTGGTTTCTTTTGAATAGGTGGACGATCTCATGTAATGATAGTATAAAATTAGTACGCTTGCAAAGATAACTATTTTGCAACGTACTTTATTTTCTGCGGCGTTAGGAATCCTCCTGACGCTGTCTGTTTTAAAGTGGCAGGTTGGGAAACCTGCCACCACAGAAATCCCTTGCTTCGTAGTTGAGGATTGCTTCGTTCCTCGCAATGACTGCTTATTCCTTCACAAATTTTACATGCCCTCTTGCAATATTCGGGCTTGCAGGATTTACACTGAGCTTAAGTAGTTTCGGAAGGACAATCAAATCCATATCTTCCATGGGCACAGCGCCGAGCAATACCTCGTCGCCCATGATTAATGCGCCTACAAAGCAATTTCTGTTTTCAAAATTAATTCTTACCGGACCTGCATAAGGAACGGTATGTGAACTTCCATCAGCGGTGGTGGCTTCGCGTGTTTCAAGAACAGTAAGCTGCAATTGCGTTGCAATATGCTGGGGAAGCACAAGGTACGTAGAACCGCTATCAGCAAGGCATTTAGTTTTAAGCGGTTGCAACTCCGGCTTCACAGGATTTGAAAGAGTAATATCAGAATAAACTAAACCCATTTTAATTATTTTTTACAAAGATATATCTTATTCCTTCACAAACCTTTTCACAACACTTCCGCTCTCCGTTTTCATTTGAAGGAAATAAAACAGGCAGGTTGGGAAACCTGCCTGCACAAAAATACATGCCTGCGCTAAGGTTGCTGATGTTGATGCTTACATCGTTGCTCCACTTTAGTTGTTCTTGCTTCATTATTTCCCCGCTGCGAAGGATTTACAATCATTAGTGTTCGAAACCTTTGAAACAGCCGATGCTTCTATCCCGTAGGGATAAAAGCTTGGTAAAATAAACCACCAACTTTCACCTTGTGCCGTAGGTACGAAACCAATACTTGTTGCGTCCCTATGGGACGCGGTTCCTTTGGGGTGCATTCTTTTTACCAAGCTTAAGTCCCTAACGGGACTATAGCCCTTGTTCAATAAGGTGTTTAGCATGTTTCGAACACTAATGATT
>PLYJ01000253.1 GCA_003151745.1 Bacteroidota bacterium
GACTTTTCAACTCCCCCTGCACCCCCTGTTTATAACATCATTATTATTCAATAAAAACAAGAGTGCAAGGTTAAAGGTAGCTTGAAGGCGTTGGCATGTGCGTTGGACAGCTACGCCCTTTACTGGCAGTGTAATTCATCAATTCATCCATTCGCTGTTTTATGCCATATTTGGCTAAGTTAATCATTTATTTCAGAATATTTATCCCTATACCGGTTTTGTAAATCATTGCAGCAGGGTTTCAGCATTCAATTTACACAAAGCCTCAACGAACCTTGCAGAAGCTTTATCGGATTTGCAGATGAAATCAACGCATCCATGAGTAAACGAATTGATTTCATTAAAACCTATAACGAAGTGCTGAATGAAAGCACCGCAATTAATTGAAGCCTTAGCAAACTAATAGCTATCCTTATTGATGTCATTCAAATCCTTAATGAACTCAGCATTAACATCATCGGATTCAGTCAACGCTTTAACAAAGGCGTCAATAATTGCACTCAATTCACCCCCAACCTCTGCAAATCCAACTGAAGAATTTCAAATATTACAGTTGAAATTTCAAATGTTGTGCATGGCCGTGTAGGGTGATGTGAAGAATTTCAAAAGTGAACTGAAGAATTTGAAATTTCAACTGAAGAATCGCAAAGATTAGCTGAATCACTGATAAGACTTCAATTAACTTTTGCCTGTTTTTTCTTAAAAGTGCGGTTTTTTATGCCGAAATTTGAATAATTTAGCGAGATTGTCATGAAAATGAAGGTGGGAATCCTCGACACCGTGGCAGGATGTCTCGTTTCCTACCTCGTATGCCTCGCCTCCGGCACAGGATGCCGCGGCTCCCGACATGGATGCATGGCCACCTACCCCGTATGTGACGCCTCCTGCCTCGTATGCCAAGGCAACGAGGAAGGACGTGTGGACACCTTGCAAGGTGGCGAGGCATACCACCCCGGACGTGAAGCTTCCTGTTCCGGAGACGATGGCTCCTGCCTCGGATTTTATGACAAAAGGAAAAGAGAAAAAATTTACATCATGGCTTTGTATATACTCACCGGGGGGCAGCTTTTCCCGCGCGCGAATTATACTGACTCTCATTTGTTCATCTTTTATGTTATAAGTTTTAACAAATGTAATTAAAAACAAAACTAATTTAGTAGTTGCAAGGTTTTAACCAAAATTGTTCACCTACACATTCAATAAAGATGATTTTAGGGGACATGAAAAAACCTATACTCTCATTTTTAATAATTTTAATGCTTTTCATCCGTGCGCATGGACAGGAAATGTGGGGCATTAATAACAGCAATTATAGCGGAAGCTATGGCCTTGCTCTCAATCCCTCTACTATTGCAGGCGCTCCATATAAGTATGACTACAATATCCTTGCATTTGATGTTTTCCTGCAAAACAACATGGCTTACATACCTGCAAGCGATAAACTACTGTATAGAACCTTTAGCGGAAGTTCAGATGCTCCGACGGTAGTGGTAGATAATTACAGCGATTCTAAAAAGAGTGTCTTTATGCATCTGCAGCTTTTAGGGCCTTCGTATGTATGGAGTGAGGATAAAAATTCTTCGTGGGCTTTCCACACGGCTTTCCGCACGGAAGCAGGCGTGCTTAAAGTTCCTTTTGCATTTGGTGCATTCGGTGATGCGAATATTAATTTTCCTTCTTCATCCGGCAAAAACTTTAGCGTGCCGGGTTTTTCAACGGCGGCGATGAGCTGGGCTGAAGCGGGCATTACGTATGGCAGGATGGCGGCGAATCATGAAAAGGATTATCTTAAATGGGCTGTAACCCTAAACTTCCTGGATGGTTTGGAGGGTGCATATGTGAACGTTAAAAATCTTAATTACACAACTACGGACAGCACTTCCACCCTCCAACAAGGGAACGCAACGTATGCACATTCCATCGGCAGTAATTTTCCTTCTACCAGGGGATGGGGGCTTGGCACTACGATAGGCGTAACATATATACATGACCGTTCGCAGCGTGCTTTTTCTTTAAAGAGGGCTGCCGATGATTTGCAAAAATACCAGTACAGGCTTGGTTTTTCTTTAATGGATGTGGGAATGGTTCGTTTTAATAATCAGTCGGAGGTGGTGAATTTAAATCCAACCGGTGTTGCGCAAACCAATAATGTAAATAATCTTCCGTTCAATTCTTTTCAGCAGTTTGATACGATGATCGTGCATCGCGTGGGAGGCAGCGCTCTCAGCAAGCCCTTTAATATATGGCTGCCCATGGCTGCAAGCCTGCAATTCGATTATGCACTTTCTCCGCATTGGTATGCCAATGCATCTATCCTGAATCGAATCCATTTTATGGGCAATGAAATTGCACGTGGCAACCAGGCAGTGATGGCAGTCAGGTATGAAAGAAGAAATTTTGAAGTGGCTATAAACCTTAATTTATTTGAATATTCATCGCTCTCTTCAGGATTCTGTTTCCGGTATAAGTGGTTTATACTCGGCAGCGACAGGGTTTCGCAGTTAGCGAGCATTTCCAATTTCAATGCTATTGATCTTTACTTCGGCTTCAAAGTAAACTTCACCGAATTGCATAAAAAGAATAAGCATGTTCATTCATGTCCTGCTTATAAAGCTAATTAACATCAGGCCTTACGTTTTATTTCCTCATTCCCTTTAATCACTTTCTCCTTCAAGCTTTCCTTGTAAGCGACGATGCGGTTCAAAACATCCTTGTCTGATGAGCCGATGATTTGAGCAGCAAGGATACCTGCATTGGTAGCGCCATTCAGTGCTACTGTCGCCACGGGAATACCGCTTGGCATTTGTAGAATAGAAAGGACAGAATCCCATCCGTCAATGGAATTGGATGATTTGATGGGTACGCCTATAACAGGGAGAGGAGTGAGAGCAGCCGTTACACCTGCAAGGTGTGCTGCACCGCCTGCGCCTGCAATAATCACCTTTAGTCCGCGGTCTACAGCACTTTTTGCATAGGCAAAGGCAAGTTCAGGCGTTCTATGCGCACTTAGCACGGAAATCTCATATTCAATTTTAAACTGTTCAAGAATTTTTACTGCATCATTCATGAGATTAAAGTCGCTTTGACTGCCCATGATTATTCCTACTAATGGTTTGCTCATTTGATTGTATTTTGGTTGATGTGGCAAAGGTGCGAAGATGTGCTTTGAGTTGCAAGAATATTTTAGGGAGAGGGAATTAGGTAATTGAGGTGATTAAGGAAGTGGTGCTCATTACCTTAATTACCCTAATTCCCCATTTACCTCAGTTACCTCTTATGAATTTGCCTACTTTAGCAGTCTTCTTTTCGGATTCATGAATCAGGTAACCATCAGGGATAAAACATTCAGCATTGCCATTTCATCGGAACAAATTCAAAAGAGAGTTGGCGAGATAGGAAAGCAAATTGATGAAGATTTTAAAGGGAAGGTTCCCGTCTTCATTTCGATTCTGAATGGCGCTGTTCTTTTCTTTGCCGATCTGTTAAAGCACATTTCTATTGAATGTGAGATTTCCTTTGTTCGTGTTTCATCTTATAACGGCACTCAGTCATCAGGCATTGTGAAGAGCACGTTAGGGTTGAATGAAAACTTAGAAGGCCGCAGCGTGGTGATCGTGGAAGATATTGTGGACAGCGGAAATACCATGATGCACATATATAATGATTTGAAAAAGCAGGGCGTGTCAGAAATAAAAATCGTCACCTTGCTTTTTAAACCCGATGCATTGAAGCATGACATTAAATTAGATTACGTGGGCTTTGAAGTGCCTGCTGACTTTGTAGTAGGTTATGGACTGGATTATGATGGACTAGGAAGAAATTTGAATGATATATATAAGATAGTTTGAAAGGTTTACAGTTTACGGTTTACAGTTGGCGCAACGGTAAACTTGTAAACCGTAAACCGTAAACTGAAATGCTGAACATTGTATTATTTGGTCCTCCCGGTGCGGGAAAGGGAACGCAGTCAGAGAAGCTGATTGCAAAATATCAGTTGGTGCATCTTTCCACAGGCGATATTCTTAGAAGTGAGATCGGCAGAGGAACAAAGCTTGGCCTTGAAGCAAAGAAGCTGATGGATCAGGGCGTGCTTGTGCCTGACGAAGTGGTGATTGGCATGATTGAATCAAAGGTAGATGCAAATAAAAATGCAAAAGGATTTATCTTCGATGGCTTCCCTCGTACTACTGCACAGGCAGAGGCGCTTGATAAACTGTTAAAGACAAAAGAAACAGGCATCAGCATGATGCTTGCTTTGGAAGTGGATAATGAGGAGCTGATAAAACGGCTTTTGAACAGAGGCAAAGACAGCGGCAGGGCAGATGATCAGAACCGCGGTGTAATTCAAAAGCGCATCACGGAGTATAATAATAAGACAGCGCCTTTAAAAGATTATTACATGAAACAGAATAAGTTTTCAGGCATTAAAGGAGTGGGAAGCGTGGAGGAGATTTTCACATCACTCGCTGAAACGATAGACAAGTCACACAAATAATATATATGGTTTAAAGTTTAAGGTTAAGTCTAACGTTCGCGCTAACTTTAAACTCTAAACTTTAAACTAATTTGAATGTCAGGAAGCAACTTTGTAGATTACGTTAAGATCATGTGTCGTTCGGGTGCAGGCGGTGCAGGCTCCGCTCATTTTCACCGCGACAAGCAGAATGCAAAGGGCGGACCTGACGGAGGCAATGGCGGGCGAGGCGGACATATCATCGTGCGCGGCAACAAGCAGTTGTGGACGTTGCTGCATTTAAAATATCGTAAGCATATCATTGCATCCCCGGGAGAACCCGGAAGCAGTGCCTTGAAAACAGGCGCTGACGGAAAGGATGTGGTGCTGGAAGTGCCCATAGGAACAATTGCAAAAGATTTTGAAACAGGGATCGTCATGTTCGAAATATCTGAAGAAGGGCAGGAAGCGATTATTGCGATGGGCGGAAGAGGAGGAAAGGGGAATGATTATTTTAAAACTGCAACCAAGCAGTCTCCTCATTTTGCACAACCGGGAGAGCCGGGAGTGGAAGAGTGGAAAATATTAGAGCTTAAACTCCTTGCTGACGTTGGGCTTGTCGGATTTCCGAATGCCGGTAAAAGCACCTTGCTTTCAGTCGTTAGCGCTGCGAAACCGGAAATTGCTAATTATGCATTCACTACGCTGGTTCCGAATCTCGGCATAGTAAAATACAGGGAGAACCGTTCTTTTGTAATGGCTGACATTCCCGGAATCATAGAAGGCGCGCATCATGGCAAAGGACTTGGTTTGCGTTTCCTGCGTCATATAGAACGCAACTCCATCTTATTGTTTATGGTTCCTTGTGATGCAAAAAACATCAAAGATGAATACAATATTCTTTTAAATGAGCTGAAGCAATACAACCCTGAACTGCTTGATAAAGCACGCATCCTCGCCATCACCAAGTGCGATATGCTTGATAAAGGAATGATAGAGGAAATGAAAAAGGAGCTGCCGAAGAAGATAAAAGCAGTTTTCATTTCTTCTGTTGCCACTACAGGGCTGGATAAATTGAAAGACGCAATCTGGGAAGAGTTAAATAATGGTTGAACTGCTAAATTGCTGAATTGTTAAGGTCGCACAGCAATGTAACAATTTAGCAATTTTAACAACAGAAATTGATATAGTATATATGCTGGAAGAATTAAAATCAATAGACACAGGTGTTTTCCTGTTTCTCAACAGCAAGCACAATGCGTTTTTTGATTTCATAATGTATTGGGCAAGCGATCGGTGGATATGGATTCCTTTTTATGTTATCCTTTTTTATTTTCTTTTCAGAAGCTTCGGAAACAAAGCTGTTCTCATTGTGTTGCTTGCCGGCATCATGATCACGTTGAGCGACCAGATGTCCTCTGCCGTCATTAAAGATTTGGTGCAAAGACCGAGACCATGCCATGAAACGGCTTTGATAGATCAGGTTCACCTGGTAAAAGGTTATTGCGGAGGGGCATTTGGCTTCGTTTCTTCGCATGCTTCCAATTCGTTTGCGCTCTCTTTATTTCTCATTTTTATTTCACAGGGAAAGCTCAAAGTAATGCACATTGCATTAATATGTTATGCTACTTTAGTATCCTACAGCAGGATTTATCTTGGCGTTCATTATCCCGGAGATGTGCTGGGTGGAATGATGCTCGGCTTGCTTTTGAGCTTTATTTTTTCCCGTATTTACATGCGCTATCAGCGCAAGTTCTCTTATTCCGGTAAACCAATACCTTAATTTGTGAGCAAGTACCTTACACGAACCGTCATCACCCTGAGCTTCGTCTCCCTGTTTGCAGACATTGCAAGTGAGATGCTCTATCCCGTCATGCCATTTTATTTAAAGAGCATTGGCTTCACAGCATTGGCAATCGGTTTGCTGGAAGGCTTTGCGCAAGTCATTATAGGCTTCTCAACAGGTTATTTCGGACAACTGTCTGACAGGATAGGAAAGCGAATGCCTTTTGTGCGCACCGGTTATTTTCTTGCAGCCATTGCAAAGCCGATGATGACGGTGCTTATATATCCCTGGTGGATTTTCTTTGTCCGTTTCATTGACCGCCTTGGAAAAGGATTGCGTACAGGCGCACGCGATGCAGTCCTTTCAATGGAAGCGGATGACAGTGATAAAGGAAAAGTGTTCGGCTTTCATCGTGGCATGGATACGTTGGGCGCAGCCATAGGGCCTGCCTGTGCTTTAGTTTATCTTATTTACCATCCCGGTGATTACCGCAACTTGTTTCTTATCGCTTTCGGACCAGGTCTTATATCCGTAGCCATTACATTTTTAGTGCGTGAAAAGAAAACGATTGCCGCCAAAGCAAAAACAGCTTCAGCCAACTTCTTTTCCTTCATGGGTTATTGGAAAGATTCTTCACCTGCCTATAAAAGAATACTCACAGGGCTTCTGTGCTTTGCCTTGTTCAATAGCTCCGATGCATTTCTTTTTCTTGCGGCAAAGGCCGGAGGGATGCAGGACAATTATATCATCGGAGCCTATATATTCTACAACATTGTCTTTGCCGCAACAGCATTCCCTGCCGGCTCGCTTGCCGATAAGTTTGGTATGAAGAAGGCGTTTATCGTTGGCTTAATCCTGTTTGCAATGGTTTATGCAGGCATGAGCGTGGTGCATGAAAACGTGTGGCTATATATTTGGTTCTTTATATACGGAGTGTATGCCGCTTTCACCGACGGCGTTTCCAGCGCATGGATAAGCAAGCATTGCAGCAAAGAAGAACGCGGCACAGCGATCGGATTTTACAAAGGCATGTCAAGCATCTGCCTTCTTTTCGCAAGTGCTATTGCAGGGCTGCTTTGGATGCACTTTTCGCCGCATGTTGCTCTTATGTTTTCTGTTGTGGGGGCGTTAGTTGTTGTGTTTTATTTTTTAGTTGCTGCTAGGAAAACAGCCTAACTTATTTTAACCCTGCTGCGAAGGCTTTGTAATCCTTCGCTCTTTGTATCAAGTGCAGGATTGCAAATCATTAGTGTTCGAAACCTGAC
>PLYJ01000041.1 GCA_003151745.1 Bacteroidota bacterium
TATTTCAGGAAGGGACAACTGACAGTCGCTGTCTGTGTACTGACAATGGCGAAATTTGTTGAAAAATTCATAATTCATGCGTTTTGTTTAACTTTGGAACATATAAATATTACAAATGCAAGGTTTGTGGGCTTTTATGCTCATTGCTGTTTTAAACGGGTTTATCTTTGCTGTATCAATTCCGAATAACTTTTATCAGATAACCTGATCAATTATAGGATAGACAGTTGAATGGAAGATTCCGCAACAACAGCGGATGCAGGCAGCACAGCATGTTAAACCCCTGGTGTTGCAGGCAGATGCAGAAAGGGTTAGTGATGTAGAAATTCAGCACCTGTTTCTTCGGCACTATATATATGTAAAGGTGTAAATACCCCAATTGTTATGAAAAAACCTTCAATTGCCATTAAATTAAACCCGAGAGATTACAGCGGACTAATCAATCTTGCAAACCGCGTGTTCAATTCCATGACAGGAAATTTAGCATTCTCAACTCCTTTGCCCACGTTGCTGTCTGTTCAGTCAGCTACCACAGCCTGTGCTGTAGCCCTTGCTGCTCGCGGTGATGCGCACACTCACGGCACCACGGAGGACACTGTTGTGCTTCGCGAGACCGGGCTTACGCTCCGCAACACGCTCGTTGCGCTTGCTGCGTACGTAACCACAACAGCTTCGAATAGTGCGGGCAATAATTACCCAACAATGACAACCATTATGAGCAGCAGCGGCTACGGCCTGAAGAGCGATCCCACTCCGCAAGGCTTGCTGGGGCCGGTGCGTAACCTGCGTTGTGTGTTTGATGCAGGGCTTAACCAAAACCAGTTCAAGGCAACGTGGACGGCGCCGGAGAATGTAACCTCTAAAAACAATGTGAAGTCGTACCTTGTTTTTAAAGGCACTACGCCTGTGTTCAGTGCTGCCATGCAGGTTGCAACCACTTCCAAAGGCGAGTTTATGGACGAGAACTCCACAAGTGCTACCGTTACGTTGTATTTATGGATCGTGCCTTTCGGGGCTGCCGGTAATGGCGCTGCCAGCGATGTGCTGATGGTTACGTTGACGGCTGTGTAAAAATAAAAAGTTCAAAGTTCAAAGTTCAAAGTTTAATGTTGAGCTACATGCTCTAATAACTTTGAACTTTGAACTTTAAACATCTAAACTATATATACATGAATCTACTCACCTGCATTAAATACCATATTAAATTCCTGATAGCAGAATTATCAGAAAAGCCCTGGAAGAAGAAGCGCAAAATCATTTGCCAGATAAAGGAGGAAGCGTGGGAGCGCCTTGTCAATGATCCTGTTCTTAAAGCAGGCATAGCGAGGCTCAACCTGCAGCCAAGCCCTGAATGGCAGGCAGCATTGAAGCAGTCAGCCGCAGAGTTGAAGAAAATAAATGAAGAGTTTAGTAAGCTTTATGAAAAGGAAGCACAGAAACAGTTGAGGCGCAGGGCAGGAAAGTTTGCATCGCTACGCAGGGCTGCTCTTCAGCGGTCATGGCTGATGAGGCAATTGCCATTGGCGTTGCGCATGATGTTTTAAAAACTTTGAACCTTGAACTTTGAACTTTGAACTTTGAACCTTGAACCAGGTTTACGGTTGTTCACAAAGCTGCCAGAAATTGTTGAGTATGGACACGGCAGACACAAAGCTTTCAAAGGAAATAGGTTTAACGATATAGCCGGCTACGTTATAGTTGTATGCTTCAACACGGTCTTTGTCATCACTGGAAGTGGTCATAATAAACACGCTGATGTTTTTTAATGCTGCATCTTCTCTCAGCAGCTTGAGAAATTCAAGGCCACCCATTTTAGGCATATTAATATCAAGCATGATGATGCGGGGGATAGGATCAATCTTTTGCGCTCCATTGGTTCCTCTTAATAAATCAAACGCTTCCACGCCATTGTGGGCAACCGACAGCGGATTGGTAATATTGTTTTTCTTAAACGCTCGTTGCACATTCATTACATCCACACTATCATCATCCACCAACAATATGTTTACAATCGGGTTTGCCATGGCATTCTTTAATTAATTATTAATTGAATTGATCTTGATTGTTTCCTGTATACGTTGAGTGGTCTTATAAAAGTTATATGAAAATGATAATAATTTTCAGCGGCAATGCCTTGCTTAAAGGCTCAAAAAGAGGTTCTTATCACCTTAAATTCATACAAATGTTGTTCATTTGCAAAGTAATGTTGCACAATCTTTCTTTCTCGTTGATGTCTTTTGTTGGAAACACACTATTTTCGATGTAACATCGTTCCTATTAAGGCGTAACCTTGCCGTAATTAAAAAAATCACAGAGTTTAGAGGGATTTTAATGAAAAAAACTACACTTAGAAACAAGTTTACAGTTTACAGTTTACAGTTTACAACATTTGTAAACCGGACACGAGTACTTATATTTTGGTTTTTTATTGCCAACTGCCTGTTGCCAATTTTTTCATACGGGCAGGCAAAACCGAATGAGGTGATATCGAAAGTGGTGACGAATTATAACGATACTTCCGTGATGCATTTCATAGATAATTCATCGCTATATAAAGAGGGTTGGGATTCCCTTGCACACACACGTCTTTGGCGACAGGTCATCTGCATGAGCAGTGATAGCTGCATTCTCAACGTTGCTTCCTGCAGGCAGTCGTTGGTATGCGTGGGTCACGACCAATGGATGAGCCGTTCGCAGGAGCAGAAAAGTAATTTTAAAGATAGCGTATGTAAAATATGTAAGCTTGATTCCGGCACAGATCTTTTTGTAACAACAGGCAAGGAAGAATTTTTTGAATTGCGCAAAGTGGTTCCTGAAATAAGTAAGGCTATTGATGTATTCGAGGCGAATAATTGCGACCCGTGGTATGCTCAAACCATTCTCTTGATTGAAAGCCCGGGAAGGTCGAAAGCAAAATCTTCAGCCGGAGCGAAGGGCCCTTTTCAGTTGATGAAAGCGGTAGCAAAACGATATGGCTTACGCATGACTAAGAACGTTGATGACCGCACCAACCTTGAGAAATCGGCGCGGGCTGCTGCGTTGCTTCTTAAGTCGTCCTGCATCCCTTATGTGAAAAGTTATTTGGATGGGTATCATCTTAGCTATAATGAGCATGATCTTTGGTTTCGTTTGTTGGTGCTTCATGCTTACAATGCAGGCGCAGGCAATGTGAAATGTGTGCTTGATGCAATTAATCCGAAGGAAGGCGGCATTGCGCTTTTCCAAAAGATATGGACAACAACATGCGGCAGGTTTAAAAATGAATCGCAGAATTATTCACAGATTGCATTGGCATCGCTGCTAAGGTTTGATGAAATATTAAAGCAGGATGGCGACACTGTTTTTCTTGTGCAGGGTGATAAATACTGGAAACGATACGCCAGGAGCAAGAGTAATTCAGAACAATCGGTTGCATACCTCAACACCTGCGTTCTTCATTATGAAAATGATTTGGTGGATGGAACTATTCCCTATGATTATTTCTGCAAACGAATCAACAGTATGAGGAAGGAATTTATTGCATTGAATGACCGTCAGGGCAATCTGCATAAAAATATTATTGGCATCTACCCTTCAACGGAAACACACATTGACAGTCTAGCTTCACGTCTTTTGCATAAGCAGCGTTACGATGATGCCATTGCTTTATTAAAAATGAATATTGATATGCACCCGCGCTCTGCTGCCACGTATGAAAGCCTTGCTAATGCTTATTCTCAGGCAGGGAAACAAAAGCTGGCAAGTGTTTATAGCAGCAAGTCAATGGCAATGGGAAGGGAAACGGTGGGAAAGGGTAATTAAGGTAAATGAGTGATTAGGGTAATTGAGGCGCTACTCAATTACCTGAATTACCCTAATTACCTATATACCCAAGATTAAAGAGCTTCAATCACCGGATCAATATAACAAGGGCTTCGCACAAATTCATCCGCTGTTCCATCTTCATATATAACACGCACATGTACCTTGCTGCCGACTTGATAGTCATCCATGATAATGGATTTGTGGTCATCGGAGAGCTTCCCATGAACAGGTAAAAAATTTCTTTCATACATCAGCAGGCGGATTTCTTTAGCAGGCTGTTTCAGATGAATCTCGTAACCATGAATTTTATTTGAAAGAAGGCTGTCGTTAGCCGTGTTTTGAGCGTGAGAATACGTTACTGCTGTGAAGAAAAACAATGAAATAAATAAAATTGAGCGCATCGGCATATATTTCGCAATAATTATGCAAAGGTACTAAAAGATGTGGGGACAAGGCCAATAAGGGCAATGGAATAGAGCGAAATTGAATTTAACAACGATTCTATTAAAATTATTATAACGGACTATTGTTGATAAATTCATGCTTGCAGAACCAAATGCAAGCCTTACTTTTGCGACCTTCATAAACGAATACAGGGCTTTATTACGATAAAGCGGGATTGGGTAAAATAAATTCAAGTTAAATTCGTTAATAAGTTAAATCAAATCAATTCCCCAAAAAATCATGAAAAAAATCATTCTCGTTGTTAGTATCCTTGCAGTTATCGGTTCTATGGTTTCCTGCAAAGCGAAGGAAAAGTGCCCCGCTTACGGAAACATTTCCAGAACCTCTCATTACAGGGGAGGCTGATCCTGATTGTTAACGCTTAATTTGCTGAAATAGCGAATCGTGAAAACGGTTCGCATTTTTTGTTTATACCTTTTAGTAGTTAAAAATCACCTTCTGAATGATGCCGGGATGGAGGCTTTTGGCAACAGGGCAGGTTAAAGCGGTGTTTTCGAGAATACTTTTTTCTTTATCAGAATAATTGTTTTTAGGCATTTCAAATTCCACATGCACTTCAGACACCCTTCTTGGATTGGCAGCCATAACTTTTGTTACCCTGGCTTTTGCACCTTTAATATTCATATTGTGCGTTTGTGAGGCAATGCCCATCGTGGTTAGCATGCAACTTCCCAATGAGGTAGCCAGTAAGTCAGTGGGTGAAAATGCTTCTCCTTTGCCATAATTGTCTGTGGGGGCATCAGAAATAATCGTTTTTCCCGATTGCAGATGTGTGGCTTCTGTTCGTAAGCCTCCTGTATAAACTATCTTGCTTGTTTCCATGTTTCAAAGATACGCTTCTTTGTTTTTATCTTTGTAAAATAAAGTGTAATTTTGTAGATATGAAATGGCTTGGTAAGTCTTCGTTTTTATGTCTGCTTATAATTACGGCGGCGTCTAACCTTTATGGACAAACGCCCGAACCAGCAACAGCAAACAATGCTGACAATGAAGACAGGACAGTATTGATGCGTAATGAATTTAGCGGAGGCCTGGTTCTCCATTCTTCCGGATTTGGCATTACGTTGAGAAGAGCGAAGCAGCAAACATATAAACGCAAGAAATTTATTGAGATTGATATTGTTTCCATGACGGATCCTAAAGAAGTGAGTTCACAAAACCCTTACTATGAAGGCTCGAAAAGTTTCATTTACGGAAAGATGAACGATTTCATTGTTCCGAGAATAGGAATCGGCAGACAGCAGGTGATCTTTGCGAAAGCACACACTACGGGCGTGGAAGTGAGATGTCAATATAGCCTGGGCGCATCGCTTGGCATCACCAAGCCTATCTATTTAAATATTCTGGAAGATTCAGGTAATCCTGATTTTAAAAATGTTGTCGTTGCACAAGCTGATCCAAAATATACTCCTGATGTAATTTATGGTAATGCATCGTTTACGTATGGGCTGGGTCAAATGCAGCTTCATCCGGGAGGATATGTAAAAGGCGGGGTAAGTTTTGAATGGGCCAAATATCCTGACCAGGTATGGGCAATTGAAACGGGTGTGGCAGTTGACATTTATCCGCATGAAATTCCCATCATGGCATTTATAGAAAACAAACAAGTGTTTTTTAACTTTTATGTTTCCCTTTCTTATGGAGGGAAATGGTGAACTGAAAATGTTCCCGTATTATATATGAGCATTGCTGAAGTGACTGTTGAAAGGCCACGCAAGAAACCTGAGTGGCTGAAAGTGAAATTACCGATTGGTGAATCATACACTCATGTTCGCAGCATTGTAAGCGAACACAAGCTTCACACCATCTGTCAGAGCGGAAACTGTCCTAACATGGGCGAATGCTGGGGTGCAGGCACTGCCACCTTCATGATTCTTGGAAATATCTGCACGCGCTCCTGTGGTTTTTGTTCTGTCGTAACAGGCAAGCCGATTGGAGTGGATCGTGATGAGCCGATGCGTGTAGCTGAATCAGTGAGGCTGATGGGTGTGAAGCATTGCGTCATTACTTCGGTTGACCGGGATGATCTGAAAGACGGTGGCTCAGTTATCTGGGCTGAAACAATCAGAGCCGTGCGAGCTGTTAGTCCCGGTACTACGATGGAAACATTGATTCCTGACTTCCAGGGGAATTGGGAAAACCTGCAACTCGTCATTGATGAACGTCCTGAAATTATTTCTCACAACCTTGAAACAGTAAAGCGTCTGACAAGGCAGGTTCGCATACAGGCGAAGTATGAAAGAAGCCTGGAAGTGCATAAATATATACATGCTGCAGGAGTTCGCGGCAAATCAGGTATCATGTTGGGTTTGGGAGAAACTAAAGAAGAAGTGATGGAAGCGATGGATGATCTTCTTAATTCAGGAGTGGAGATTTTAACGCTGGGTCAATACCTGCAACCAACAAAAGAGCATCTGCCTGTCAGTGAGTTTATTCATCCCGACGTATTTGCTGATTTAAAGGAAATTGGCTTGCAGAAGGGATTCGGTTATGTTGAAAGCGGACCGTTGGTGCGATCTTCTTATCACGCTGAAAGACACCTGATCTAAATCATAAAATATAAATGAACCCGACAGATGAAAAGGAGCTGGAAAAGAAATTCCAGGAACGTATTGATAAGGGAGAGGTCATTGAGCCGAAAGACTGGATGCCGGAGCGTTATCGTAAGCAGCTCATACGCATGATGAGCCAGCATGCTCTTTCCGAAATCGTAGGCATGTTGCCCGAGGGAAACTGGATTACACGCGCTCCAAGCCTCAGGAGAAAGGCTATTCTGCTTGCCAAGGTGCAGGATGAAGCAGGTCATGGATTGTATATATACAGCGGAACCGAAACATTGGGTATTTCACGCGAAGAAATGGTTGCTGATTTTTTTAAAGGCAAAGCAAAATATTCAAGCATCTTCAATTATCCTACGCTCACATGGGCAGACACGGGCTCTATCGGGTGGCTTGTTGACGGAGCCGCTATCGTCAATCAAACTGCTCTTGCAAAATGTTCTTATGGTCCTTATGCCAGGGCGATGATACGTATATGCAAAGAAGAAAACTTTCATCATAAGCAGGGGTATGAAATCCTTGCCCACCTCATGAAAGGAACACCGGAGCAAAGGCAAATGGCGCAGGATTCCGTCAATCGTTTTTGGTGGCCTGCATTAATGATGTTTGGCCCGCACGATGCGGAATCTCCGCATAGTGCAGATCTTTTAAGATGGAAAGTAAAACTGTATTCCAATGATACCCTGCGCCAGCGCTTCATTGACCGGACTGTTTCGCAGGCTGAGAATATCGGGATTAAGCTACCTGATCCAAAGTTGAAATGGAATGAGGAAAAGCAACATTATGATTTCGGCGAAATTAACTGGGAAGAATTTAATAACGTGATAAAGGGAAACGGAATTTGTAATAAGGACAGGATGAAGTCAAGGAAACAAGCTCATGACAACGGGGCGTGGGTGCGTGATGCTGCGGAAACTTATGCGAAGAAGCATGAAAAGAATGCCGTTTCTGCCTAAACTAAGAACTTATATATGAGTAATACCGAATGGCCTCTTTGGGAAGTGTTCACACAGAAACGCCAGGGGGCGCCGCACGAACATGCAGGCAGCCTTCATGCGCCTGATAAGGAAATGGCGCTGCAGAATGCACGCGATGTTTATTCGAGAAGAAATGAAGCCATCAGTATTTGGGTTGTTCCTTCTGCAAGTATTGTTGCAAGCACACCGGAAGATGTTGGTTCATTCTTCGATCCGGCAAATGATAAATTGTACCGCCATCCTAATTTCTACAAAACTCCCGGCGTCGTTCTTGATTAAATAAAAGTTCAAAGTTATTCCGTTCAATGTTCAAAGTTGGCATTTGATTGAAATTAACATTGAACTGAGAAACTTTGAACTTTGAACAAATATATAATGCCAGAAAAAGCAAATCCACTATTTGAATATTGTCTTCGCCTTGGTGACACAAGCCTCGTTCTGGGTCAACGCCTCGGAGAATGGTGCGGTCACGGGCCAATACTTGAAGAGGACATTGCTTTAACAAACATTGCGCTCGACCTTGTCGGTCAGGCAACTGCATTTCTCAAATATGCTGCAGAAGTCGAAGGCAATGGAAGAACGGAGGATGATCTTTCCTTCCTGCGCGATATACGTGACTTCCGTAATCTTTTGATCACCGAACAGCCCAACGGCGATTACGGTCAAACCATCATGCGCCAGTTTCTCGTCAGCGCCTTTTTATATTATTTCTACGATGAGCTTAAAAAAAGCAAAGACAAAACTCTTGCGGCTCTTGCTGAGAAATCATTGAAAGAAGTAACGTATCATCTTCGTCACAGCAGCAGTTGGATCATTCGTCTCGGCGATGGCACACCTGAAAGCCATCAGCGAATGAAAAATGCCATTGACGAACTCTGGCTTTTCACCGGTGATATGTTCGACATGGATGAAACTGACAAAACCCTCATCGTGCTGGGTATTGCCGTTGATCTTAATATTGTTAAAGCATCATGGCAAAAGAAAGTCACTGAAGTTTTTACAGAAGCTACACTCACCGTTCCTGAAAATGTTTTCATGATCATAGGCAGCAGGGAAGGAAAGCACACCGAATATCTCGGTCACCTTTTAGCAGAGATGCAGGTACTTCCAAGATCATTCCCGGGCGCGCAATGGTAATTAAAAGTGACAAGTGACGGGTGACGAGTGAAAAGTGAAAAAGAAATACCTATAACCTTCAGCGCTAAGTAAAGATAGATAACCTTCAAACGTACAACCCACTTGTCACTCGTCACTCGTCACCCGTCACCTGTCACTAAAGAAGAAATCTGGGATTATCTCAATAAAATTCCTGATCCCGAAGTTCCTGTCATCAACATTGTTGAACTCGGCATTGCGCGCGATGTGCAGGTTGTAGATGATAAAGTAATTATAAGCATTACACCTACCTACAGCGGCTGCCCTGCCATGATGGTAATCGAACAGGACATCAAAACACTACTCAAAGAGAAAGGTGTCAACGAAGTAGAAATAAAAATGGTTTACGCACCTGTGTGGACAACCGATTGGCTCACCGATGAAGCAAAAGAAAAGCTTCGTATATACGGTATTGCTCCTCCTGAAAAAACCTCAACCGATAAATCACTCCTTAAATTACATCCCAAAGTAATCCGTTGCCCGCGTTGCAACTCCGCAAACACATCCCTCATCAGCCAGTTTGGATCAACAGCCTGCAAAGCCCTTTATCGTTGCAACGATTGCAAGGAGCCGTTTGATTATTTCAAATGCCATTAATAACATAACAAAAATACGAGGTTTAAAGCGCGGCATTACAAATCATTAGTGTTCGAAACATAATGGAAGCCTTATGGGGAAATGGATTGAGTCCCGTCAGGGACGGTATATTGGTAGAAGAATGACCACCACAATAATCAAGTCCCGTAGGGTAATGTCATTAAGTTAAGGAATTATACGTTAAAAATCAATGAATTACGAGCTACTTCATTCTTTTATTAATGGCGTTTTTAACCTTAGCAGAAAGAATCATTTACATATATATAAACCTTATTACCTTATTGTCGTTCTAAAAAATGAATTTTTAATAAGGTAATAAGGTCGGGGTTTTATAAATCAGGTTATTTTCTACTAAGGTTTTGCACTTGTAATAGATTAGTTTACTTTATTTTAACCTCTTAACTTAATGACATTACCCGTAGGGACGGAATAAATATGTATGCCATCCCTACGGGACAAGCTAATAGAGGGATTCATAAGGTTTCGAACACTAATGATTACAAATGCCGCGCAGCGGGGGCGAGTTTGACACCTAAGTATTATTCCTTTCCTAAAAAATCAGCCCAACCCTTCCATCCTTTATTTTTATAAGTTTGGTTTGGATAGCTTGGAATATCTTCCGGCTTTTTCTCTGATTTGCAAAATTGCTTCCATTGCTCTATATTTTTAAGATTCAGAGAGCGTACAAATGCTCTCGCTTCTTTGAAAGAGCGATATATGCGAAGATTGTCAGCTATCTTGCCAGTACCTAACCAATCACCCCAACCTTTCCATCCTTTGTCCTTATAATTTTTTTGAGGATTGGAAGGGATGTCAATTGGCTTTTTGCCTGATTTGCAAAACAGATTCCATTGGACTACATTGCTTAGATTTAACTTATGTACATATTTCCTTACTTCACTATATGGAAGGTATGCTCGCTGTTGAGTAGTTACAAAACCTGTTCCGAGCCAATCACCATAACTAACCCAACCCTTGTTTTTATAAGTTCTTTCAGGAGCAGCAGGAATATCTTTTGGTTTTTTTTCTGATTTACTATAGTACCGCCATTCTTTAGTATTTTTCAGTTTCAATGAATGAACAAACTTTCTTGCATTATTGAAAGGACGATATTCCCGAAGGAAAACAGCTATATTGCCGGTTCCAAGCCAATCACCAAAACCAATCCACCCTTTGTTTTTATATGCTGTTCTTGGACTTTGAGGAATATCTTCTGGCTTATCCCCTGATCTGCAGTAACTATTCCATTCGTTGCTATTTTTTAACTTTAGTGCACGAACAAATGCAAGTGCCTTATTAAATGGACGATATACTCTCTTTTGAGAAGAAACCGATCCAGTGCCAAGCCAATCACCAAAGCTAATCCAACCTAAATCCTTATATGTTCTGTTTGGATTTACAGGAATGTCTTTTGGGTTTTTACCTGATTGACAGTATTTAACCCATTCATCAAAGTTTTTTAATTTGAGTGAATGCACAAACCTTCTAGCTTCTTCCAATGGACGATATTCTCTAAGGCGGACTGAAACAGATCCTGTGCCCAACCAATCACCGTAACTAATCCATCCTTCATCCTTATATGTTTGACTTGGATTACGAGGTATGTCTTTTGGTCTTTTTCCGGAATCACAATACTTATTCCATTCTTTGACATTTTTTAGGTTTAATGAACGGGCAAATGCTCTTGCCTTATCAAATGAACGATATTCTCGAAGGAAATTGGCAATGTTCCCTGTTCCAAGCCAGTCACCATATCCAGCCCACCCAAAATCTTTATATGTGTTTTTAGGATTAGATGGTATATCATCTGGCTTCTTGCCTAAAGCACAATAAGCCGCCCATTCTTCACTGCCTTTTAAATTTAAGGAACGTGCAAATGACCGTGCTTTATTGAATGGAAGGTACTCTCGCTGTTGAGTAGCCATAGTTCCAGTGCCCAGCCAATCACCTAAGTTTACCCAACCAATACCTTTGTATATATTATTTGGATTAGCAGGTATATCTTGTGGTTTTTTCCCTGACTTAACATAAACCTGCCATTGAGGTTGATTTTTCAGTTTCAACGAATGAACAAATGAACGCGCCTCTTCAAATGGCATCCAACTGAGTTTCGCTAACCTATCCCATGTTTTTAATTGGATGTAATCAATTAACAGCTGCTCATTTATTTTTTCGGCAATACGCTCATCAATTTCAAATTGAATTAATGAACCTGCTTTGTTCCTGGCTCTGCCTTTGCTTATGTCTCTGAAATATTCTATAATTCGTTCATCGTTTGATGCCAATGCTCTCAACGTACTTAGTATTTCTTTGAACTCATCGCTTTCAATGATTTCATCCTGATTGTCCGTTTCTGTAAATACAGGTAATATCACATAACCAAATTCCTTTCCTTCTTTCTTTCTCAATGCCCTGCCCAATGCCTGTACAATGTCAATGGTGCTTTTTCTTGGATCGGCAAACAATACGCAATCAATGTTTGGCACATCAACACCTTCTGTTAAACACTTTGCATTAGTAATTATTGCCTTATCCGTTGCTGCAAATTCATCAACTATTTTGCCTCTGACTGAAGTAGGCATAGCCCCTGACACATGAAATGATTTGACATCAGCAAATTGCGGATAAGCCGCACTGAATACAGATTGGCTTTGCTCAAAGGCTTCTGCCTTCTTAATGCTTGAATGAAACGTTACGGCATGATGAATAGGGTGTTCTGTCATTGCCTTTCTTAAAGCAATTAAAGAAGCCAGTGTTCGTGCTTCTGTTTCTTTGTCCCATTCTTTGCCTGTTGGTTTTACGTATGCATTTTGCTCAATCAGCTTTTTTACTTCTTCATTGCTGATAAAAAGTGTTATGATTCTGTAGTCAGATAAAATGCCTGTGTCTATGGCTTCTTTGAATGACAACTGTGCAAATGTTTCTCCATAAACATTTACATCATCCATGCTTAATATCGTATCAGAAGATCCCGCATACCTTCTTTCTGTTGCAGTCATAAAAATTCTTCTGGCAATCTTTATGTTCTTGTCGAATAGCAAATAGCTGAATAATTTATCCTGCTCGCCAACAGTTTTATGGGCTTCGTCCATAATGCCAACGTCAAAACTATGATTGGCAATTTTACAGGCATCAGCAATAGTTTTACCTGATTGATAGGTTGTAAAAACGATGGTTTTGTTTTTCGCGTTTTCTTTAAGCCAGTCGGCTATAAAAACTTTATCAGTAACACACGGAACACCTATTTCATTGGTATGAATAACAACATCATCATTCTTGCCAATGCCTTCGTCGCTGCAAATGCAAAGCCAGGAAACCTTGTCATTGTTGGCAACAGATTCTCTTAAATAAACTTCAAGTGTTTGCTTAACTAATGAAAGCGATGGTACTGCAACAATTATGCTTTTGGCTTTTAATTCTTTGGCAATCCAGTACCCTGTTAAACTTTTACCGGCGCCGCAGGGAAAAACTAATTTACCCCTTGTGCTCTTCTCTTTTACAAAATAGTTTTTTGCTTCTTTTAATGCTCTTGCCTGATGGGGTTTTGGATTGTAGGGTATTAGCTTTTTCTCTGTACCAGCAAGTATATTTCTTAACCAGTCAAAAAAGTTTTTATCAAGTTTTCTCCACTCATCTGAATTACAGAAACCAATGTTGTTTTTACCATGATAAATTTTAGCATAGTCATCAACAGTAGTGCAGACCAAACAATATGCAATATTCTGTGCTATGCCCTTACTTAGTGAAACAAAGGTTGAAATTGCTCTGTGAGATAACCTTTGGTCTTCGTCCTGAAAATATTTACATTGAATTGCCCAAAATGCACCTTCAGTTGTTTCAGCTATAAGGTCAATTCCCTGATCGTTTGGAGGTAAGTTTAGTTTTTTTAAAACCGAAGGAGGGACTTCATTGTGTAACCAAACATTTTTCAATTTGGTTTTATATACCGGATTGTATTTAAAATAGTATTTGGTTAATTCTTCAAAAGCCTTCCCTTTTTCAAGTTTGGTTTTTGTTTCCAGAACATTTTTAAAATCGTTCCAGCAATTAACTTCCGAAATTAATGACTTAAAATTCACAGTTTACTTATTGTTCTTTATGTAAATGCCTGCTAACTTGTTTGCAACCGAAAATCTTCCATTGGCTGCTACGCTTATCACCTGCAACGTTACCTTTTCTTTTCAGATTACCCAAACATCATGAAATTTTATAGAAGTTCTATTGGGGTTAATTAAAGTCACATCGTGTTCAATAGAAACTTCATCGTGTTTATGTGAAGACAGATAGGTTCCTTAATTAAATTCATCCATTTCATTTAAAGATTTATAAAAGTTAATGCATGCTTTCAAAAGATTAATATTGATTAAAGCAGTGTTGATGGTTGTTAGAAGAGATTCAATAGACAATAGATTAAAGTTGACATTGAATTCATCGTTGTTGTTGCTGATTTAACAAGGGCTTATATTGAATTAACCGGAATTGTTATTGATTAAAGAAAGGTCGCTGTTAACTCAACCGAAGTTGTTAGTGATTAAATAAAAATCAATGCTAACCTTTAATAAGTCATACATGATTTAACAAAAGTCATTCATCATTTAATAAGAGTTAATATTGAATTAATCGAAGTCATTCATAATCAAATAAAGGTCATTCATGAATTAATCGTAGTTATTAATGATTAAACAGAATCTTCTCATGACTTAATAGGTGTTATAATTGATTAAATTGAAAGTATGAATGGATTTTAAAAGGCTTTGATTGATTAAATCAGTGTTATGAATGCTTTTTAAAGAGTTAATAATGGAAAAATAGAAGCTATGCATGATTAAATAAAGGATATGATTGATTTTTAAATGTTACTTTACGAAAAGATGGTAACACTGTGGTATTTCACCTGGTCACAACTTGCAATTGTCTGGTCGCAACCCGTATTCATCTGGTTACACTTTTAAATCATCTGGTCACACTTTGAAATTACATGGTCACACTTAGAAATAACCTGGTCACGCCTATAAATTTACTGGCAACAACTTGAAATCGCATGGTCACGGTCAGAACTTTAATGGTAACACTTCGTATTTAAGTGGTCACGGTAAGAAATTAACCTGTTACATACAGAAATTAAGTTGTTACACTAAGAATTGCAATTTTTGCACTAAAAAACCATGCGTTTCTATAAAAACAAGCAGCCGGAGATGCTTAACAGCGTTGCCTTTCTGCTAAAAAGCGAGAAAAATGCAATTTCTGTCAAGGTTCGTGCCTTAAAAGACTTCATTTCTGAGTTTATCGAGAAACACAGCAAGCTGCAGACGCTTATAAGCTGGAATCCCAATGCCATAAATATCGAAACATTGGGGAAAAATTCAGCGAGACAGGCATTTGCAGAGGTAACCATGAAACTACTCGCTGTGGTGAAGGCAGTTAACTACCGAAGCAAAAGCAAACCTGTAGCTGAAATGCGCTATACCTTGTCGGGTTTGAAGAAGATGCCTGCAGCCGATTTATGCAAGGTATATCTTGATGCAGCTAATAAGGTTAAAAAGATTAAGAACCTTCCCTATTATGGTCTCTCCCCTGCCGACCTGCATAATGCACAGGCGTATTATAAGGAATTTTCAGTGATTAAAAATGCACCTGCAAAACGCAAAAAGGATGTGGCTGCAAAAAACAAAAAGCTGAATGATGGCATCTCGGAGTGCATAGAATTTTTGGAACACACCATTGATTCGCTGATGCGGCTTGCTACAGAAGACAACCGGCAACTGAGAGACAAATATAAATCAGTAAGAACAGTGTTTGCAAGAGGTCAGGGCAGACCGAGCGATGCAGAAGCCGCTTACCGCAAAAGCAGGGGCAAAAAAAAGCAAAGATTAGCGGATGGCAATTGGCGGTAGCAGTTCTTTTCTCGTCATTTGCTTTATTCCGAATATAACCATATATTTGCATCGCAATGAAATTAATGTTAAATAACAACTGGTGGTGGCTGTACTCAAACTGAGAACAGTGTAGTTGCTATTTATACAAGATAAGACCGATGGCCTGCTGTTCTCACAGCGGGTTTTTTTATTTTATTTGCATTAACATTAAAAATGAATAATAATATCAACAAAAATATAGCAGAAAGCGCTCCCTCTCCTTTGGAGAGGGCCGGGGTGAGGCTTTTCACCAGATACAAGAAGCTTCTTGCAGACACGTTCACGCCCGTAAGCGTCTATCTTAAGCTTCGTGACAAATTCCCCAACAGCATCCTGCTGGAGAGTTCTGACTATCACGGAAACGAAAACAGCTTTTCATTTATCTGCTGCAAACCCATTGCAACCATTACGGTTGAGAATGAAACAATAACAGAAACATTCCCCGATGGAAAAATAAATAGTACACCCATAACTTCAAACCCCATACTTCAAACTCCAAACACTACAGTTCCTGATGCCATCAAAAGTTTCTTCGCTAAGTTTGAAGTTAATCAGGAAGACTTAAAAGATGTTGCAATGGCAAGTGGGTTAATCAGCCCTTCCCGTGCAGGCTTTGGCTACATTAGTTATGATGCCGTCAGGTATTTTGAAGACATAAAGATTCATGCAAAAAAGAAAGAGAGCAAGCAGATCCCCGATATTATATACAGCATCTATCAATATGTAATTGCTATTAATCATTTCAAGGACGAAGTTTATTTATTTGAACATACTGCTGACGGAGCGCCTGCAACTCTTGATCAAATCGAATCACTCATTCACAATAAAAATTTTGCTTCTTATAAATTCAAAGCATCAGGAAAAGAAGAATCAAACCTGAATGATGATGAATATATGCAGATTGTGAAAAAAGGCAAGGAGCATTGCCATCGTGGAGATGTATTCCAGGTCGTCATGTCAAGAGAATTCTCACAAGATTTCACCGGCGATGATTTCAATGTCTATCGCACCCTTCGGTCCATCAACCCTTCGCCCTATCTGTATTATTTCGATTACGGCAATTTCAAAATTTTCGGCTCATCGCCCGAAGCACAGCTTACCGTAAAGAAAGGCGTTGCAGGCATTCACCCCATTGCAGGCACCTTTCGCAGAACCGGTGATGACGCGGCTGACACAGCGCTTGCAGAGAAGCTGAAAAATGATGCAAAGGAAAATGCAGAGCACGTAATGCTCGTTGATTTAGCACGTAACGACCTCAGCCGCGATTGTCACGATGTTAAAGTGGAAATCTTCAGAGAAGTTCAATATTATTCTCATGTTATTCATCTTGTTTCCAATGTCACGGGAGTAATGAATGACAAAGGTTCTACCATGAAAATTGTAGCAGATACATTTCCCGCAGGAACATTGAGCGGCGCACCCAAGCATAATGCCATGCAATTAATTGACCGTTATGAAAACGGATCGCGTGGATTTTATGGAGGATGTATTGGTTATTTTAGCTTCGACGGCGATTTCAATCATGCCATTATGATTCGCTCTTTTCTCAGCAAAAATAACAAACTCTTTTACCAGGCAGGAGCGGGCATTGTAGAAAGTTCTGTAGAAATAAACGAACTGAACGAAGTGAATAATAAATTAGCAGCCTTAAAGAGTGCACTTAAAATGGCTGAAGAAATATGAAAATACTTGTCTTCGATAATTACGATAGTTTCACATACAACCTCGTTCATTTAATTGAGAAGGTCATGGAATGTGATTTAGAAGTGCATCGCAACGATAAGATTGCATTGAAGGATATTGAGCAGTTTGATAAGATTGTTTTATCTCCAGGTCCTGGTATTCCTTCAGAAGCAGGCATTCTGCTGGAAGTGATAAAAGAATATGCTGCAAAGAAAAGTATTCTTGGTGTATGCCTTGGGCAACAAGCTATAGGTGAAGTGTTCGGCGGCTCGTTAATTAACCTTGAAAATGTTTTTCATGGCGTTGCAACTGAAATGGAGATTCTTAAAGATGATATCATCTTTAAGAATGTTCCTAAGAAATTTAAAGCAGGTCGTTATCATTCATGGATCGTAAGCGCGAAGAATTTTCCTGATATATTGGAAGTAACAGCAAAAGATGAATTCGGAAACATCATGGCATTGCGCCATAAAACGCTTGATGTTCGCGGCGTTCAGTTTCATCCGGAAAGTGTATTAACTGAATATGGTGAGCAGATAATAAGTAACTGGTTAGCACAATGAAGGAAATATTAAATCGTTTATTTGAACATAAGCCCCTTGATAAGCAGGAGGCTAAGCGGGTATTGATAAGCATAGCGAAGGGCGAAAGCAATAACAGTCAGATTTCAGCTTTCCTCACAGTTTACCTTATGCGTTCCATCACGGTAGAAGAACTGGAAGGATTCAGAGAAGCATTGCTCGAACTTTGTCTTCGCATTGACTTTTCTGATTATGATACCATTGATTTATGCGGAACAGGAGGAGATGCAAAGAATACATTTAACATATCAACATTATCAAGCTTTGTGGTTGCGGGTGCCGGAATAAAAGTTGCGAAGCATGGCAATTACGGTGTGTCTTCTGTAAGTGGTTCTTCTAACGTGATGGAGCATCTCGGTTACAAATTCACAAATGATAAGTCTGTGCTTGAAAAGCAGATTGCAGAGATTGGCATTTGTTTTATGCATGCTCCTTTATTTCATCCTGCCATGAAAACAGTGGCTCCTATTCGTAGAGAACTTGGTGTTAAAACATTTTTCAATATGCTTGGACCGCTTGTTAATCCGAGCTTCCCGAAGTATCAGCTTACCGGTGTATTCAGCCTTGAACTGGCAAGGTTGTATAACTATTTATTGCAGCAGGTTAATACTAATTTTATTGTGCTTCATTCGCTTGATGGTTATGATGAAATTTCTCTCACAAGTAATTTCAAGATGATTTCGAATGAGAAAGAACAAATTCTTGAACCTGAACAAATCGGTTTTAAAAGGTTAAAGCAGGAAGATTTATTTGGAGGAGATACAGTTGAAGACTCAGCAAAGATATTTATGAGCATATTAAAAGGCAATGGAACCGATGCGCAGAATAATGTAGTGATTGCAAATTCAGCAATGGCAATACATTGCGTAAAAACAAAAAGCTCATTTGAAGAATGCGTTGCTGACGCAAAGGAAGCATTAGAATCAAAGAAGGCATTAAACGTCTTCGTTAAACTGACAAGCAATTAATTTTAGATATGAATATACTTGATCAAATAATTTCACATAAACGGAAGGAAGTGGATGAGAGGAAGTCACTGTATCCGGTAAAACTCCTTGAGAAAAGTATTTACTTTGATTCTCCCGTCGTGTCGTTAAAGAAATATCTTTTACGTGAAGATAAAGTTGGCATCATTGCAGAAATAAAACGTAAGTCGCCTTCAAAAGGCATCATCAACCAACACGTTTCTATAGAACGGACTTCCATCGGCTATATGCAGGCAGGAGCAAGCGCTTTATCTATCCTTACTGATACCGAGTTCTTTGGTGGCAAGAGCGAAGATTTAACAATTGCTCGTAAGTTTAATTATTGCCCTATTCTAAGGAAGGATTTCACTATTGATGAATACCAGGTTGTAGAGGCAAAGTCAATTGGAGCCGATGTAATTCTCCTTTTGGCTAATGTGCTTTCCGAAAAGGAAATAGAGGAGCTTGCGAAGTTTGCAAAATCATTAGGATTGGAAGTGTTGCTTGAAATAAGAGATAAAAAAGAATTGAAATCAGTCAATGAATATGTTGATATTGTTGGTATAAATAATCGTAACCTCAAAGACTTTTCGGTTAATGTGAATCAATCGTTTGAGCTGGCTGATATGATTCCAAGCAATTTTGTAAAAATTTCGGAAAGCGGCATTGATTCAGCAAAAACAATTCTTGAACTAAGAAAAGCTGGCTTCAAAGGATTCCTGATGGGCGAACGATTTATGAAGCACAGCCGCCCTGAAGTGACATGTACCGGCTTCATTAAAGAAATTAAGGAATTACAAACGGGCAAACTACAACCAGTTGCTTAAAGGGAAATGAAACTAAAGGTGTGTGGAATGAAGTACGAAGATAACATCAGAGAGCTTGTCAGGCTTTCGCCTGAATATATCGGTTTCAATTTTTACACACGATCAAAGAGATATGTAGGAAGGAATTTTGATGCAAAGAATATTAGAAGTATTTCCCGTAAAATTAAAAGAGTAGGAATCTTTGTTAACTCCACCAGGCAATATATAATGGATAAGGTGAAGCGTTTTAAATTGGACTATGTTCAGCTTCATGGCAATGAATCTGCCGCCTTTTGTGCAAGTATGAATAAGTCAGTTAAAATCATTAAGGCGTTCGGTGTTGGAGATAATTTTGATTTCAACGTTCTTGAAAAGTATGAGCCGTATTGTGATTACTTTTTGTTTGATACCAAAACATCAGATTACGGAGGAAGCGGAAAAGTATTTAATTGGAGTATGCTAAAGAAATATGATAATGAAGTCCCTTTCTTCTTGAGCGGCGGAATAGACTTGAAAGACATAAATAAAATCTCAAATCTCAAATCTCAAATCTCAAATCTGTTCGCTATTGACGTCAACAGCAAATTTGAAATAAAGCCCGGGTTGAAGAACATTAAAAAACTTAAAAAATTGAAGTATGAAATATCAGGTTGACGAAAACGGATATTATGGAGACTTTGGAGGAGCATACATTCCTGAAATGCTTTATCCGAATGTGGAGGAGCTTCGAAAGAATTATCTTGAAATTATATATTCAAATAGTTTTCAAAAGGAATTCAATGAATTGTTGCGCGATTATGCAGGAAGACCTACGCCCTTATATTTGGCAAAGCGTTTGTCCGCACATTACAGGACGAATATTTATTTGAAACGCGAAGATTTAAATCATACGGGTGCTCATAAGATTAATAATACTATCGGGCAAATTCTTTTAGCAAAGCGCCTGGGCAAGACTAGAATTATTGCAGAGACCGGAGCAGGGCAGCATGGTGTAGCAACTGCCACTGTTTGCGCCTTAATGGGAATTGAATGTGTAGTATACATGGGCGAAGTAGATATTGAGAGGCAGGCACCAAATGTTGCAAGAATGAAATTGCTCGGTGCCAAAGTTGTTCCTGCAACATGCGGAAGTAAAACGCTCAAGGATGCTACCAACGAAGCCATCCGCGATTGGATCAATCATCCTGAAGACACTCATTATATTATCGGTTCCGTAGTCGGTCCTCATCCTTACCCCGATATGGTAACAAAATTTCAGAGTGTGATAAGCGAAGAAATCAAAAGGCAATTAAAAGAAAAAACAGGAAATGAAAATCCTGATTATATAGTAGCTTGTGTGGGTGGAGGAAGCAATGCTGCGGGAGCATTTTTTCATTTTCTTCATGATGAAAAAGTAAAACTAATTGCTATTGAGGCAGCAGGAAAAGGCGTTGATACAGGACATTCTGCTGCCACAATGGTACTTGGGAAACCCGGCATTATTCACGGAAGCAAAACGATGCTCATGCAAACTGACGATGGACAAATTACTGAACCATACAGCATTTCTGCGGGCTTGGATTATCCGGGCGTAGGACCCATTCATGCGCATTTGTTTGAAACAGGCAGAGTAATTTTTGTAAACGCAACGGATGAAGAGGCTTTGTCAGCGGGATATTTGCTTTGTAAGCTCGAGGGAATTATTCCTGCTTTAGAAAGCGCTCATGCATTGGCCTACATGGAAAGGCTGAAAGCAAAAGGAAATGAAGTAGTAGTTATTAACCTATCAGGTAGGGGAGATAAGGATTTAGCGACATATATAAAGCACATGGATATATGAACCGGATACAGGGACTCTTTTCGCGAAAGAAGGAAAATATTCTTTCTATATACTTCACAGCAGGTTTTCCAAATCTGAACGATACTTCTTTGATAATAGCTGAATTGGAAAAGAGCGGAGCGGATATGATTGAAGTGGGTATCCCTTTTTCTGACCCTCTTGCCGATGGCCCTGTTATTCAACATAGCAGCGAAGTCGCTTTGAAAAACGGCATGTCGCTTAAATTGCTGTTTGATCAATTATCAAAATCTGCAATCAAAAATTCAAAATCTGCGATCCTCTTGATGGGATACTTGAATCCTGTTCTTCAGTATGGAATTGAAAACTTCTGCAAGAAAGCAAAAGAGTGTGGTATTGACGGAGTAATACTTCCTGATTTACCATTAAGTGAATATGTAAATGAATACAAATCTGTTTTTGAAAAATATGGAATCCTGAATATCTTTCTCATTACGCCTCAAACATCGGAAAGCCGTATTCGAATGATAGATGAGTATTCGAATGGTTTTATATACATGGTTTCTTCTGCAAGCACAACGGGAGGAAATAAAGATATGGATGATAAAACTGAAAAATATTTTCAGCGAATTCTCAATATGAAATTAAAGAATCCGCTAATGATTGGATTTGGAATTTCAAATAAGGAATCTTTTGAGAAAGCATGTGGCTATGCCAACGGAGCAATAATAGGTAGTGCATTTATCAAGGCAATTGAGAAGAGTAAGGATTTAGAAAAAGATATTCCCGGGTTTGTTAAAGGAATTAAAAAGCGATAAAACAGTATAATATAATAGCATGATTATTCAATTAGAAGAAAAGCTTTCGGAAAAAGGAAAGGAAAATATTCAGGCAAAAGTTAATTCCATCGGATATCAGACTACTGAAGTAAAAACTCAAAAGTCGAATTATTTGGTGTGCATTGGTAAGAAGGAATTTGATATACGACTAATAGGTTCATTGGATGGAGTGTATGATGTGCACCGTGTATCAGATTCATACAAACTTGTGTCGCGTAAATGGAAAGTCGGAGCAACAAGAATTGATCTGGGAGACAGAATTATTATTGGAGAAGGCCGGCTGGCATTGATGGCCGGCCCTTGTTCCATTGAAAGTGAAGATCAAGTGCAAAAAGTAGTTACGCATTTGGTAGAGAACGGAGTGAAGATCATGCGTGGCGGTGTGTTCAAGCCGAGAAGCTCGCCTTATGCATTCAGGGGAATGGGAATGGAGGGATTAAAGATGTTCAATCGTATATGCAGAGAGAATGGAATTAAGATTATTTCAGAAGTGATGCAGGTGTCGCAGATAAAGGAAATGCATGACTACATTGATATTTACCAGGTGGGAGCGCGTAATTCGCAAAACTTTAATTTGCTGGATGCGTTGGGCGGAGTGGATAAGCCTGTTTTGCTAAAACGGGGCATGAGTGGAACGATTTATGAACTACTTCAGTCTGCTGAATATATATTCTCTCACGGTAATGAAAAGCTCATGCTTTGCGAACGCGGAATAAGAACATACGAAACCGCTTACAGGAATACATTTGATCTGAACGCCATTCCTGTGCTGAAAGAGAAAACACATTTGCCTGTTATTGCTGATCCTTCGCATGGCATCGGTGTGCGGGATTATGTTGCGGCTATATCTTTAGCTGCTGTGATGGCAGGCGCGGATGGTATAATAATAGAGATTCATCCCGATCCCAATAGCGCCATCTCTGACAGTGAACAAACATTAAATTTTGATGAATCGGGTCACCTGTTCAGAAAGCTTAAATCAACCTATGAGTTTCTGCACAAGCTGAACTAAACACCTTACATGAAAACACAATTTAATTTTTCTTCTGCAAATGAATTATACACTATTGTTTCACCGCTTAACAGTATTATAATTACTGATAAAAACATCGCCAGGAATTATGAAGCACTTATGCAACCGTTCAGGAAAATTGTACTAGATGATGGTGAGCAAGAGAAAAGCTTTGAAACGCTTAGCTATATACTCGAACAACTCATCAAATTGGAAGCTGATCGCACCACGACCATTATTGGTGTCGGAGGAGGTGTTATAACAGATATTAGCGGTTTTGCCGCTTCTATATATATGCGCGGCATTCCTTTTGGATTTGTGCCAACAACGTTGCTTGCGCAGGTGGATGCATCAATTGGCGGGAAGAATGGTGTAAACTTTAATCACTTCAAGAACCTTATCGGAGTAATAAGACAACCTGATTTTATTCTCGTGGACACTCATTTCCTGAGCACCTTATCTGAAACTGATTATCATAGTGGCTTAGCCGAAATCGTAAAGTATGGAATGATTTACGACAAAGAGCTGTTTCATCTCGTTCAGACAAATGCTGATAAGATCCTTAACAAAGACAACGAATTGCTTGAAACAATTATTCGCAAATGCACTGAAATAAAGAATAATATCGTTGAGAGAGATGAGTTTGAAACAAACGAAAGGAAGATTTTAAATTTTGGTCACACCATCGGGCATGCGATAGAAAGAATTGAAAATATTCCGCACGGTTTTGCTGTGAGCATTGGCATGGTAGCAGCCAGCCGGCTATCAGAGATTCATGCTGGTTTATCTCCCACAGTGACTTCTCAGCTTACAGACCTTTTGATGAAATTCAGCTTGCCTGTTGTTTCCAAAACCGATCCGGATATTATTTTGTCCAATCTTAAAATGGATAAGAAAAGAAGGGGAGAAGTGATTGACTTTATTTTACTGAAAGATATTGCTCAACCCGTTATTATGTCCATTAAGCCGGCTGAAATTCTTTCTTTTCAAAAATCATAATAAATGGAAGTAAGAATTTCCCCGGGCACTGTCAATGGCACTGTTGTCGCAACTTCTTCCAAAAGTGTTTTGCAGCGATACATTGCCGCAGCTTTACTGGCTGACGGCACCACCGAACTCTACGGCATTTCGCATTGTGATGATACAGTCAGCTGTTTGTTTGCCGTGCAGGCTCTTGGTGCAAAGACAAGAGAGTTGCTGTTTGATACCTTATATATTACCGGATGTAATGGTAATCTTCAACCTGCTCTTAATACTATTTATTGCGGGGAATCAGGACTTGCTTTCAGGATGCTTGGATCTGTTGCTGCTTTGGCTGATAAAGAATTAACAATCACAGGCAAAGGATCATTGCTGAAAAGACCTGTTGCTTTTTTTGATGAAGTGCTGCCGTTGTTACAAGTAACCTGCAAAACAGAGAACGGCCATCCCCCAATACACATTCAAGGGCCTGCTGTGCCTGCTGACATAGCAATTGACGGGTCGCTTAGCTCCCAGTTTCTTACAGGTTTGTTAATGATTTACCCGCTGGCAAAGCGTGACAATATTATTCGTGTAAAGAACTTAAAGAGCCGGCCATATATAGATGTTACATTAAAGGTGCTGAATGATTTCGGTATCAGGATTATCAACGGCTCTTATGAAACATTTACCATACCCGGCAATCAGGCTTACAAAAGCTGTAAGGCAAGCATAGAAGGGGATTGGAGCGGAGCTGCTTTTATATTGGTGGCAGGGGCTGTTGCAGGTGAGGTAACAGTGACACAACTTGCCAATGACTCCTTACAATCGGATAAAGCAATCATGAATGTTTTAAAGGATGCGGGCGCTGAAATTATTTATAACAGTAATTCAGTTACAGTTAAAAGGAAACCATTGAAGGCATTTTCATTTGATGCAACTCATTGCCCTGATCTTTTTCCTCCGCTTGTTACGCTTGCAACACAATGTGAAGGAACCAGCACCATTAAAGGCGTGACGCGGTTGATTCATAAAGAAAGCAACAGGGCAGAGGCATTGGTAAAGGAGTTTTCAAAGCTTAATAAGGACGTCATTTCAATTTCCGGAGATGACATGATGATTAAAGGAAAGCTGAAGTTAAAGGCAACTAAGGTTGATTCGCACAACGATCATCGCATTGCTATGGCTTTGGCAGTAGCGGCTTTGAATGTGGTAGGTGTAATGCATATCGCAGGAATGGAATCCATTGAAAAGTCTTATCCCCGTTTTGTTGATGATTTCGAAAAGCTTGGAGCGAAGGTTTTAGAGATCATATAATAGAACGCGGATTTTCATGATGATTAAGATAAGTTAAGATTTTATATCGGTATAAATCATAACCATCATGAAAATCCGTGTTATATTTTTCAACGGATAATGATAGTTCTCATAACCGAGAGAGTAAATATTAATTGTGTCTGGTGAATGAGAGTTAGTTGGACTCAATGGCATGTCAAACTTGCCGTCTAACCCGGACGTGCAGCTTGTGCTCATTTGATTAAGTCCGATGGCTGCAAAGGCAATGGCAGATGAATCTTTTGTATTTCGAATGTTTCCCTTAATATGATTTGTTTGCTGTGCGAAAAGAGAAGAGTATAAGAGCGGAAAGAAAATGACTGTGGGGAAAAATTTAATTCTCATTTAAGTTCAGCCAATTTACCTTGCGCCTGCTCTTTATAGAAGCCGCCTTCCCGGATGATTACCCTTAGCAAAGCCTTCGCTTCATCCATTTTGTTTTGCTTTATCTCGGTTTGTGCTTCATACCATTTTGCTTCTTCGTAAAAGGCATTATTGTTTTCACTTGCCGGCACAGCAAATCGCGCCCGTGCAAGATTCCAGCGGTTAAGCCGGAAGTAACTTAATCCAGAATAAAACATGGCGTTCAGATCATTCGGAAAATAGCTTTGAATGAGATTGAACTTATCAATTGCATCATCGTAATTTCCTTTTTTGTAATTCAGCACTGCTTTCTCAAGAAATCTTTCATAAGTAATTTCGCGGGTATTATGCGCTTTCTCCTTCATTGCATCGGCCTGATCGGCCATGTCCTTGTATTGAGAGCGCACCCCTGTTTCAAACTTGCCCAGTATGTCAGGACTGGTAGAGTATTTGGACGAATAATTAATCACCTTAAGATCTGCGATGTAATAAGCGGGGAAAGTAGAACTACACGATTTTATATTCTCATGCCATCTGAAGTTTTCATCCACAATGGTCGCACTCTTTGGTTTTATAGGATCAACATTATTTTCCTTATTATTTCTTGTATTGGCATCCGGGGTATGTTTACTTGCCGCAGGCGAAGAAAGAGCAGGTGAATTGTCAACAGATTCCTTTTCTTCTTTTGTTAAAGATGAATCATTTGCAACAGGCAACGCTAAAGGTTGATGCATCTCCTCCGCAGGACTTGTCTTTTTATCAGTTGCTATTTTAGTATTGCCTGTGAAATATATATAGAAAAGAACGGCAAATGTGATTAACGAAAGAACAGAAACAGTGATGATCACATTGCGCCATGCAATTTGATTCATGCTGCCCTGCTTTGGTCTTGCAATTTTCCGAATGTCTTTTCTGATCCTGTCAATGCCTTTATAACCGGGCATAAGCGCCATACCCGACAAAGTATCTTTACAAAGTTCGCAGTCAATAAGGTGGTTTTCCACTGCATGCCGTTCGCTTTTCAACATCTGCCCAAGATGATATTGCACAAGCTGTTCCTTTGTGAGATGATCCGTCATGGAAAATATATTCTCATTGTCAGGTAAATGTTTCATTTCTTTTTGTCAGGTAAATTTTCAGATTTCTTTTTCCATTTTGAATGTAACTCTTCACCTGGTTAAGCGTGTATCCTGTCATTTCTGTGATCTCCTCGTAACAATGTTTTTTCAGGTAGAAGAGTTCAACGCATGTTTTTTGCTCGGCATTCAGCGTTTGCATTGCTTCTTCCAGTTTGCGAAATTCTAATGCCTTCACTTGTTCCTCTTCATAAGCGGAAGGGTCGGCAATGAGCATTTCCGTTTCAATAGCTATTGAAATATTTTCATGATGATTCATTTTCGTCTTGCTTTGCTGAAGCTGGGCGAAGCAATAATTCCTTGCCACGCTGTGAATCCATGTCGTAAAATTCTTTATTTCATATTTCTTCAATGACATCAGTAGCTTTTCAAAGATATTTATTACCGCATCCCTGCTTTCTTCTTCGTTCTTCAGGTATTTCATACAGAGCGCATAAACTAAATGCGCATACCGGTCGAAAAGGATTTCAATTGCATGATTATTTCCTGTCCTTTTATATTCCGAAATCAATTCGGCATCCGTCTTGCTGGTGATCCTGTTCGATTTGAAAAAACGTATGCAGTTTTTATCGTTGAGTGAAGTTATGTATAACGTCTCTCATTCTATAGATCAATAGTAATGTTAAATTCCATAAGTGCAAAGTTAAATAGGAGAAGGCATTCACGAATATAGGGAAGCATTTTTTCGTAACTTTATGAATTATTGGTTTGACGGCTGTCTATCCTGCAAAACAAACATTTAAAATCAAATAATATGAAAAAGAACTTATTTACTTTATTAATGACATTCGTTGTCATCTTTACTTGCCGGCAAATATCCGCGGGAATGTCTTCTGTCTCAAATGGAGAATTATTGGGTTACGTGAAGGACAGCGCCAATGCGCAACCTATTCCGTTTGCGGTGGTGGTCGTAAAAAACGGTGAAACTATAATCGGCGGGGCTAATTCAGATGCAAAAGGAATGTATAAGATTTCTGCTATTAGTCCGGGTACTTACACTGTTGAAGCAACATTTATAAATTACAGAACAGTGCGTTTGACGGGCGTAACCATTGCAGCGGAACAGACGCTTCAGCTTGATATAGCAATGGCAGGAAGAGCATCAGATTCAATTATTGTTATCGGGTATAAACATCCGCTCATTGACAGGCGCGAGGTTACAACAGTTTTTAGGTTATACCATTAGCCATTATATAAT
>PLYJ01000232.1 GCA_003151745.1 Bacteroidota bacterium
TAAGGTTTTTTTAGGAAGGTACACAAATTCATCACCAACCACAACGTGTTCATCTCACACCACGGTTTGTTGATCTCATAACACAACGTGTTGGCTTCACACCACAGTTTGTTCATCTCATAACACAATGTGTTTGCTTCACACCACGGTTTGTTTGTATCATAACACAGTGTGTTGATGACATGACACGGTTTGTCAGCATCGTGACGCAACGTGTTTGTGTCGTGACAAAGTTTGTTAGTATCATGACAAACCGTGGTGTGATCACGACAAAGTTTGTTCATCAATCAACACAATGTGTCAGTATCATAACACACTTTGTTGGTAGGTTGATTTTGGGTGTTTTGGCACTTTTTGTGTTAAAATGAGGGGTTTTTGTTAAGAGAGGATTCTTGCTTGAAAAATGCGTGGAATAATTGAACAGACATTAAGCTATTTTAATTTTATCGTTTGGAGCAATTGTTTCAAAGCGGATTGCAACTTTCAGTTGCGTTTATCGGACTTAGAAGAGTTGGATTAGGGAATGTTTTTGTAGATTTGTTTTTTATAATAATTGGTATACCTCATATACCTATGTTCAGCTCACTTGATTAGTAGTCAACTAAATGAAAAGAAAATACTTCATATTTTTATTTTGTTATTTTCTTCTTCTTCAGGCAAAGGCTCAGGCACCTGATTGGGTATGGGCTAAAGTTGCACAATCCTCTGTGGGAGGCGTCAGCGAGAACACAGGCATTGCTGTTGACAACACAGCTAATGTATATATTACTGGCTGGTATGGTGGGACTGTAACTTTTGGTGCTTTCTCTTTATCGAGTAATACGGGGGCTTATCTTGTCAAGTATGATTCTAATGGCAATGTACTATGGGCTAAAGGTAGTTCGGGTGGTCAGGCAGAAGGCTTGGGTATTACTACTGATGAGGTTGGTAATATTTATGTTACCGGAACTTTTCAGGCAAGTATTTTATTTGGATCTTACTTACTTTCAAGTGTCGGATATTTTGACGTATTTATAGTCAAATATGATCCGAATGGAAATGTTTTATGGGCAAAAAGTGGTGGAGGTCTTAAAACTGACCAGGGTTTTAGTTTAACTACCGATCATTTGAATAATCTTTACGTAACGGGGCAGAACCAATCAGGCCTTTTTGTCATGGGCTCAGATACCATTACAAATCAAGGAATTTTTATTGCAAAATTTGATTCTACTGGCAATGAATTGTGGCTAAAGTCTGTCGCCGGAAGTGATGGATATAACATTGCTTCAGATTTATCAAACAATGTTTATATAGCAGGTGATTCTGACATCAAAGTAGTTCTGATGAAGTATGATTTTACTGGGAATCAGCTTTGGTATAAAACAGCAACAAGCGGCGAAGGGCGTTGGGTAGCAACAGACGGTTCTGATAATGTTTATTTTACAGGCTGGTATAATTCTTCTTCTATAAAATTTGGCTCAAAGACACTAACTAATGCTGGAGGGAATGACGCATTTTTCGTTAAATATGATTCTTCTGGCAATGTTCTCTGGGCTAAAAGCATAGGTGGCTTGGGTGATGAAGAAGGATGGGGCGTTACAACAGACAAAAATAAAAATGTTTACCTCGCTGGTGGCTTTACTTCAGACTCATTAAAATTAGATACCATTAATATCTTACAACCACCTGGTTCTATTGATCCGACGTTTTTTGCCGGCTATGATACGTCAGGAAAAATATTTTTTGTTAAGGATTTACCAAGTGGGGGTGATGACAATATTTTAGTTGTTCCATCATCTTCCTGTCTGTATGTTGGTGGTGATTTTGCTCAAACCGTAATTGTAGTCGGTAAGGATACGCTGGTAAGTGGTTATGGCATCGAAAATGCATTTGTTGCCAAATTATGCTATGAAAGCCTTTCAGCAGGCTTCAGCAGCAGCGATACCAATATATGTAACGAAAGCTGCATAAAGTTCTATGATAATTCAACGGGCTTTCCAACTGCGTGGCAATGGTCTTTTCCAGGCGCAGCACCTTCTTCATCTTCTCAGCAAAATCCAACCAATATCTGTTATACTGATATAGGGTATCATAATGTAACGCTTATTGTCTCCAGTGGAGGCGGCTCGGACACTGTTAAATTGACTAACTTTATCCGTGTTCTGGCAGTTCCTCCAACTCCCATCATTACACAATCCGGTGACACACTTATTTCTACTATAGACTCTACCTATATATTTTATCAATGGTATTCAGATAGTGTGCTTATTCCTAATGCTACAAATTATTATTATGTAATTCAGCACAATGGTAATTACAATCTATCAGTAAAGAATGAAAATGGATGTTCTACATCAGCCGGGATCATTGTCTTGGGTATTGACAATGTAAACGTTAATAGTTTCAATATATATCCCAATCCTGCTACAAATCAATTAATACTTACCGGGTTGACGTCGCATGGAGGTATGAAAACTTTACAAGTCTTCAATATTTTAGGCATGAAGCTTTACGAAGATAAAGTTGATGAAAGCGATGCAATTATAGATGTAACCAACTTTTCCCAAGGTGTTTATTATATCCGGCTTGAGGCAAATGGAGAGAGACTTGTAAGAAAATTTATAAAAGAATAATCCCACCATCTGACAGATCGCGAAGTCTTACTAATATTATTTGTATTTTTCAGAACCAAAAACAATTCCTATGGAAAATAAAGATGAACAACTTTGGAAGATTGCTGTAAAGCGTGCTGCCTTCAAGCGCCACCTCGGCGTGTATCTTATTATGAATGCATTCTTTTGGCTGTTGTGGTTATGGTCGGGACATGATTACGGCGGCCCGCCATGGCCCATCTGGCCTATGCTGGGTTGGGGCATTGGAATAGCTTTCAATTACTTTGAAGCGTATCACGGAGATAAGCAAACCGTGGCAGAAAAGGAATATGAAAAGCTGATGCGGGATAAAAAATAAGGTTCAGACAATTATTCTCTCCACCCAGTCGCCATGCTGCTTGATAAGATCAATTAATGCATCAACGGCTTTGTCGGCATCAATGCTGCGCTGCACCACTTCTTTGCCTTTATATAAAGTGATTTTTCCGACGCCGACTCCTACATAGCCATAGTCAGCATCAGCCATCTCACCCGGGCCATTTACGATGCAGCCCATGATGCCGATTTTCACTCCCTTCAAATGATCTGTGCGCGAACGGATGCGCGCAGTCGTTTCCTGCAAATCGAAAAGCGTGCGTCCGCAACTTGGGCAGCTTATATATTCTGTTTTTGAAATGCGCGTTCGTGTTGCCTGCAGGATGCCGAAGGAGGTGGAGTTGACTACAGCCACCCCAACCCCTCCGAAGGAGGGGCTTTTAAGGGCACTTCCTTCTGAAGGGTTTGCACCCTGAAGAATCCCCCCTTTGGGGGGTGGGTGGGCTTTCAACCAGATGCCGTCTCCAAAGCCATCAATGAATAATGCTCCCGCATCCGTTGAAGCATATAAACGAAAAGTATCTTCATCTAACCCGATGTAATTTCTTTTGATGATGACGGGAACATTGGAGTTATTGCTCATCAATTCAAAAAACATCCTGCGCTGCTCTGCCATTCCGTGTTCATTGCTTGTTTCAAAGATCAAAACAACATTTTTCGAATTTTGAATTTTGAATTTTGAATTTTGAATTAGTGTCATCGCATCAACGACAACAAAATTCAATACATCAGATTTCTTATTCGTCGTAAAAAACTCTTCCCCGCAGAAAAGAGGATATGCCCTTTCACGATCAGTCCCGCACGTGCGGGATTTCCATACTTCTGAATTATATATTAATCCAAGCGTTCCGGGAATTTCAAAATCAATTATTTTATCTCCTGCATAAACATAATCACAGGCCTGGTCGCTGAGATTCCATTTATCGAGTTTTACAGAATAATTATATCCGCAGCCAAATAGCGATGCATGAGTAATCTTTTCTAAATCACTTAAGTCAGCAATCACACGAGGCACGTTGTGGCTACCTATATTTACAACTTCATCGGTAATTCGTTTCTGATATTCAAATGGCGAATAAAAAGGAAGTGACGAGTGACGAGTGACGGGTGACGGGTGA
>PLYJ01000030.1 GCA_003151745.1 Bacteroidota bacterium
CGATAAGGTTGTTCTGGTACGTGATAAGGAAATTCTGGTACACGATAAGGTTGTTCTGGTACGTGATAAAGAAATTCTGGTACACGATAAGGTTTATCTGGTACGCGATAAGGTTTATCTGGTACGCAATAAAGTGTACTTCATGCAAGGTTGATGCTGTTTAACATTTTCCATCGTCTTCTTCATTCTGACATAAAAAACAAAAGAATCATTTTGTGAATTATCTGCCAGGTTTCATCACCTTTATTAAATCTTTCTTTTTATTGACTCCGTAATAACGGGCATCCTCATCGTTAAAAAAATCGTTGTGCTTAATGATGTCTAATGTAAATCCGGCATCTTTCAATCTTTGCATAAATTGCTTTTCGCTGAATATTCTTACATGATCTACCTGTCCTTTATTTCGCCGTAAATGTATAAAAACATGAATACACTAAAATCCTGGAATTTCTGTACACTATTCCAAGACAGTCAGTTCGAAAGATTACTTTTGCAGGAAAATAATCAGATGAAACTTGTTTCATATAAAGAACAGAGAGGTGACCGCGTATGTATTTATTTTAACGGGAAGATTTACGACCTTGTTGATAATGCAAAAGCAACAGGCAATGAAATACCTCCCGGCAATATGGCTGATTTCCTGTTAAGTGGAAAACACGCTATGGATGTGGCACGCAAAGTGGATGCAGAAATAAAAAATGGAAATGCAAAAACGAATGCGTCAATGTCTCCGGCAAGCGGGATTCTTGCACCTGTACCACACCCCACTTCATGCAGAGACGGTTATGCATTCCGGCAGCATGTGGCAGCAGCGCGAAGAAACCGCAAAGTAGAAATGATAAAAGAGTTTGATGAATATCCGATATTCTATTTTACGAATCACAATGCCATACAAGGCCCCGGTGATATATATTGTATGCCCGATCATTTTAAAAAGCTTGACTTTGAGCTGGAAGCTGCTGTGGTGATAGGCAAGCGCGGGCGCAACATCAAAGCATCGGAAGCAGATGACTACATTGCAGGATATATGATTATGAATGACATGAGCGCGCGCACCCTTCAGATGGAAGAAATGGCGCTCAATCTTGGTCCTGCAAAAGGAAAAGATTTTTCAACTGTTATCGGTCCCTGGCTGGTGACTCCTGATGAACTGGAGCCATTTAAAATGTCCGCCAAGAAGGGGCATACAGGCAGCAACTACAATTTAAAGATGAAGGCCTGGGTAAACGGAAAGCAAGTGAGCGAAGGAAACATGAGCGACATGGACTGGACGTTTGCCGAAATCATTGAACGTTGTGCTTATGGTGTGGACATTCTGCCTGGAGATGTTATCGGAAGCGGCACTGTTGGTACAGGTTGTTTTCTTGAACTGAACGGAACAGGATTGCTAAGTGATGCTAACTATAAGCAGCAATGGCTTCAGGAAGGCGATGTGGTTGAAATGGAAATTGATTGTCTTGGACACCTGAGCAATACGATTCGTAAAGTTGAAACCGATTTCTCTTTGCTGGCGTTGAAAAAAATGAATAAGGAATAAAGAATAAAGAATAAGGATGCAGGTAGCTGACGTTGAAATAGAAAAACAGGAAATACTGAAACGTTACAAGGCTTTGTTGCGTGCCTGCCGTCCTACTATTGATAAGGAGGATAAGAAGCTTATCCGCTTAGCTTTTCAAACGGCAGTGGAAGCGCATAAGGATATGCGAAGGAAATCAGGGGAGCCATATATATTTCATCCTCTCGCTGTTGCACAGATTGTGGCAGGTGAAATCGGGCTTGGCACTGTTGCCATTGTGTGTGCATTGCTTCACGATACGGTGGAGGACACTCATCTCACACTGGATGATATTCAAAAGCTTTTCGGAAAGAAAGTAGCTACGATTATTGACGGGCTAACGAAAATCTCCGGCGTCTTTTATTCAGGAACTTCCATACAGGCAGAGAACTTCCGCAAGATGCTTCTTACGCTGAGTGATGATGTGCATGTTATTCTCATTAAACTTGCTGACCGCCTAAACAACATGCGTACGCTTGACAGCATGCCCCGCGACAAGCAACTTAAGATTTCTTCGGAAACCGCTTTTCTCTACGCTCCGCTGGCGCACCGTCTAGGCTTGTATTCACTGAAGTCGGAGCTGGAAGACCTTGCTCTCAAATACACTGAACCGGAAGTTTACAACGACATCATTGATAGGCTTGCCCAATCAAAAAAAGAGCGAAACAAGTTCATCAATGAATTTATTGATCCCATAAAAGATGGATTGAAGGAACAGAGCTTTAAGTTTGAGATAAAAAACCGCCTTAAGTCCATTCACTCCATCTATACTAAGATGAAAAAGCAGGCGATTCAGTTTGATGAGATTTATGATCTCTTTGCTATCCGCGTCATCATTGACGTAGATAAAGATGAAGATGAAAAAGCTGCCTGCTGGCGGGCTTACTCCGTAGTAACGGATTTTTATCATCCTAATCCGGATCGTTTGCGAGACTGGATCAGTACGCCGAAAACAAATGGTTATGAATCCTTACATACTACCGTGATGGGACCTAACGGGCGTTGGGTGGAGATTCAGATTCGCTCCGGACGCATGGATGAAATTGCTGAAAAAGGTTTTGCTGCACATTGGAAATATAAAGAATCCGCTGCAGAGAATGCGCTTGATGAATGGATACATAGGATCAGGGAGATGCTGGAAAATCCCGAGTCTGATGCGTTAGAGTTTATTGATGATTTCAAGCTACATCTTTTTGCAGAAGAAATTTTTGTATTCACTCCGCATGGCGATCTCAAAACACTTCCTGCCAATGCAACCGCTCTTGATTTTGCATTTGAGATTCATACTGACCTTGGTAGCAAATGCATTGGCGCTAAAGTGAATCACAAACTTGTTCCGCTTAGCTACAAGCTTCGCAGCGGCGACCAAATGGAGATTATCACCTCCGGCAAGCAAACACCAAAAGAAGATTGGCTCAACTTCGTTGTAACTGCAAAAGCGAAGTCGAAGATAAAAGCTTCATTAAAGGAAGAGAAAAGGAAGCTTGCTGATGAGGGAAAAGAAATTCTCGAAAGAAAGTTCCGTCATCTAAAGCTTGATTTAAATACTACCAATATCAACGAACTTCTTGCTTACTATAAAATTCCGAGCAGCCAGGAGTTATTTTATCGTGTTGCCAAAGAGATTATAGACATCAAAGATTTAAAAGATTTCGTAGATGATAAGGGGCAACTGAAAGCAAAACCTTCTGTTGCGAAAGCTGAAACGCAAAGTCTGGAAGAGATTGTTAAGAATATAAGGGGAACCAGCGACATGCTTGTGCTCGGCGATAATCTTGAAAGGATTGATTACAAGTTTTCCCCCTGTTGCAATCCTATTCCGGGTGATGACGTGTTTGGTTTCATCACCATCAATGAAGGAATTAAAATTCACAGAGTGAACTGTCCGAATGCTATGCAACTGATGTCAAACTATGCATACCGCATAGTGAAAGCGCGGTGGACTAATCAGAAGCAGATTGCTTTTCTTGCCGGCATAAAGATTAAAGGAATTGATGAAGTTGGCGTTGTCAACAATATCTCCAAAGTTATATCAAGCGACATGAAAGTAAACATGCGCTCATTGAGCATTGAGAGCACGGACGGAATGTTTGAAGGAACGATTATGCTTTTCGTACACGACACGGAGCATCTCACCAAGCTCATTCAGCGATTGAGCAATGTGCATGGTATTCTTACTATCACACGAATGGACACCAATTGAAAAAGATGTGAGATATGAGATATGAGACGTGAGAAATACGGTCTCAAGTCTCATATCTCACATCTCAAATCTCTCTTCATGAAAAGACTTGTAGTATTTACCGGTGCAGGCATAAGCGCGGAGAGTGGACTAAAAACTTTCCGCGACAGCGACGGTCTTTGGGAAAACTACAATATAGAAGATGTAGCAACTCCAATGGCATGGGTTAAGAACCGTAAGTTGGTGCTTGATTTTTATAACCAGCGGAGGAAGCAAGTGTTGGGTGCAGAACCAAATGCTGCACATAAAGGATTAGTAGAATTAGAAAAGAATTTTGAAGTGCAAATCATCACGCAGAATATTGACGACCTTCACGAGCGGGCAGGATCAAAGAAAGTGCTCCATCTGCATGGAGAAATCAGAAAAGCAAGAAGTTCTGTTGATCCTGCCCTTATATATGATATAAACGGATGGGAAATAAACGAAGGAGAAAAGTGTACAAAAGGCTCCCAACTACGACCACATATTGTTTGGTTTGGAGAAATGGTGCCTGAGCTGGAAAATGCTGTGCACCTGGTCTCCATGACTGATATATTCATTATCATTGGAACATCGCTGCAGGTTTATCCGGCTGCTTCACTTATCAACTATGCACCGGCAGAATCGGAGAAATATTATATTGATCCTCTTGCTTCGCAAAACTATTCTTACGATAACATACATTGCATCAATAAAAAAGCAACAGAGGGAGTCACCGAGTTAATTCATCAATTATTAAACCTTGCATAAGGAATGGATCATACTTTTATAGACAGCGAAGTTTTTAAATGGGCTATCCTTCCGCTGCTTATTTTTCTTGCCCGAATGTGTGATGTTACCTTAGGAACATTGCGCAGTGTCTTTGTAGGAAAAGGATTGAGAAAAATTGTTCCGCTCATTGGATTTTTCGAAGTGCTGATCTGGCTTCTTTCGGTGCGGCAAGTAATGCAGCACCTTGACAACCCTATATGTTATCTTGCTTTTGCAGGCGGCTTTGCTATGGGTACATATACAGGATTGCTGATTGAAAGAAGATTGGCATTGGGAATACAAGTGATGCGCATTATCACCAACCAGGAATCATCTGCATTGGTAAACGCATTGAAAGAAGCTAAGTTCGGAGTAACGCTTATAGACGGACAGGGAGCACGGGGGCCGGTTAAAATCATTCTTACCATCATCAAGCGAAAAGACTATGAGATAGTAGCAGAACTGATAAAACAATTTTCTCCACAGGCGTTTTATTCCATTGAAGACATCCGCACCGCCAGCCAGGGTGGAGTTTTTCCCGGCGCGAAGCCAAAGAGTGGCAGGATGGATTATATACGAGGTGCATTTCCACAGAAGTAATAATACATGATTTATTCTTCTCTAAAGAAATTTACAAAACGGCTGCTTCCCGAAAGCTTGTTATATAGTGTAGAACCGACACTGCGAAAGCTGTTTGCAGTTTCATATAAAGGAAACAATGTTCATTGCCCTGTTTGCGAAAGAAATTTCATCCGCTTTATCCTCCTTGAAAACGGACGCGACAGCCTCTGCCCTGCCTGCGGCGCTCTTCCACGAAACAGGCTTCTTTGGCTTTACTTAAAGCAGGAAGTAAAAATTGAAAGCCGGAATATGAAGGTGCTGCATTTCTCTCCCTCAAGAAGCCTTTTAAGAAAATTAAAGAAACTTGAAAACTTAAATTACACAAGCACTGATTTTGAAACCAGCCGGGCAGATAAAAGACATGACATTACGAATATCCATGAACCTGATAATATATACGACCTCATCATTTGTTATCATGTGCTGGAGCATATACCTGATGATGCAAAAGCAATGCATGAGCTTTATAGAATATTAAAACCGGGCGGCAAAGCGCTTTTGCAAGTCCCGTTAAAGGAAGGCGGCACTTATGAAGATTCGTCTATTACAAGTAAAGAAGAAAGATTGAAACATTTTGGTCAGGATGATCATGTACGCATATATGGGAAAGAAGATTTTCCTTTTAGATTGAAGCAAGCGGGATTTAAAGTTACAGTAACAGAATATGCAAAGCAGCTCGGTGAAAAGGAGATTGAGCAGTTTGGCTTGTGGAAAGATGAAAAGATTTTTGTTTGCACGAAATAATCATCTACGAATTACGAATCTTATACGAATGTACGAATTGTCACATCCTTTTTTGTCAGCATTAAATGAACATCAAAGCGATTCGTATATTTGTACTCATTCGTAATTCGTAGATATATGAACAGAAAAAATATTTCCTCAGGTACCAAGTGGGAAGAGATGATTGGATATTCACGGGCTGTAAGAGTGGGCAATCATGTTTTTGTTTCTGGCACTACAGCAACAAATGAAAACGGCGATGTTATAGGAGTGAATGATATTTACACCCAAACTAAGTTTGTTTTACAAAAGATTGAAAAGGCATTGATAGAAGCAGGTGCGGAAATGAAAGACGTAGTACGCACACGCATGTTTGTAACAGACATTACGAAATGGGAAGAGGCGGGTAAAGCACATGCAGAGTTTTTCAAAGACATACGACCTGCAGCCACGATGGTGGAAGTAAAAGCTCTTATATCACCGGAATTGCTTATCGAGATTGAAGCGGATGCGGTGATAGAAAAGGGTTGACGGTTTGCAGCCCGGCTTCTCTATTATTTTATCATCAAATCAAACTGTTCGCCATCTCACTCCTTCACAAATCTTTTGGTATCAACACCACTCTCCGTTTTCATTTCAAGAAAATACATTCCTGCCATAAGCTTGCTAATATCGATCGTAGCATCCTGCCCTTTCCATTGCAAAGAAGTTGGGCGTAAGACTTCTTGCCCAAGCACATTCATTATAGAAACGGCTGCTGTCCTGCTAATGGTGGAGAATAAAGTATGAATAGTGAGTTGAGTAGAGGCCGGATTGGGAGAAAGAGAAATAAAATTATTAGCAGAAAACTCATTAATACCTACGTTGTTGGCGATAGTAATACCAACTGAAATCTTGCAGCCGAACTCATTTGTTACCGCCACATTGTAATTGCCGCCGTGAGTAACAACGAGAAAAGTATCCGTAGCGCCCGGAATAAGTGTTGTACTATCATACCACTGATAAGAAGTATATGAAGGATCGGTAGTACAATAGAGTGTGTCATAACTCTGTGTTATTCGAGGTGTTGGAGGAGAAAGAAACGCTTTGATAAAATTGGAGTATGTAAGCGTATCACTGCCACTTCCGTTAGAAGCAATAAGCTTAACATCATAATTACCCTGCGCATTATAACAAATGCCTTGTGGATTTTGAATTGTGCTTGACGAAGGAGTGCCGCCGGGGAAATTCCATTGCCATGAAGTGGCATTTGTATAAGGGTCAGTATAATTAATGCATGCCGGAGCACAAAATGTCGTGTCACTTGATTGTATAGTGGAGTGGCATGAAATAAACTTTATCAGAGTAAGATCTGTTCCGGTACCTGGACCTGAGGAAATGAAAGTATTCTGAAAGCCGCCTGAAGCGATGTTGGCAGTAGAATCATCTGCTGATGCTGTCGCATACACATTGCCAGCTTTATCTAATGCAATACTTGTTGGGACAATTTCCTTCGTTCTTTTTCCGAAATAGGTGGCGCATTCGCGGTTGCCTCTGGCATCAAACTTCACCAGGAACATATCAATATCTTGCATAGTATCGCCAATGAAAGCATCCTGAAACCCTCCCGAAGCAATACTCTGAGTACTATTGGTTGTTCCTGACAAGAACACATTACCCGCAACATCGGTAGCAACACTCCAAGCAGATTCATCTCCTGTTCCTCCGTAGTACGTAGCCCAAAGGCGATTGCCGCCAGAACCAAATTTTACAAGGAAGGCATCACCATAAGAACCTCCTCCCCCAAAGGTGTTCTGAAACCCTCCTGAGGCAATACCAGTAGTGTCTTTAGTCCCTCCTGCTATATATACATTTCCCGATACATCGACTGCAAGACCAACACCCCATTTGCTTACCCCGTTTCCATTAGTTCCGTTATAATAAGTAGCCCAAAGACGGTTGCCGTTGGCATCAAATTTTACAAGGAATGTATTTCTGTTTGCTCCTGGCAAAGTATCCAGAAATCCTCCTGAGGCAATCCCGCTAGTACTGCTGCTAAGTCCTGCCAGAAAAATATTTCCTGACGTATCGGTAGTTATGCTGAAACCACCATCATCATTAGGTCCTCCATAATAAGTAGCCCAAAGGCGGTTGCCATTGGCAT
>PLYJ01000233.1 GCA_003151745.1 Bacteroidota bacterium
GCTATTTGCATTGATATTTATTTTTCTTAGGTTGACGCGTATGCGTGTGTTTTTTGCGTATAGAAATAGCTTCGGAGACCAGATCATCAAAATAAGGCTCAAGCCCTATAACCTGCACACGGTCGAGGAATTTTTCAAACAATATTTCATCCTCAGTTTCAAGTCCATCATAAGAGAGGAACTCGAGATGAGAAATGATGGATATTCCAAACCAGTCTATTGAATGCAGAAGCTTTTCCAATGCGCCGTTTCCCTGCAAAAGATAAATGATGGCATTCGTATCAAGCAAGTACCTCTTACTGCCATTCATCTCTTAGCTTTTTTTGCATTTTGAGAGGATCGCCTTTCCAGCGCAACTTGCCGATAAGGTCAGAAAAATTGAATGATGGCTTTTCATTAATAATAACAACAATTTCCACTTCCTTATCAGGAAAATGAGTTGAAATGTTCAAATCAATTGAACCGTCTTTTTGGGTATGAATCGTATGTTTCGTAATTCTCATTAGAATAATTATTTATACAAAAATAGGAAAATAAAACCACAAGAGAGTTTTTAATTTGAATCTTACCCGCTCCAAAATTTCTCAGCGTTCAACACTGCTCTATCTTTAATTCATCATCTTCCCGTTAAAACCAACCTGCCTTCTGCAATTGGGGCAGATGGTAAGTATGCCTTCTGTTCTGCCGGTTTGGTGGTTTTTTATATATGGGCTTTTGTAGTAAACACAGATAAGACCGGCAGTAATGCAGGTATGATAATGAAGCGCAATACGGCGTGTTATTTCGCCATCCGGTATTGCAAGCTCAGAAAGCTGCACATCATCCTCGTATAAAAATGGAAGCAACTTCATATATTTTGTATCAATAACAGGGCAGTCAATTACCTGCTGCCAGGGGAAATATTTTGGGGGTGGTAACAATCTAAAATCCCATTTATGGAGAGGAGGGTTTGGAATTGGTATGATCATTAAGGCATGCGTTTTTAAAAGAGGCGTTTTTCTTCTATCCTCCATATCTTGTTTAACTGCTTTATATCCCGACCTCAGAAGTCTGAAAGCTCGAATCATTAAAAACGCTGATGCAATGTCCATGTAGTCGCAGGATTAAGAGGAGTGTTTTTCTGATTTTAAAGGAGTATTACAAAAGTAATACAAAAAAATATCAGTGTCGCAAAATATTATCGAACTTCAAACCCGCTGAGCAGAATCTTCCCAAAAAAGGAAGGTACAATAATAAATAAGGAAGGTACAATTGATAAAAAGGAAGGTAGAATTGTTGATTCTACCTTCCTTTTTTGGGTAAAGCCGCAGATTCGCAGATTGATTTATGTTCTTATTTTAATCTGCGAATCTGCGGCATGTGTTTTCTTCAATAAATCTTTTACTCTAAAATAATCCTTCCAAAATATACTCTTTCGATGCCAACAATTTGTATCAGGTATATGCCTTTGGGATAATCACTCAAATTATAGGTTTTGGAAACCTTGCCGGTTTGATTTATTTTTTCTGTAAAGACTTCCTGCCCTACCAGGCTTATGATCCGAACGGTCAAATCCTGCGATTCAATCCCGTACGTACGGGATTCAAATTCCAGCGTAAACTGTCCTGACGTCGGATTGGGATATACAATCATCTTCGTGTCGCTGTTGGAAGACAGGTTTACAATGCCGACAACCCTTACGCCCACCGTTATTGTATCACACAGGCTGCAGTTGTTGGTATCTATAATGCAAAAATTATAAAGGCCGGGCAAAAGGTTTGTTGCCGTTGCAGTTGTCTGCGCAGGAATCGTTGCCCATGTATATCTATAAGGCGCGACTCCTCCTGCCGGAGTAATCGTAGCTGAACCATCTGCACAGGTACCGCAAGATGCACCGACGGTTGTATCCGTGAAGCTAATAGGATTGTTAGGTTGGCTAACAGGTACAAGCACATCCGTCACGCAACCGGCATGGTCATATATGCTTACAATATAATTTCCTGCAGCAAGCCCTGTTGCTGTAGCTGTGGTTTGCGCGGGTATTGTATTCCAGATGTAGGTGAATGGCGGTGTTCCGCCTGTCATGGTCACCGTAGCTGAACCCGTATTATCTCCAAAGCAGGAATCATTCACGATGGTGAGATTGGCTATTCCGGCGCCCGTGCTGCCAACAGCCACGCTGATTGAATCCATGCAATTATTGGCGTCCGTAACTATTACGGTGTAGATGCCTGCGCTTAAATTGCTGTCCACCGGTGTTGTAGCGCCTGTGGGCGACCAGTTATATGTAAAGGGAAAAACGCCGCCGCTTGTAATGCCCACTGTGGCAGTTCCATTAGCCGTACCGCAGGTGGTTGTATTGGTGCTTGATTTTGAAAGAAGAATTTGAGCAGGTTGTGTAATCGTATCCACAACTGTTGCTGTACATCCGTTAAAATCAGATATGGTTATATTATATATACCTGCAGACAATCCTATAGCTATGCTGCTGTCCTGCTCCGGGCTGGTTGACCATGCGTAAGAATAAGGACCTGTGCCGCCAGATGCTTGTATTGTACCTGATCCGTCAGAACTGCCGTAGCACAGCGTAGGAATTTGTGAAGTAGCGGCTGTAAGCGGATCCGGCTGAGTAATGGTGGCAGTAGCGGTTCCGGTGCAACCGCTTGAATCTGTTACGGTAACGGTATAGGTTCCAATCGCTAAATTAATCGCAGTATCTTTTGATTGAACAGGAGAAGTATTCCATGAATACGTGAAAGGTGGAGTTCCACCTGTTGTGCTTGCACTTGCCATACCTGTTGATGCACCTCCATAACAGTTAATGTTGACGGTGGAAGTAACCGGAGTAACAGCGTCGGGTTGGTTTATAAATACATTTTCAGAGGATTTACAGCCATTAGAGTCAGTTGCAACAACGATATAGGAATTAGCTGTGAGATTAGATGCTGTTGCTGTGGTTTGCACAGGCGATGTATTCCATGAATACGTGAATGGCTTTGTTCCGCCAATCACGGTAACAGTAGCGGAACCATTATTACCACCGTAACAGGTAACATTAGTAACGGAAGTAATTGAATCTCTTCCTGCCAATGCATTAGCTATTGTTCCTCCATTGGAATTGGTGCAGCCATGAGTATCGGTAACAGTAACGTTATAGGTGCCTGCGGCAAGACCTGTTGCAGTGTCTGTGGTTTGCATGGGACTGGTGGTCCATGAATAACTATAAGGCGATGTTCCACCTGTTACGACTGCCGATATTTTCCCATTTATACTATCGCAGGTAGCGCTAGCTGTAGCTACTGTCAAAGTAAGCGCTGCTTCAGGTTGACTGATTAAATTAGAATGAGTTGCAGAGCAACCGATTGAATCAGTAACTGTAACTGTATATGAACCGGCTGTCAGAGCGGTTGCAACGGCAGTGTTTTGAACCGGCACGCTGTTCCATGAATAGGTATAGGGAGACGTTCCTCCGGATGCGCTTGCCGAATCACTTCCATTGGCATAACCAAAGCAAGTAACATTGGTTGGAGTTGCCGTTATCGTAATTGCAGGATTTGTAGAAACGGTCACACTTGAAGCGCCGGAACATCCCAGTGAATCCATAACGGTAACAGAGTAAGTACCCGCAGCCAATCCGGTTGCTGTGTCAGTAGTTTGAACAGGGCTTGTTTGCCATGAATACGTGTATGGAGAATTTCCTCCGGTTACAGACGCCACTGCCATTCCGGTGCTTAAACCGTTGCAAGTTGGTATGATTTGCGAAGCCGTTACTGCCACTGACTGACTGGGTTGGCTAATAGTAACGGAATCATTCAATCCACACCCTTTAGAATCAGTAACAGTCAAAACGAAATTTCCCGCACTTAATCCTGTTGCTGTATCAGTAGTTTGAACAGGATTAGTATTCCAGCTATAAGTATTACCTCCGTTGCCACCGCTGATAACAGCAGAAGCAGAACCATTATCTCCGCCCACACAAGAAACATTTGTCACGGAACTAATTGCCGTCATACTGTCGGGCTGACCCACAACAGCATTAGCAGGAGTGAGACAACCGCTATGATCCGTTACAATAACACCGTAAGAACCCGCTGGCAAACCGACAGCAGTATCAGTTCTTTGAATAGGACTGGTGGTCCAGACATAAGTAAACGGTCCTGTTCCTCCGGTAAGGACAACACTGGCAGCGCCATTGCTTTGCCCGTAACAAACTGCATTCTTAACGGTTACTGTAGCAGTTGCTGCATTCGTGCTTCCAACAATGACTGTCGCTGTGGCGCTGCAACCATTAAAATCAGTTACGATAACAGAATACGAATTTGCCGGCAACCCGGTGGCAGTAGCAGTTGTTTGAACAGGAGTTGTTCCCCATAAATAAGAAAATGGACTGGCACCTCCGCTGGTAACTTTAACTGTGGCAGTACCATTGCTTTGGCCGCAAGTTGTATTCGTACTTGTATCACTAAGAGCAATCGGGCCCGGCTGCGAGACGTTAGCAGTGGCTGTCGCACTGCAACCAGATGCTTCAGTTACTGTTACAGTGTAGGTTCCGGCTGTTAAATCAGTGGCTGTTCTTGTTGCCTGTACAGGACTCGTTGACCATGAATAGGTGAATGGTCCGGTTCCTCCGGTAACATTAACTGATGCTGTTCCGTTAGCTCCGCCATAACATGTGGGGCTAAACTTTGTGGTAGATAAACCCATCGCAGGGGGCTGCGTAATTCTGACAGTGCTTGTGGACGTACATCCATTGGCGTCCGTAACCGTTACGGTATATAGATTTGCTTTTAAATTAACGGCTGTCTTCGTAGTTTGTACAGGAGTGGTATTCCATGAATAAGTGTATGAAGGCGTTCCGCCGGTTGCATTAACGGTTGCCGTTCCTGTGGAATCACCGCCGCAGGTAACATTGGTATGTGTAGTTGATGACGTGACTATAGTTGCCGGTTGCGTAATAGTTACAATTGCATCGGAAACACAGCCATTGGAATCTCTAACAGTGACTCCATAAGTGCCCGCTGCCAATCCGGAGGCGGTTGCAGTCGTTTGAACAGGAGTTGTATTCCATGTATAGGTATAAGGCTTGGTTCCTCCCGTCATTGTTACCGTAGCGGTTCCATTATCACCACGTCTGCAACTTACATCTGTAACAGAAGAAATCGTAGCTGTTCCTGCACCTGAGTTTGGAACCGCAGCAGATGCGGTGTTGGTACATCCATTGTGATCAGTAACTATTACCTGGTAAACGCCGGCAGGCAACCCTGTAGCAATTGAGTTTGTTCCTCCGGCAGGCAACCAATGATAAGCAAAGGGGCTTACACCACCACTGGTAACTGTGGCAGATGCAGATCCGTTCGCGACTCCGCAGGTTGCAGAGTCCACAGTAACAGCAATGATTATTTGAGGTGGCCTGGTGATAGTAACTGAATCAGTTGCGGTACAACCATTGCGATCAGTAACAACTACTCTATAAGTTCCGATGACAAGATTGGTTATTGCACGCGACCTCCTGCCATTACTCCACTGATAGGTATAACCCGGGGTTCCACCGGTAGCTGTAACAGCTGCAGTGCCGTTGCCCGCGCCATAGCAGGTAACATTTGTAGAGGTAATGCTATCAGATAGCGCTGTGGTTGATTGGGTAATTGTTACCGTACTGGTCGCAGCGCATGAATTGGCATCTGTAACGGTTACAGTATAAGTACCGGCAGTTAATCCGGTAGCTTCCACTGTGGTTTGACCGGCCGGTGACCATGAATAAGAATACGGAGCTATTCCTCCAAATGGGCGTGCTGTGGCAGTGCCGCTTGCACTACCAAAACATCCGGCATTGGTATGTGTTACAAATAAAGTTAATGCTCTGGCAGGCTGAGTTATAATAACCTGCGTTGTAAAAGAACATCCGCTGGAATCCGTTACGGTTACTTTATAAGTACCCGCTGCCAGGCCGCTTGCAGTGTCTTTGGTTTGAATAGGAAGAGTTGACCATGAATAAGAATAAGGTGTTTTTCCACCTGCCCCTGTTACTATTGCTGTTCCGTTTGCCTCGCCACGACAGGTTACATTTGTTTGTGTAGTCGTGGCAGTGAGCCCGCCTGTATTTCCAACTGTAACTGTCGAGGTAACAGTGCAACGGTTTGAATCCCTTACAGTCACTGTATATGCCCCTGAAGATAATCCTGTGACGGAAGATGTTGTTGAAACGGGAGTAGTGTTCCATAAATAAGAGTAAGGATGAGTTCCTCCCGAAACCGTCACCGAAACGCTTCCTGTTGAGCTGTCGCAGGCAGAATTAGTTGAACTGCTAATGGCAACTAACTGCGAGGGCTGTGTGATAGTGGCAGTTGCTGTGGCAGTGCAACTTCCACCGCCGGCGGTTACTGTAACAGTATATGTTCCGACAGGCAAGTTTCTTGCTGTCCTGGCATTTTGCACCGGCGTTGTGCTCCATGAATAAGTATAAGGAAATGTTCCTCCTGTAACATTAACTGTCGCTGAAGCCGCAGTTTCTCCAAAGCATGGCTCATTTACAACTGCAACGGTTGCTGTCATCGGTGCTGCAGGTGCAACCGTGAAAGCTTTCGTTACGTCACAAGTTCCGGCATCTTTAACTGTTACCGAATAGGTTCCGGCACAAAGACCGGTAATAGTCCTGGTGCTGTCACCGTTATTCCATTTATACGTGTAAGGGGCTGTACCTCCGAAAGCAAATACGGTGATTCTTCCATTACATAAACCAGCACATGACGGGGAGGAGGCAAAACCGTTCACTGTGCACTGGCTGAATAATTGCGTTGAGAATAATAATGAGATTAGTAATGATAAATAAACTTTTTTCATCGGTGTAAATTTTAGGGGTTGGTTTTCGTTAATTTTATGATGTTAAGAGTAATAGAATGGTTGGCTGGCTTTAAAAATAAAGTTAAGCAACATTATTTAAATGATAAAGTTGAGGCGTGTTAAAATGTATTTAAAGTTTAGAATTGGGTGGCAAATCTATAGCAAAATTTTTAATCTCGATTGTGAAGACTATTTTTTAACCTAATGGTTTAATCTTATGAAAGGTTTTAAAATCTTTGTTTTCTTCAAATGCAATTGATGTGCCACCGATCTATTATCCCGGAAGTTTGTAGTTGTGGCGATTCGTAAAGGCAAAAAAAAACCACACCTGTCGGTATGGTTTGATCCCGCACATGCGGGATAAACACGGGGAATTATTTCTTCTCTTCTTCCTTTGGTTCGTCAACACCCTTGCTGGCATCTTTAAACTCCTTGATGCCCTTGCCTAAGCCTTTCATCAATTCAGGAAGCTTTTTACCTCCGAACATCAATAAAACAATAGCCATGATTGCAAAAATTTCTCCTCCTCCCAAGTTGAGGAACCCTAACAAGATTGATAGTAACATGGTAATTAATTTTAATTAGGCATCAAAGGTACAAAATAATCTACGAATACGAATTTGTACGAATATACGAATCGGGCTTTTCAACGTCACTATCACAATTCGTAGATTCGTATTGATGAGTAATTCGCAGATGTTACCGTTTACTAAGCCAAACTTCAGGATCCATGCGGTTGCTGCCTTTCCAGATTTCGAGATGTACCTCCGTCTTGCCGTCATCATCGTCGGTTTTAATGCTGCCTATGGATTGCTTCACCGTTACCTTATCACCCGCTTTCACAAATACTTTGTCGAGGTTGCTGTATAGCGTAAAGAATTCGCCATGCTGCACCAGCACGGCATAATATCCGGGTAGTACCACTACGTTACTAACAGTTCCGTCAAAGACAGCACGCGCTGTGGAACCTTTGCCTGCGGCAATGTCCACGCCGTTATTGTTGGTTTCAACATTTTTCCACACAGGATGGGGGTGCCTTCCAAAAGAAGAGCTGATGAAACCCTGTTCAACAGGCCATGGCAGCCTGCCACGATTGTCTTCGAAGTCCGTGCTTAGCTTCAATGCTTCAGGAGTCGCAGTCAGCGCTTCAGCAGTACTTGCAGCGGCAGGCTTCTTTTTGCCGGATGCTATGGCTTTTTTGCGCGCTGCTTCTTTTGCTGCTTCAATCTCCTTGCGGATAATTTCTTCAATGGCACGGCTGAGTTTTTCTTCTTCTTTCTGTTTTTCTTTCAGCTTTCCTTTCAACTCCTTTTCTTTCTTTGAAAGACCGTTCAGCACCTGCACCTGTTCCTGCTTTTCTCCCGTCAGGTTAACCTTCTCCTGCTCCTGTGCTGTAAGTAAATGCGTTTTGTCCACACGTTTGTCCTGGAGCTGCGCCTTTAATCTCACTAATGAATCCTGCGTATTATTAATGATGTCGCGCTGATGCTTGCGGTAGTCGCTATATTCCTGCAGATAACGAATGCGTTTATATGCCTGGTTAAAATCGGCAGAAGCAAAGATGAACATCAGCCGTGAATAACTGCTTTGGTTTTTATATGCAAACCGGATCATACGCGCATATTGCTGCTTTAACGTATCGAGCTGCACTTCAAGCTGGCGTTTCTGCCTTTCGGCTTGAGTCATTTGTCCGTCAATATCCGTGATCTCATCGCTGATGGTGTTGATCAGCTCATTGCGGTAATTGATTTTCTTGCTCAACGTAATCAAATGACTGATCGAAGTTTGCTTGCTATTCTTTGTTTGATCAAGCATCTGGTTCGTCATCTCAATGTCCTTTTTGATCTTTTCTCTTTTCTTTTCAAGGTCCTTTTTATTATTCTGAGCGGACGTGGAAGAAGCTATAAGAAGTAATAATACACAATAAGCAATGCACCGCGTCAAATGCGGCACACGATTAATTGCGAACCGTGAATCATGAATCGTGAATAGTTTTTTATTACTTATTACTTTCATTTATTTCAGTACAAAAGTCCTAACAATGGGGCTTGTACTGATGGGAGGAAGGAAAAGTTTTTAACACGAAGGAAAGCGACTATTTATGCGGAAGCGACTTTATCATTTCCATTTATTTCACGAAGTTTTTTTCGAAATGAATAGAAATTTATTGAAATATATAGCGACTACTTCTTACCTTTACGTTTCACTTCTCCCTCAATTATCCTTTCATAACTGTCAGGAATTGAAAAAGGCATCGTCTGTGATTCGTCGAGCACTATTTTGTTATAGTTTATTTTAATGCTGAGTGGCTTCTTCGCTTTCACATCAAACAAGGCTTTAAAAGAAAAACTCTTACCGTTTACCGGCTTGAAATCACTGTAATATATATTTACTTCCTTATCGTTTTTATTGTCATCCCATTTAGTGCGCAATATGCGGTATGTAAAGGGATCAAGCCAAATGTCGTGAATGATTTTTATGTTGACGTCCTTGTCTTCCAACTCGCGTTTCAATTTGCGTTTGCGGAGATTGCTGAGAATATAATCCGTTGAATCAAGGTAGACAGAACGCAGTTTTTCCTCTTCCTTATATTCAAAGAAGTTGCCCGAAATAATGGATTGAAGAATGTCGAAATTTACCTCCGCATGAAGCAGCTCGCTCATTTCTGAAAAATTACTGATGAGGTACTTTTTGTTGATGCGGTCAAGCACCTTTATCGAGTCATGTGTGATGAGCACACGCGCCCCTTCAATGTTTAAAGCCGTTGCAGTAAGCGATAGCCAGATGGCGCTGTCATTGCGGATTCGTAAAGTAATATCAAAAGAATTGTTTTGGTCGCCGAGTATTGCATCCACATCTGCTTTAGCAACCATCCAGTTGTAAGCAAAACGGTTGGAATCCATCTGCTTGAAAAGTGTATCAAAGGTTTGTTCCCTGAGCTTAATGGGACGTGAAGGAGAAACAATTCCTTTCTTAGTTTTACAGGAAGAAAGAAGAACAACAAAAAAGATTAAAGAAAAGATGAATGTATGTGCGGATGTGCGGATAAGGTTTGATTTGAAAAATTGTTGATTTGAAAAATTGAAAACGCAAATAGCCGGTCTTTTCATTTTCAAATTAACGCAATTTCAAATCTTCAAATTACTTTACACCGTTTGCTTCGTACAATTTCTTATCGGCAATTTTTTTGTCTAACAGATCGCTGCCGCCATCACCTGCCTGCTTTGCTTTTTGCCAATATTCCAACGCTTTTTCAGGATCCCCTAATTTAAACATCACATCTCCGTAGTGTTCTAGGCTTGTAGCGCTTTTGTCAGCGCCATAACTAAATGCCTTTTCCAACCACTCCTTTGCATCTGTGAACTTCCCCATTTTATACTCAATCCATGCGTATGTATCTTCAAAAGTCGCGCTGTTTGGTTCGATTTCCATAGAAAGCTTCGACATTTCTTCCGCTTTCTCTAACTTCTCTCCGCGCACTGACAAATAATACCCCCAATTATTGAGAGTATATTTATTCTTTGGATCAAGGTTAAGCGCCTTTTGGTAATTCTCATCCGATTTAGCATACTCCTTCATGGTATTATAAGCATCGCCTAAAGCAGTATAGAAATCACCATCAAGAAGCGTATCATCAGCAACCAATTTCAAACCGCTATTCAATGTCGCAACACCGTCATCATATCTTTTCTTTTCAATCTTTGCAACACCGTTAAAATAATATGCAACAGGTTGTTCAGGGAATTTCGAAAGCGCATCTTCACTATCATGAATCGTTGCATCCGTATCGTTCAAGAGACCATCCATCCTGAGAATTTCCTGATAAACGACAAAAGCCTTTTCGCCAAGGCGAAGAGATTCCTCATATTCCTTTCTTGCTTCTTCATATTTTTTATCCCTTGAAAGAAAATCTCCATATACGGCATGAACACGCGATTCATTCGGATTGTTTTCAATAAGCAGCTTGCCTAATTCCATTGCCTGCCTTTTCATTTCATCGTCAATTGAAATCAACGGGAAATAGGAACTTAATATGTTGATCTTAGTTTCCGTTTCAAGTTCCTTGTTGACAAATGCTTTTTTCAGTTCCTGGTACGATTTATCCTTATCGCCCTTGTTGCGGTAATAATCAGCAAGAGAAAGATGCAAGTATGGATCATCAGGGTGTGTGGAAAGAATCTTGTTGTATAAGTTGAGTGCTTTCTCATCCTGCCCGATGGCCTGGTATAAAGCTGCCATTATACCCAAATAGTGAGGATTGTCCGGATCACTGTCAACGAGTTTCTGCACTTCGGCAATGGCTTTATCATTCTTTCCGAGCTTTACATACAGACGCTCCTTTTGCGCGGATACATCAGGAGTTACTCCAATCTTAGATTCTATCTGATCATAAGTTTTTATTGCTTCCTGAAGTTTATTATCATAGATGTATTCTTCAGCCAGTCCGAAATAAAAATCAATACGGTCTGGATAATCCTTTGTTAGTTTTTGGTACACCAGAACAGCATCGGCATACTTGTGGTTCCTCTCATACACCTCTACAAGCAGTCGTGCATACCATTCATTTTTAGAATCCAGTGTATATGCCTTTTTTCCAAAGTACAATGCATCGGAATACTTTTTCTGCTGATTGTATATATCAGCAAGATTATACATGGCCGCATGGTTGTTAATGTCCTGCCGCAGTACTTGTGAAAAAAGATTTTCAGCATTATCCAGGTTGCCAAGCATTTTTTCTTTGTTGGCATTGAAAAATATATACATCACATCAGCCTGTTGCGTTTGTGAAAGCTTGCTGCCACCAGACTTGTTATTCTTCGCTGACTGCCCTGAAGCAGGCGCGGGATTCGTCCTTTTGGCAACCTGTTGGGTTTTGCAAGCGATAAACAAAGAGAACGCAAGCGATATAAATAGAACCTGACTTTTTTTCATTGATAATTATTTCTGCACAGAATGATCTCCTATGCTGAGGTCATTCACCTTACCATTATATTCCACAAAGTTACCAATCATTGAGTTATCCATCAGTGCATTTCTTACTTTAGAATTACTTTGAATGATGCTATTTGTAATTACCGAACCCTCGATACTTGTTTTTGAACCGATAGAAACATAAGGGCCAACAACAGAATTGGTTATAACAACATCTTCCCCGATATAACAAGGTTCAACAACTACTGCATTGTTCTTCTTTAACGTAGAAGAAATCATTTTAGTATTTTTATGAATCTCCAATACGCGTTTGTTGGTATAAACAGTTGCATCCTTATTTCCACAATCAAGCCATTCATCCACCTTTCCCGGAACAAACTTCATGCCTTTGTTCTTCATGTTCTCTAAGGCATTGGTTAATTGATATTCTCCCTTTTCTTTGATATTATTATCAATAAGGTATTGCATCTCTTTGCGAAGATTGTCTCCGTCTTTCACGTAATAGATGCCGATGATGGCAAGATCACTGACAAACGTTTGTGGCTTTTCTACAAAATCGGTAATGATATTTTCCTTATTGAATTTGACGACACCAAAAGCACGGGGATCTTCAATTTTGCTCACCCATATCACACCGTCTTTATCTTCATCCATTGTGAAGTCAGCGCGAAACAAAGTGTCAGCAAAAGCGATGACTACTTTGCCGGTGAGTGATTCTTTAGCACAAAGAATCGCATGAGCTGTTCCTAATGCTTCATCCTGGTAACATATTCTTCCCTTTGCACCTTCGCTTTCAGCAATCTTCAATAAATTATTTTCTGCTTCCTTGCCGAAATCACCAATCACGAAAACAATCTCTGTTACTTTGTCTTTGCAAACCTTGATGATGTCTTCCACCAGCCATTGCACAATTGGTTTTCCCGCAATGGGTATCAATGGCTTAGGAGTAGTATGCGTATGCGGTCGCATCCTCTTTCCTGCTCCTGCCATTGGAATGATGATCTTCATAATCTCTTATTTAACTCCTGTGGAACCAAATCCTCCTGCACCTCTTGTTGTTTCAATCAACTCTTCTGTCAATTTCCACTCCACGCGTTCATGCTTTGCTATAATCATTTGTGCAATTCGTTCCCCATCTTCAATCGTCAATTCATCGTTGGAAAGATTTACAAGAATCACTTTTATCTCTCCCCTGTAGTCCGCATCAACAGTTCCCGGTGAATTGAGAACTGTAATTCCTTTCTTTGCCGCCAGACCACTGCGTGGACGGATCTGCGCTTCATGACCAACAGGCAATTCAATAAATAAACCCGTTGGAATTAATGCTCTTTCAAGCGGCTTTAATTTAACAGGAGCATCAAGGTTCGCACGCAAATCCATGCCCGCTGATGAAGAGGTTTCATAAGCCGGCAAGGAATGTTTAGATTTATTGATGGTGCGAACTTTCATTTTCAGAAGTAATAAGGAAAAATGAATAAGTAATAAATAGCAATTAGTACTTTTTTTATTTCTTATTCCTTATTCCTTTATTTAAAGGTTTGTAAAGGTAGGGAATTTTGTCCCTTTCAGTTACAAAAATCAGCAAGAGAAACGCAATCATAAGGAAGCTGTTTATGATAAGCATCGGGCCCTTCGTCCATTCAAAATGATTTCTTAAGAACTCGCTGAAAAAATAAAACAATACGGAGACTCCTATATACTTTACAAATGATGACAGGTTATAATCAACTGGATAGTATTTCTGCCCTATGATATAAGAAAGCACCATCATGGAAGCATAGCAAACTAATGTTGCCCAGGCAGCACCCATATATCCCATTAAAGGAATCCACCAGAATAATAATATCAAAGTAATGACTGCACCAAACACAGCCAGGAATGCACCCCAGCGTGTGTGTCCTGAAAGCTTATACCAGATAGAAAGATTAAAGAATACACCCAGGCAAAGATTAGCAAGCAGCAAGATGGGCACAATCTTTAACCCTCCCCAATAACTTTTCCCAATAAAATATTTCACCACATCCATATACATCATGATGCCAAGAAAGATGACTGCGCAGGTAATGATAAAGTAGTGCATCACATTTGCATAGGTTTGCTTTGCATTGTCTTTTCCTGAATGCTCAAAGAAAAATGGTTCGGCAGCATACCGAAACGTCTGAACGAATAATGTCATGATGATACTTAGCTTATAGCATGCGCCATAAATACCCAACTCTGCAAGCGCTGTAGATTTATCAGTTAAAAGCTTTGGCAAAAGAATGCGATCAAATGTTTCGTTCACCATGCCCGCCGTACCCATAATCATTAAAGGCAGTGCATACACAATCATCTTTCTCCAAAGCTCTTTATCAAAATCAAATTTTATCCTGAATATTTCGGGCGTAAGTAAAAGCAATGTAATGCTGCTTGCGATAAGGTTTGCGATAAATACATACCCCACACCAAGATCAGGATATGAAATGTGTAAGACAGGATCCTGAATGCTACCAGGCATTCGTACCACATGCTTACACCAAAGAAGAAAATACACATTGAAAAAAACATTGGAAATAATCCAGACTACTTTAATGGAAACAAAACGTGTCGCCTTGTTCTCTCTTCTCAGTCGCGCAAAAGGAATATAGCTGATTGCATCAAGTGCAAGGATACAGCCAAACCATGAAACATATTCCGGATGCAGAGGCATGGAAGCATCGCCGATCCATCCTGCAATAGCTCCTGAAAACAAAATAAAGATTGCGGCTAAACCAACTGAGCTTGCAAGCAATGAAATGAGCGAGGTGGAATAAACTTTCGGATTATCTTTTTCCTGTTGGGCAAAACGGAAGTATGCCGTCTCCATGCCATAGCTAAAAAGCACGATAAGAAAGGAAACATAAGCATACATCTTTGTTACCTCACCATATTGTCCGGTTAGGAATACTCGAGTATGCAAAGGCACCAGCAGGTAATTAAACAACCTGCCGAGTATGCTGCTTAATCCATAGATAGCAGTTTGACCTGCTAATTTTCTTATTGCACTCAATCTTTTAGGGTTAAAGTTTAAAGTTTAAGGTTTAAAGTTTCGGCGTTTCATAACCTTAAACCTTAGACCTTAAAGTCAGACATCAAAAGTGATGAAAGGATTCATCGCATTACCGCGAAGACGGAATAATTTTTCAGTCCCTGTTCGTGCATATCTATGTGAGTCACTTTTGCGCGGCTTGGACCGTGATTGCACCAGGCGATAAATTTTTGAATTGATTCCTCATTTCCTTCAGCTTCTATTTCGACAGTGCCGTCAGAACAATTTCGAACAGAACCATTTATGCTGAGTTCAATCGCCTTTTCCTGCGTGTGCTTTCTGAAAAATACTCCCTGCACCATGCCATGAACGATTATCCGTATGCTTTTCATAAACGGTAAAATTAGATTAGGAAGACTCTTCCGGATAGCAAAAATCATCATTTTTGATGAAATTTAACGATTTAGAAGTCCCCCGAATGTCGGGGGAAGCCCGTGAAAATCTTAATTACCTTTTAATTGTAATGAATGCGGAAGTCAAGCTTGCGAATAAGCTTGCGATAGTTCTTGTTTAGATCGCGTTCTACAGCGCTCATGTCCTTATAGTTCTGAAACTTTTGCAGCAGAAGCATGTCGAAGACGGAGCTTTCAACAAAATCAATATCTGTTTTGAAACCGCATACACATAATGCCTTGGTGGTGTCAAGAAATTTTTTCACGCTTCGAAGATCAGTATCCAGCGTATTACAACTTCCAAAATGGATAATCTTGTTGCGGCATGAGCCGTTCAGGATTTCTGCCAACTCATCAAGGTTAAGCGAACCGTCGCCTACTTCAATGCGCTCCTGCTTTCCGTGAAAAGCCAGGTAGCAGATGGAGTAATGCTTATATTGCATCTTCTTCCAAAGCTTCAGGTAGTATTTCATGTTGTCCACCGTACCACAGTTTTTGTGGATGTACTCGATGCCGCAGTTGGAATGCAGAAATTCCAATGCTGCCGATACGCTTGATTTATCTCTCAAGTCTTTTTCCCATTCTCCTTCCAAACAGAAAACATTCTTTTGGAAATTTTGAGCTATTCTCATTTGTCACCCTCTCTTTCTTTTATTATTATTTATTCTTTTAATTAAAATTTGCTTTTCTTTTTTCAAGGAATGCTGTGGTTCCTTCTTTAAAATCATTCGTGCCGAAACATTTGCCGAATTCATCCACCTCAAATCGGAAGCCGTCAACGCCATCAGTATAATAAGCATCCACACATTTTATGACAGAACTGACAGCCATTGGAGACACGGCTTTTATTTTGTTCATAATCTCAATGCACTTTGCCATTAGCTGATCCGGAGTTGTAACATAATTTACAAGTCCCAGACGCAGCGCTTCATTCGCATCAATCATATCGGCTGTTATGGACAACTCCATTGCTTTTCCTTTTCCGATAAGCTGTATCAATCGTTGCGTTCCTCCATAGCCTGGAATCAATCCAAGTTTCACTTCCGGCTGCCCGAATCTGGCATTTTCACTTGCTACACGAATGTGACAGCTCATAGCTAACTCGCAACCGCCTCCTAAAGCAAAACCGTTCACTGCAGCAATGACCGGTTTAGTGCAAAGTTCAACAGACTTAAAAACCTGTTGTCCTTTGGCACTAAGTGCTTTCCCCTCCGCTTCTTTAATGTTCTTAAATTCTGAAATATCAGCTCCGGCAACAAATGCTTTCTCCCCGGCTCCGGTAATGATTATACCCTTTACTGTTGTATTGCTTTCACCTTCCTTTATCACTTCCCCAATTTCATGAACGGTATTTGTATTTAACGCATTCAACTTATCAGGGCGATTGATAGTAACTATCAGGATACCATCTTTAATTTCAGTTATTAGATTTTGGAATATCATTACTTCCATGTTTTTTTATTCAGGGACTTTGTCGCGACTCGTAAATTCGTACTTATTCGTTATTCGTAGATGTTAAAAATTTCTCTTCTCTTTTACTTCTTCATTAATATAGCTTATAATCACTTTTGTGTCTGTTCCCGGGGGGAAGAGTTTTCCAACCCCCATCTCATGCAACTTTTTCATATCTTCTTCGGGAATGATTCCGCCGCCTGTAATAAGAACGTCATTCATGTCTTTTTCTTTTATAAGCTTGATAATTTTCGGAAACACAGTCATGTGCGCTCCGGAAAGAATGCTTATTCCGATAACGTCAACGTCTTCCTGCAGTGCTGCATTAACTACCATTTCCGGAGTTTGCCTCAAGCCTGTGTAAATAACTTCCATCCCAGCATCGCGAAGAAAAGAAGCAATAACTTTTGCGCCTCTGTCATGGCCATCTAAGCCAACCTTTGCAATAAGAACTCTTACAGGACGAGACATTATTTTAATTTTTATAAGATAAGAGATACAGAGGCGAAAGACTTATCAGGTCTCATATTTCAGTACTCAAATCTGGCTTAGGGAACGGGTACAAAGATAAGGAAGGCTTATCTACTCCCGGCGGGCAGGAAGTGTAACAAAGAAGCTGGTTCCAGCCCCAATTTTGGTCTCAAACCACACTTTTCCGCCTGAATTTTCAACAATATTCTTAACCATAGCCAATCCTAAGCCCATACCCCCCGATTTTGTAGTAAAATTGGGAGTAAAGATTTTTTCTGCTTGATTATCAGCGATTCCCACACCGTTGTCCTTTATGGCTACAGTAAAAAAGCCCTGATTTAGGCTAATGAAAACATCAATCCTACCCTTCCTTTCGGGAGGGATAGATTGAACAGCATTTTTGAGCAAATTTGAAAACAATCTAATGAGTTGATCCTTATCTGCAAACACAAATGAATGAGTGACATCCATTTTATCTTTGTTAAAAGTTATCGTGGTGTCGGGCGATTCTTTAAACAGATTAATTGCATCGGAAAGAATTAAATTTAAATCTACAGGCTCATTTCTTGTCTGCGGCATTTTTGCAAAATTGCTAAACTCATTCGCAATGTTAGAAAGCGTATCAATCTGTTGAATGAGTGTTTGAGAAATTTTCTTTACCAATTCCTCTTTATCGGGGCTGTTATCGTTGTATGCATTCAACAGATGTTGCACACCCAGCTTCATTGGCGTTAAAGGATTTTTAATTTCATGGGCGACCTGCTTTGCCATTTCCTGCCATGCGCTTTCACGTTCGCTTCTTGCAAGCAGATCAGCGCTCAATGCAAGCTCCTCTACTTTTTTGTTATATTCATTTACTAACTCACCTATCTCATCTTTATTATTCCATTGAATAAATTCATTTCGTTTGCCAAGATTAATATTTGCCAGCTTTTCCTGGATGAGCAATAAAGGTTTCGTTATTCTTGAAGCAATGAAAAAGGTGACAAGCACTGTTAAGGAAAGGAGCAGCACATATATGTTAATGAGGGCGGAGAGGAAGGCGGAAATATCCCGCGTCAATTCATTCTCCTTTTCGAAAAACGGCAAGCTGATGTAACCAAGCAACTCATTTTGTCTGTTGCGCAAGGTCTGATAGGCAGCTATGTAATTGAGCTTACCAATGTTCTCAGGATGCACGAATTGAGTTTGCTGCTTGTTTGCTAATTCATCAAATGCTATTGGGTTCATCAGGGTTGAAGTAATTCCCTGGTCGAATATTTTAGGCTGTGATGAAAACAACAGGTTGCCCTCTACATCATACCAGTTAAAGTCTGTAGATGCATTACCAGAAAGTTTAGATAACTTAAAAAGAATGTCTTCAGTAAGTGCTGAATCCGGTTTTAATTGCTCATCGAGATCATTTTCAATCGTTACAAGCAGTGATTTTAATTGCGTGCTTATCCTGACGCTCTGGTTAAGATCATATTTCTTAATAATGTAATAGATAGTCCCTACGCCAATCAGGGCGACAGAGAAAATAACGATCGCGATGACCGATACCTGAATCCGGTTTTTAAGCGAAAGCGAAATGGTTAGCTCACCTTGTAATAAATTTTGAATCGTAATAAACAGCAACAACAGAATTGAAAAAAAAGCAAAGAAGTAAGAAAAGGATGTGATTAGTTCATAGACCGTATCCTGCTTCTTACTGACGACGACTACACTGCTTGGGCTTTCGCGATAAATCAAATGATTGTAACCATCCCGGTTAATGAAAGAGTAATCACCTTTTTGATTTCCGAAAACGGAAGAAGAAAAATAATATGCAAAATCCCCGTACTGATTTACCAACTCATCATTTTTATATCTCGCATAAGAATAATCAGCGAGGGCTTTATTAAAAACAACTTTGTCGCTGATAAATAATTCAGGAAATCCCTGTGTGGCTTGAATGATCTTGGGTTCTATCTCAATAAAAATGGTGCCTTTTTTCCCGCCCGGGCGAACAGTCGTTGCAGCGGTTAAGCTGTCATTTTTCATCAATGGTATTCTTGCCAAATACATGGACTTGCCATTTGCTTTGGTCAGGAAAAATAAATTTTCCGCATAGGTAGGTTTGCCAACGCTGTTAATGATGGTTTGAAACTGGCCGTAACTCGTTGAATCCAGCGTTTTATTAAACGGGCGATTGAGCGTATCAAAACAATAGGAATCTATTTCATACTTCGTCCAGAAGCCATTGAAATAGCGACGGTGCAGGCGTTGCGATACTAAAAAAGATGCGCTTGCAGGTTTCTTAAAATAACTTTGCAAGGTAGTGTCCTCGGCAATCTTATCCTGCACGTCCTCAAAGAGATGCTCCGCAACCCTGTCCTGTTCGGTTTCTACTTTGCCTGCAAGAAGCTTTCGGTTTTCCTTTTCCTTCTCCCTGCTATAAGTATAAATAGATATAGATGAATAAAGAGAGGTAATAAAAAGAAAAGTAATGATTGCAGAAAGCGAATCCTGCACACGCAGGATTTTTTCACCCGGTCTGCCGCTAAACCAATAAATACTTATATAAAGCGATACAAAAAGAACAACGCCGCTAATTACAGAAGGATCAGTAAGGAAGATAAATAAGACAATTAAAAGACCGCCTCCTATTACCTTCGTCTTATTTCCCCAATTACATTTCCTTTGAAAATTAACAATTACTTTGATGAGCATAAAGAATAAAAGCATCAGCACCGCCACAATCAGCAGTCCGATGAAACTGTACCCATTCAAATCAAAAACATTGGCAGTGTTGAAATTAATGCTTGAGTTAAAAACAATTCCCTCGAGCAGATCATTAAGGAGCATGGCAGCAAGAAGCCCCATAATCAAGAGGCCAGAATAAACAACTATTCTTGCTTTGACACCGATAGTCAATAGCTGTTGTTTGCCCTTGTTGGAAAATAATAATGACAGACATAACACCAATAAGACATTTATGAGAAAATCACCTAACGAATTCATATACACACTGCTCGCATATAATCCCGGACTAAAAAGCTCTGTTACATATAGCTGATCGGGTATGCGCAACTGAATCATCAGCAATCGTAATCCAACAATAAGAAGCGAGAAAAAGACGGTAAGCAAGAATGACTTTTTCAGAATCCACTTTCCAAAGGAATATATTGCGCCTAAAAGCAAGAACACCACCAGCATATATAACCATGTGCTTAAATCCCGCATGCGTGGGGCTACATTATTGCCTGTTTCACCGGCAGTTAAATAAAACAATATTTTTCCCAAACCATTTGATACGGGAACAGAACCCATGAAGGGAAACAGAAAAAAGCTGTAGCTGTCAGGTATTTTCAACTCCTGATTGAAACTGTTGATTAGAAACTTATTCTGATACGCAAACTCACTTTTGATAAGCAGCGTTGAATAGAAGTGCTGATCCCCTTTCGTTGCTTTAAAAATTTCATACCAGCCGTTACGAAGCTTAACGATGGAGCCTGAAGGCAACGAATCGGCTTCCTCCTGTGAAATCAACATATCATTATCCGACCAGGCGAATAAAGAATCTTTCAGATAGGCGAAGTAGGATATTAAATTATCCTCATGCCGGTTAAAAATTTTCTCTTTGAGCGTGTCATTGGAAGAAAGAGCCTCCAATTGATTTAATTTTTTTAAAACCTTTTGCTCCGACTGCTGTAATGTCTTCTCCGCCTTTCCTGCAATTGATTCCAACGATTCCGGTGCGCTGTACTGAAAAAACCCGATCTCCGACGCAAGGATGACAGCAGCAACTAAAAGTAAAACAAAGGGATACTTTAAAAAGAAGGTTTTATTGGTCACAGGTAACAAAGATACTGGCAAAGTTTCTGTATTTCCGAAATTATCATTTGACATCTTTTCTGATGTATAGTTTGTTTAATTTACAGTTCTATTACTTACAATTTTTCTTTTGCCTTCTCTTTTCCTGAATCAATAAATATACGAATGCAACAGGAGTGGATGAGCCGAAAAGTGCCTTTTTTAAAACAAAAACACTTTCAATTAAATCAAAGAGAAATCCTTATAAGCCTTTATCAGTGTCACGCATGACATTTATAATTCCTCATCATCCTTTACAAATTTCATGAGTGGAATTAACAATTCCTCTCATACCCCTATACCCCATAGCCGTCAGGTTAAGTTAG
>PLYJ01000202.1 GCA_003151745.1 Bacteroidota bacterium
CTTTTTAAGACAGTACCTCGATTAATTATTAGAAAATCCACAATGAAAATGTCTTTCTTCGTGCGATTACAGGAAAGAGCATATAACCTCACATCTTCATCTTATCCGCAAACACAATGCTCAGCTGCACAGCCATAACCACAATGCCCAAAAACAAAACAAGCAGTGCAGGTTTATTTGCTGTTGTTGTTTTACTCACTCTCAATAATATATATCCTATAAGCAGGTTGAGGCAAGCCCATAAGACATTGATGGTTGGAGAGGAAGGCCCCTTGCCGGGAGGAGTGGCAAAGGGAGACGGAAAAGGGTCTCCTGAAATGCCATGAATTAAATGAGGAACAACATTCGCCAAGAATGCTCCGGCAAAAAACGCTGCTACATAATGATACCATTTCATATTGCTGATTTTAAATTATTAGTTTATGAACTGCGAATATAGTTGTTTTTGAAATTAAACGGAGCATACCTATATAATTGCATGGAAGAAAAGAGTTGCCGCTGATTCGCAGATTCAATTCCATAACTCATTGATAATTAACATATTTATGCGATAATTAAACGTTTAGCGTAACAATCTAAAGATTGTTAGTAAGAAACTATAGATCGTTACGCCATTTGTATAGTTTCTTAGCAACAAGTGTAAATGATATAAATTTTCAGGTTTCTACTTGTTTGGAGAAGCTGCTGCAAAGACAGAAGGCGCTGAAAAATTACCTCCTTCTAAGCCCTTACTCCCGCATTCACCCTATAAAAGAAGAAGCATGATATATTACCTCACCACTTCCATATTCTTCACCTGCTGAATGGCTTCGTTTTGGAGGCGCAGGTAATAAAGCCCGGATGCATGGCCTTCGTTTTCGTAATCGGTGCTATAGGTGTCGGCGGAATAATCACCGTTCACGAGGGTTTTCATCAGTTTGCCTTCTGCATTAAATACCTGCACGAGGGTATGCCCGCCCTTCGTGGTGAAGGTGACGCTGGTTCTGGAAGTAAACGGATTCGGATAGCATGATACCAGGTTGGTTCCGGCTGCTTTATTTAATTCGTGAATGCCTGCAACCGTGCATGCATCGCTTTGAATGACGGGAAGCAATTGGAAATTCTCCAACATGATCTGGTTCAGGTCGCCTTGCGGCACGCAGAGCCACTCATTTAAAAGGGATGCATAAACGGAGCGGAAATCATATTGCATGGCTACGTTGTCATTCACAGTAGCGTTGGCGGGAATGATGGGGTTGGTTCCTAAGATGCCGCTCTGAACTTTGTTACCAAACAGGAACATGGGCGCTCCCACACCATGGTCTGTGCCCAGGCTGGCATTGGAAATTATTCTTCTGCCGAATTCGGAGAATGTCATGCCCACCACGCGATCTGCTACAGAGAGATAGTTAAGATCATTCATAAAAGCGGAAATGGCTACGGAAACTTTACCCAGGATAGTGGCATGGGTGCCGGTAGTAGTGTCTGCTGCAACCACCTGTGAAGAATGCGTGTCGAAGGTTCCTATATTAACGATATATATCTTGGTTTTTAGTCCTCCTGCAATAAGCCGGGCAACAATTTTAAGCTGGTCAGCCAGGGTATTGGTTCCGGGGGTGGGGTAAGCAGATGATTGCGAAGTGATGCTGTTGGCTGCGGTTTTAATTACAGCAGAATAAGCATTCGCTTGCTGCGCTACTTCCCGGATAAATGTAAGCTCCGTACCATAATTATTTGCAGGAGCGGGATCCGTAATACCATTTATGAGGTTATAAAAATTAGTGGGATTTGTAATGGTCATGCCCATGCTTACTGCAGGTCCTTGCAATGCAAGAGAAACCGTAGTCCCTATCTGCAATGCAAGCGGATCGGGCATTGTTGCGTTAGGGTAACCGGTCGGAAAGTTTGGATATTCATAATCAAGATAGCGTCCTGTCCAGCCGGTTGTCAGCGTTACGTCGGCATCGGAAGCAGTGAGCCAGATGTCTGTAGCGCGAAAGTGTGAAAAGTTAGGAGTCGGATAACTTGCTCCCTGCACAATACCTACCTGCCCGTTATTGAAAAGCTGCTGCATGCCTGTCATTACAGGATGAAGCCCTGTGGCTGCATAACCATTCAGTTTTAATGCCTGCGCTTCAGGGATCAAAATATTATTGCGGGCTGTTGACAAATTAGCATATTGATCGAGCGGAAGCAAGGTATTCAAGCCGTCGTTGCCGCCGCTGAGCTGAACAAGCACTAATACGTGATCATCGTTGGAGGCAGCCGCCAAAGCTTGCAATAGCGGGGAGGCGCTATATGCCTTAAACGAAAATCCATTTAATACAGTAGGCAACAATGCTGCCTGGCCAAGAGCGGAAATAAATTTTCTTCTTTTCATTTGTTACTAATTTTTAGCTGTCATTGCGAGGAACGAAGCAATCCCCATCGAAGGATTGCTTCACTGCGTTCGCAATGACATTTATGACAATTGATATTCCGAAAGATCCATCAGGTACGTGTACATAGCCTGGAGGCGTGTGAGGACCGTATTATAATAGATCGTATTAGTAGGATCGCCGGTGTAATCCGTCCACGCTGTAGTCCAGTATGAATTGGCTATTTGCCCGTTCAGCAAATATCCTTTCAGCAAGTCTTTTACATCCTGCAAAACATCTTCGGTGTAATTACGGTCTATCACCTCCTGTATAAGCAGATCAGGGTCGGAAGGAGTATCAAGCGTTGCAGTGTAAGCAACCACATCAAAAAGGATTTTACTTCCGGGAGAAGAAAAACCCTTTGCAGACATCGTATCGCTGAAAATATTACGGGCAGGCAAGGTGGAGGCGTTGATCCATAACTCATGATATTGCGGCTCTTGGTAATAAGCGGGCCATCCAGCCACATTGGGTGGATCGCCGATTGTTTGCCCCATAGAAATACCAAAGTTATATAACTGGTACCATAGGTTATATTGATTGGTCAACAAGGTGCTGTCAGGAAATACCACACCGTAATCGCGGCAAAAACCTGCTATAAAATCAACAGGAGCTTTGATAAGACAGCCCATATTAACAGGATCATAAAAGTGTTCGCTCGTCAACAATGCCTGCAACACAGGCACAATCTCATAATATTACCGGTGCGGAACACGTCAGCAAGCGGTTGAATGACGTTAGTATCCGTATTAGTATCTATATTATAATAAAGAAAGAAACGATACAGCTCGGTGCAAAGGAAAATGGCTGCCTGCTGCGTGCCGAAAATCATGGTAAGCAAGCTATCCAGCTCAGTCGCTCCTGCAGCTCCCGTTTGCCCGGTGATAACCGTGTTATTATAAAATGATGAAAATGTTTTATCGGTAGTGTCATGCTTGGTGGAATCGAAATAGGAAGTGATTGTGGTGCCATTAATACGGTAACCTGTCAATACTTTAGCAGCATTTTGCACATCACTCTCTGTGTAATACGGATTACCGTTTGCATCTTTCCCGATGGTGAACAATTCCTGCATCTCGCGTCCGTAGTTTTCATCCGGCGCTGTCTTCGTGTTTGCGTAACCATTCAGGTAAACTAACATTCCGGGATCAAGCGTAATGGCTTTGGTAAGTGATTGCCAATTACCCAATGCATTCGCGCGGCACAGGGCGTTAATGGCATAACAATAACGCGCATCATTCACCGTACCCGTTTGCGTGGAGAAATGATTCATCCAAAATAAAGTCATTTTTTCCTGCATCGTGCGGGGTTGATTCAACATCTGGCTGATCCACCAGGCACGGTATGATTTAAGCCGATAGCCATTTGCCGTGCTGTCATAAGGAGCAGTTATCCAGGTGGCTCCCTGCGCAACATTCGGGTCGGCATAGTTAGAGGTATAAACATAGAGCGGAGGAGGCAGAGCCGAAGCAGCGGGAGTAAGTAATTCATTTACCGTTTGCGTCATGCCCACGGAAACAAAATAATTCACATCGTTTTTGGTAGCGCCGAACATGGTTCTTCGCAACAGGTGTATTACTTCGGTTTCTGTCCATGGACCCGTGTATGGAGTTAAGCCGGTAAGCACAGCGGGTGGGGCTTCAGCTACTGCTGATGATGAGGCGCCATGTTGAAGCGTTAATAGTTGTCTTCGATTCATTTTGAGATTCTTTTTAGAATGAATAATTAACTGGCTTTATTAATAGGATTTGGTTTAACGAAAATAAGGATATTTTTTTCAACAAAGCATGTCCGTAAAAACAGGTAATGAACATGCAAGAAACAGGTGCAAATGAATTCCTCCATGAAAAATAAATTCCTTACCTTTGTTTTAAAGGGATTCAGAAAGTATGAAAAAAATCTGCACTCTCCTGTTCACCGGAAACGGTTATTGATGTTTCCGCACTTGCTCCCGGGATTTATTTTACGCAGGTAATAAATGAAAGCGGAAGATGGATGCGGAAGTTTGTAAAAGATTAAAATCCTTCTCCATGATGCTGAATTCATTCCTTAATGTTTCGAATAGAATGTTTTAAAAATTTTAATTAAAAGTATTGAATTAAAAAATAATAAACTAATTTGCTAAGATGAAAAAAATCAACACTCTTGTTATATTTACTTTTATATCCTTTTTTTCATTCGCCCAGCTGGGTGAATGGACGTGGATTCACGGAAGCAATACAGCTTTCAGTACGGGCACCTATGGCACCAAGGGAACTCCGAGCACTACCAATGATCCTCCTGCTTTATATGAACCGGTCAAGTGGACAGATACCACCGGGAACTTTTGGCTTTATGGCGGATTGATTAGTGGGGGCCAGCCAATCAATGATTTGTGGAGATATAATCCAACAACCGCTGAATGGACATGGATGGAAGGAACTGCAGCGATTGGCGATAACGGTATATATGGAACGCAAGGTATTTCAGCACCCTCCAATCGTCCTCCCTCCCTTGGGTACGCCGCTACTTCGTGGGTTGACAACAGCGGTAATTTATGGTTGTTCGGAGGATGGAATTCCGGTACGTATGGTTATTACAGCGATCTTTGGGAGTATAATATCGGTACCAACGAATGGACATGGATGAATGGTCCCGGCACTATCAATTCAAATGGTGTGTATGGAACGCAGGGAGTTGCTAATGCGGCAAACTATCCGCGATGCCGGACAGAATGCGCTTCTGCATGGGTGGATAATGCCGGTGATCTTTGGCTTTTTGGGGCAAGCAACGGAGCCATTGGCTACAATGATTTGTGGCGATATAATATCGCTTCTAATGAGTGGACATGGATGAAAGGTGTCCAGGCTTCTGATGCTCCTTCAGTCTATGGAACACAAGGTATGGAAGATACTGCCAACACCCCCGGCGGCAGATGGAGCTATAGCAGGTGGACTGATTAAGAGCGGAGATTTTTATCTTTTTGGCGGTCAGGTTGTTGATAGTAACTTCAATGACTTGTGGCGTTTTAATCCAATCAGCAATAACTGGGCATGGATAAACGGTAAAAACACTGTTAATGACGTTGGCTTTTACGGAACAAAGTGTGTTACTTCTCCTTCCAATTTGCCTTGGTCTCGATATGAGAATCGCGCAACATGGACAGATTCCAACGGCAACTTCTGGATGTTCGGCGGTTTTTTCTCAACAGCAACTTTAGGCTATGCATTTAATGATTTGTGGATGTATTGTGTTGCCAGCAATCAATGGACATGGGAAAGTGGTGACAGTACATATAATTCAACAGGTGTTTGGGAAACAAAAGGAACTGCCAATGCTGCTAATATCCCAAGCGCCAGGTCCGGTTCAGTCGGGTGGACAGACAAAAGCGGCCATCTGTATCTTTTCGGAGGAAGTGGAATTCCTCTCTTATCACCTTATAATGATCTGTGGGAATATACTATTGATCCTAATTGCGGCAACAGTTGCAGGATTGCCGGCCCAATTGCTCTCTTTCAATCATCCGATTCAGTTATATGTGCTAATGATTGCATCAACTTTACCAATCAAAGTACGAATGCCACCTCATGGCAATGGACTTTCGCAGGCGCTAATCCTTCTTCAAGCACAGCTGAAAATCCTCAAAACGTTTGTTACCCAATAGCAGGTAATTATAGTGTAAAACTCATTGCCTCAGGTGCAGGAGGCAGTGACACGCTTATATATAGCAATTATATAAAAGTTTCTCCTTCACCTCCACCGCCCAATATTATCCAATCAGGCGATACATTAAAATGTAGTACCGATCCAAGCTATACTTCCTTTCAATGGTATTATAACGACACGCTTATTGCCGGGGCTACCAACACCTCATACAAGGCAACAAAAAACGGTAATTATAGTGTTGAAGTATCCAATGAGTTTGGTTGTAAAATAGCTACCGGTATTAATGTTATTCTAAATGGTTTGCAAAACTTCTACGGTAATGGCAACACGATAATTTGTTCCCCTAACCCTGCAAGCAATGAATTAACTGTTTACGGCATACCCTTTACCACCAGCACTTCATTAGAGTTATACAATGTTCTTGGTCAGAAAATATCAAACACAGAAGTGCCGAAAGGGGAAGCTGCAATTACTATTGATGTAAGAAAATTGCCAACGGGAATCTATTTCATCAGGATGCTTAAAGAAAATGAAAGCCTGTGGGCAGGAAGATTTGTGAAAGAATAATGCTCCCCGTTAAATTTTGATTCAAGCTTAATTTCCATCTCCGGAAAACTTGAGAACTTTCATCCTTAACCCTATATTTTAGTCGGTTCTATTTTCTATTTTTGCCTCTCAAACTCAGGAAAGGAAAAAGAGCTGATGATTCACGAAAAAGATAATTCAGGGGAAGTAAGAACAGAAACCGATTCTGCGGATTTCATAAACGAAGTTCTCAACGATTACCGCATCGTATGCGAAAGCCGTAATGCCAGCCTTTTAGGTCGAAAGGAAGTGCTGACCGGAAAAGCGAAGTTTGGAATCTTTGGCGATGGCAAGGAGGTGGCTCAGATAGCGATGGCTAAAGCATTCCGCGAGGGTGATTTCCGTTCCGGTTATTATCGTGATCAGACTTTTATGTTTGCTATTGGCGCTTTGACTTTGCATGAATGGTTTGCGGGCTTGTACGGCAACACCGATGATAATGCCGACCCGATGTCGCATGGACGGCAGATGGGCGGACACTATGCAACCAAATCTCTTAATGAAGATGGCTCCTGGAAAGATTTAACCCAAATTAAAAATTCTTCCGCCGACCTCTCTCCTACTGCTTCGCAGATGGCGCGCTTAGTGGGGCTTGCTTTAGCTTCTAAATTATACAGGCAAAATAAAGACCTGCATCAATTCACTGATTTTTCAAATAAAGGAAATGAAGTTGCATTTGGAACCATCGGCGATGCAAGCACTTCAGAAGGTATTTTCTTTGAAGCCATCAATGCTGCGGGCGTATTGCAAATCCCTATGGCAGTCAGTATTTGGGATGACGGTTATGGCATTTCTGTTCCTTCAAAATACCAGACCACCAAGCAAAATATCTCCGAGATATTGAGAGGGTTTGCAAGAAATGAAAATGAAGAAGGATATATCATTTTAAGATGCAAAGGATGGGATTATGTTGGCTTATGCGAAATGTATGCAAAGGGAATCGCTGAATGCCGTGCTCAGCATGTGCCTGTGCTATTTCATATACAAGAGATGACACAACCGCAAGGGCATTCCACATCAGGATCACATGAGCGATACAAGAGCAAAGAACGATTAGTTTGGGAAACAGAAAATGATTGCATCCTCAAAATGCGTGAGTGGATGATTAGCACAGGCATTGCCACCGGTGAAGAATGCGATCGTATTGAAGCGAAAGCAAAGGCAGATGTAAACGAGGCTAAAAAGTTTGCATGGGAAGCATCTCAAAAACCCGTTAAAAATGAGATAGCGGAAGTTTCCGGCTTCTTTGACCGGCTTGCTGCAACCATCACTAATACTGAACTTCATGAACAGATCAGTAAATTAAAAGCAGAGATGAATGCAGTGATTGACTCGGGAAGAAAAGATATTGTTGCTGCTGTTAAAAAATTATTGCGTTTAACAAATTATGAGAATAACGATGTTCTGAATGAAATGCAGAACTGGTTGAATGAATACAATAAATCAAACCAGCATCGTTATAGCTCATATCTATATAGCCATTCCGACCAATCTGCTTTAAAGATTGAACCCGTCGCAGTTCAATATGCTGATGGTGCTTCTCTTGTTGACGGAAGAGAAATAATACAAGCTAACTTTGATGCGTTGTTTGCGAACGACCCACGCCTTGTTGCATTTGGAGAAGACCTCGGTAAAATCGGCGATGTGAACCAGGGTTTTGCTTCGTTGCAGGCAAAGTATGGAGAAATAAGAATTACCGATACCGGAATTCGTGAAGCTACCATCATAGGCCAGGGCATCGGTCTTGCTTTGCGCGGCTTGCGCCCCATTGCAGAAATTCAATACCTTGACTACCTGTTATACGCTCTTCAGATTTTAAGTGATGATTTAAGCACACTGCAATACAGAACAAAAGGTGGACAAAAAGCGCCGGTGATTATTCGCACAAGAGGACATCGCTTAGAAGGAATCTGGCATAGCGGATCACCAATGGGTATGATTATTAATTCGCTGCGCGGCATACATATACTTGTTCCGCGCAACATGACGCAGGCAGCAGGTTTTTATAATACCATGCTTGCATCCGATGAACCGGCATTAATTATTGAGTGTCTCAATGGTTATCGCCTGAAAGAAAAATTACCCTCTAACCCCGGTATATTTAAAATACCGCTTGGCATTCCTAAAATATTGCAGGAAGGAAACGATGTAACCATTGTTACGTATGGTTCCTGTTGCAGAATAGCAATCGACGCTATACAGCAATTAAAGCAAGCTGACATTCACTGCGAGCTTATTGATGTTCAAACGTTGTTGCCATTCGACATTCATCACAGCATTGTCGAATCACTAAAGAAAACGAACAAGCTATTAATCTTGGATGAAGATGTTCCGGGTGGAGCTAGTGCATATATACTTCAAAAGATACTGGAAGAGCAAAAAGCCTTTCAATATCTTGATTCAGCGCCACGCACAGTTACTGCACAGGCTCATCGCCCTGCCTATGGTTCCGACGGTGATTACTTCAGCAAGCCCAATGCAGAAAATGTTTTTGATACTATATATGAAATGATGAGTGAATACGACCCTGCCGGGTTTCCTGCACTTTATTGATTCTAACAATACTTTATATCTACTAATACGAGTAAGTCCGAATATACGAATGAGATGAAAATTAATAAGGTAACAGAATCTGATTCGTATTACGATCATCTGGAAAAAATGAGCGTTGCTGATTTGCTTAAGAATATTAATAAAGAAGACAAGACTGTTCCTTTTGCAATAGAGGAAGTATTACCTCAAATTGAGAAGCTGGTTAATGCTGTAACAAAGAAGATGCAGGATGGGGGACGTATGTTCTATATAGGCGCTGGAACAAGCGGCCGGCTTGGAGTTGTTGATGCTTCGGAGCTTCCTCCTACTTTTGGTTTGGAGCATGGGCGTGTTATCGGGCTTATAGCAGGAGGTGATAAAGCTATTCGAAAGTCAGTTGAGTTTGCAGAAGACGATGAAGAGAGAGGATGGAAAGATTTACAAACATTTAGCATTTCTTCAATAGATGTAGTCATTGGCATTGCGGCATCAGGTACTACCCCTTATGTAGTAGGAGCCATAAAACGCTGTCGTGAAAATAATATTCTTACAGGAGCCATCACTTGTAATGCGGAATCTCCTTTGGCTAAAGCAGCTGAACTTCCCGTCGAAGTCATTGTCGGACCTGAATTTGTAACAGGAAGCACACGCATGAAAGCAGGAACGGCTCAAAAGCTTGTGCTGAACATGATTTCCACCACTGTCATGATTCAATTGGGAAGAATTAAAGGTAACAAGATGGTGGACATGCAACTCACCAATAACAAGCTCGTCAAACGCGGAACACGCATGCTCATGGAGGCTTTGAACATAGACGAGATAAAAGCTGAAGCTTTGCTCACAAAACACGGAAGCGTGAGAAAAGCCTTGTCTTCAGTAAAGAAATAAGAAATTATCTACTAATACGAATTAAAGCGAATATACGAATAGCATTGATCTTCATTTGTATGAAATAATGAGGATTAACCAATTCGTAAATTCGTACGGATTAGTATTCGTAGATTTATTCGTAAATTTGTATTAATTCCTATCGGAAGATTATGCAGGATATTGAACCATATTACGCGTGGGTGGATATTTACAAAGCAAACGAGGATGAACATTCTCCTTTCTTTGAAAGGGTGAATAGTGAATTTGAATATTCAAATACCGTATATAACTATTATATCCATCCGCAATGGGATGACTTCGGATCGCAGACATTATATATAAAAGTGCTGTTTGCTGATTACGATCTGAAATATGCCATCATCGAATTTATAGGTGAGTGGAACGATGCCCTCAATAATGATATTATGTTTCTTAAGCGCGACATCATTGAGAACATGATGAGCTTTGGCATTAACAAATTTATTCTCATCGGCGAGAACGTGCTCAACTTTCACGCCTCAGACGATTGTTATTACGAAGAATGGTTCCAGGAAGTGGATGACGGATGGATTGCAGCAGTCAACTTTCGAGAGCACGTACTTAAGGAGTTTGAAAGAAACAACATTGACTACTACCTTGTTTTTGGCGGTGAGCTAAACGACCTGACATGGCGCACTTTTAATCCTGTGCAGCTTTTCAATAAGGTGGAAGACATTGTTCGCAGGCGGCTTACCTGATTATTCTTTAACAAAGCTCCCTAGCCACTGCTGCTTTTTATCAGTAACTGTTATGAAGTAAACACCTGCCGAAAAAGGCTTACAGCTTACGGTTTCCTGCTTACTATTGATTTGCTCTGCATAAATCCTTTCTCCTGTTATATTATATATAGTTAGTTGCAGGGCTTTGTTTTCCTTCCAATTGCCGGTTATGAATAATTGATCTGTGGCAGGATTAGGATAGATAGAAATGGTGGTGTTGATACTTAGTTCATGGATGCCAGTAGTTAAACAAAGGGTGCTATCATTGCCATCGCTTGCAACAATTGTGGCAGTGGGGCTTGCAGTGCCTCCACTATCAACAATGGTATTGGTGCTACCAACTTGTGTAGCAGGAGAACCTACAATAGTATTAGTGGTACCCTGAAAACATCCACTATTTCCATTGACATCTGTTTTAATTAAATAAAGATCTCCGCCATTCGTAGAGCCGATGCTACCTGAACCTGCCATGATATAACCTTCATCAGAAGTTTGTCTTACGGAAAAGTTTGTAGTGTACCCCAATCTTTAGACT
>PLYJ01000032.1 GCA_003151745.1 Bacteroidota bacterium
AAGCAGGTCGTCCATCTGCACTTTTCCCCTTGTTATAGTACTTCTTGACGATGATCTCCAATCTATTCCAATCAACTATTTTATTGATTTGATTAAAAAATGTCATGTCTATTTTACGTTGGGATACTGCCAAATCGGAAAAATTCATTTGTAGGTCCGGTTGAATTATCATTCAACAATAATACAAATAGAAACCTCGGAAAGTATTGATTCTATTGCTTTTTATCAACATTTTACCTTGCAAAACTCTCACCTTGCAATAAATTTGGAGATTTTTGAGGTTTTATGTAACTCATTTGAAAAGGAATTAAGCAATTTAAAGGAAATTCGATGCTAAAACTAATTCCATTGAATAGACTCAAAAAAAGATGATATTTGTTGCGATAAAAAACGAACAAAACTAGATGCTCTTAACAGAACAGGAACTAACTATTGCTAATTTTGAACAAATAGTCTTCCAAGGAGAAAAGATTGAAATTGCAGATTCTGTAAAAGAGCTTATTGCTGAAAATTTCAAGTTTCTCAAAACCTTTTCAAAGGATAAGATTATTTACGGCATAAACACCGGGCTTGGCCCGATGGCCCAGTTCCGGATCAGTGAGCAAGACCACATTCAACTGCAATACAACCTGATACGAAGCCATTGCGCAGGTTCGGGCAACCGGCTTCCGGAGCAAGTAGTTCGTGCCATCATTTTGTCGAGGATGAGTTCTCTTACGAAGGGCTATTCAGGCATTAATATGGCTGTCATTGATTTGCTGAAGGAGTTTATTAATCATGAAATCTATCCTGTCATTTTTGAACATGGCGGTGTGGGCGCCAGCGGTGACCTTGTGCAATTGGCCCATCTCGGACTTGCATTGATCGGCGAAGGTTCCATGACGCACCGCAATAAAGAGTATGAAGCTGCTGAATTATTCGGGAAATTCTCTCTTTCACCGTTGAAAATAGAACTACGTGAAGGATTAGCCGTCATGAACGGCACAGGCGCTATGACAGGCATCGGGTTAATCAACATTGTTCACGCTAAAAAATTATTAAACCATGCTATCATGGCCGCTGCTATGATCGTAGAAATTGTTGAATCGTATGATGATCATTTTTCTGCCGAACTCAATAAAGTCAAGCTTCACGAAGGCCAGAACGAAGTGGCAAAATCAATTCGCACTATGCTTTCTGACAGCAAGCTGATCAGGAAGCGAAGCGATCACTTATACAGCAAGAAAATTGAGGAACACGTTTTAGAAAATAAAGTACAGGAGTTTTATTCCGTTCGTTGTGTGCCGCAAATCTTAGGTCCTGTCATGGATACCATCCATTATTCGTCGCAGGTACTCGTAAATGAATTAAACTCCGTGAACGACAACCCTGTTATTGATCACAAGCAGAAGGATGTATTTCATGGAGGTAATTTTCATGGCGATTACGTTGCCCTTGAAATGGATAAATTAAAAATTGCAGTTACCAAGTTGTGCATGCTATCCGAACGTCAGCTTAACTATTTATTGAACGACAGCCTGAATGAAAAACTAACTCCGTTCATCAATACAGGAAAACTTGGCGTGAATCTTGGCTTGCAGGGAATACAGTTTACTGCCACGTCAACAACATCGGAAAACCAGACGCTTTCCTTTCCTTCCTATATACACAGCATACCCAGTAATAAGGATAACCAGGACATAGTAAGCATGGGAGCCAACGCTGCATTGATTACTCAAAAGGTAATTGAAAATACGTTTGAAGTACTCGCCATAGAATTCATAGCTATTGTAAGAGCTATTGATTCCATCAACCTGAAGGATAAGCTTTCATCCCAAACAGGAAAGTTTTATGCTGAATTGAAAAAAGTAATTGACCCTGACACAAGTGACAGGGTATTGTATAAAGACATTTTAAATATTAAAGAATTATTAAAAAAGATAGCCGCAGATTCGCAGATTATTTAAAAATTAGTATAAAATCTGCGAATCTGCGGCTAAATTGTTTTTTCAAATTCTAAATTTTAATTGAAATGAAGTTTGCATTGGTGACGGGAGGATCAAGGGGAATTGGAAAGGCTATTTCCATTCGTCTTGCTGAGATGGGATATAACATTCTGTTAAATTACCAATCGAATACAGAGCAGGCTGAAATAACCAAGGCCCTGATTGAAGAAAAACAAGTAAAGGCAGAGTTGCTAGGGTTTGATGTTTCAAGTAAAAAGGAAATAGAAGAAGTTTTAGGCAATTGGATTGATGCGCACAACGAAGATTATATCGAGGTTCTCGTAAACAATGCAGGAGTACGAAAGGATAATTTGCTCATGTTTATGACGGATGAAGAATGGCATAGCGTTATTGACACTTCCTTGAATGGTTTTTTTTACATCACGCGTCTCGTCATCAAGGGCATGCTGGTAAAGAAATATGGACGCATCGTAAATGTAGTATCTTTGTCTGGCCTGAAAGGCCTTCCGAGCCAAACAAATTATTCTGCCTCTAAAGCAGCGATCATTGGAGCAACAAAAGCGTTAGCGCAAGAAGTAGGCAGAAGAGGAGTAACCGTAAATGCTGTTGCTCCGGGTTTTATAAATACAGATATGACTAAAGATTTGAATGAAAAAGATTTTAAATCCTTGATTCCTGTTAATCGTTTTGGCACGCCGGAAGAAGTTGCCCATACTGTTGGTTTTTTGGCTTCACCGGAAGCATCCTATATAACAGCGCAGGTCATATCAGTTAACGGGGGACTTTACTCTTGATGAACAGGGTTGTAATAACTGGCATTGGCATTTATTCTTGTCTGGGTAAAAACTTAGACGAGGTTAAAAACTCTTTGTACCAGGGTAAATCAGGCATTGGCCTCGACCTTCCCCGCAAGGAGATTGGCTACCGTTCCGGGTTAACAGGCATTATTGAGCAGCCCATGCTGAAAGGAAAACTGGACAGGCGTTCGCGTATCGGCCTTTCAGAAGAAGCGGAGTATGCTTATGTTTCTACACTTGAAGCGCTGCAGCAAGCCCGTCTTGACATTGATTATTTTGAAAAAAATGAAGCCGGAATAATTTTCGGGAATGACAGCTCGGCAAAGGCTGTTGTTCAGGCCGTTGACATCATGAGGGAGAAAAAGGATACTACGCTGATCGGTTCCGGTTCTATTTTTCAATCCATGAATTCTACTGTGACCATGAACCTCGCTACAATATTTAAATTAAAGGGAATCAACTTTACGCTGAGTGCTGCCTGCGCCAGCGGTTCGCATAGCTTAGGGATGGGATACCTGATGATTAAATGGGGCTTGCAGGATATGATTGTTTGCGGCGGTGCACAGGAAATTAATCAATATACATTCGGAAGCTTTGACGGGCTGAGTGCTTTTTCAATACGTGAAAATGAACCACACAAAGCATCCCGGCCTTTTGACCGTGACCGCGATGGGCTTGTACCAAGCGGCGGAGCTGCCACACTTGTTCTTGAAAGCTATGAATCAGCAAAAAGAAGAGGTGCTCCTATCCTGGCTGAAATAACCGGTTATGGTTTTTCTTCTAACGGTGCCCACATTTCAAATTCAAATGCCGAAGGGCAGATACGATCATTGGAAATGGCATTGAAAGATGCGAATTTGAAAGCGACGGATATTGATTACATCAATGCGCATGCCACTTCTACTCCGGCGGGTGATAAAGCGGAAGCCGAAGCAATTTTTACTATTTTTGGTGACCGTTGTCCGTACGTCAGCTCCACTAAATCAATGACGGGGCATGAGTGCTGGATGGCAGGCGCAAGTGAAATTGTTTATTCTATACTAATGATGCAAAATGATTTCATTGCTCCGAATATTAATTTTGAAAACCCGGACGAAGATTCGGCCAAGCTGAATATCGTTGCAAAGACACTGGAGGCAAAAACAGAACATATTTTATCCAATTCATTTGGATTCGGCGGAACAAACTCAACTCTTATTATTAAAAAAAACATTAGAACAAAAAACGAATCATGACCAGTGAAGAAATTATTACCAGGATAAACGACTTTTTAGTTGAAGAATTTGAAGTTGAAAGAAGCCTTATTTCACCTGCAGCAAACCTGAGAGAAACCCTTCAACTCGACAGTCTTGATTATGTTGACCTGGTGGTTGTGATTGAAAGTAATTTCGGAATAAAAATTATTCCCAATGACTTTGCAACTATTTTTACTTTTCAGGATTTGTATGATTACATTATTCGAAAGGTGGGTGAAAAGATGGCTTCATGAAATGGAAGGGACAGACCCGGGGCGGACTTCTTGGTCAGAGAATATTTGTGTTCATATTAAATACGTTCGGTCTTTATCCTTCCTATTTTATCCTTGCTTTCGTCGCCGCTTATTATTTTCTTTTTTCAAATACGGCAAAATTCCTTTACTACTATTATCATAAAATTCTTAAATTCGGAGCAGTAGAATCGCGTTTAAGAATTTATATTAATTATTTTCGTTTCGGCCAGGTGTTGATTGATCGCACGGCGTTGTTATCCGGAGTGAAAACCAATTTCAAATTAATACGAACAGGCGGAGAGAATTTAGATCTGATTCGCAACATGGGCAAAGGAGGAATATTGCTGAGCGCTCACGTTGGAAATTGGGAAATAGCAGGACAGATATTAAACAGGCTGAATTCAAAGTTTAGCGTGCTGATATATGAAAATGAACATGAGCAAATAAAACAATATCTTGATAAAATCATGGTTAAGCGTAATGTGTCCATCATTCCGATTAAGGATAATGATTTAAGTCATTTGGTGAAAATAAAAGAAGCCTTTGAAAACAATGAGCTGCTTGTTATGCATGGCGATCGTTTTCGGGATGGAACAAAAACGATTGAACATGATCTCTTAGGCAAGCCGGTACAGTTTCCTTTAGGACCGTTTTACCTTGCTGCCAAATTTGAAGTTCCTGTTTCAATTGTTTTCTGCATGAAAGAGAAAGCGGATCAATATCATTTGTTTGCTTCAAGCCCGATAGAATTAACCGGGGCTTCAACTGCAGGGGAAACTTCTCTTGGAGTACAGGAATTGCTTGATAAATATGTTTTTGAATTGGAAACGGTTGTAAAAAAATATCCTGATCAATGGTTTAATCATTATCAATATTGGAATTAAAATAAATGGACAACAAGTTATTAGTAAGCAAAGAAGAAGTCACATCATTCATTCCTCAACAAGCCCCTATTGTAATGGTGGACGCATTGATTTATTCTGATGATAAAAAAGCTGTTTCCACTTTTCTAATTGAAAAAGAAAATATGTTTGTGAAAGATGGTTTTTTTGAAGAGCCTGGCATTATTGAAAACATGGCGCAAACAGCAGCATTAAAAGCAGGGTATGAAATAAAGAAGCTTGGCGCTTTACCAAAAATCGGCTTCATCGGGGGCATAAAGAATCTATTTATTTACCAGCTTCCGGCAATCGGAGAAACGCTGACAACAGAGATTTATCTTGAAAACGAAATATTCGGAATTACCATTGTTAAAACAAAAGCATTTTGCAAAGATTCATTATGCGCTGAATGTGAGTTAAGAATTGCTTTACAAACAGAAGATAAATTGTCCGGTTGAAATACAATTCTCTTTGAATAATTAATTCCAAAATTATGCCTGTTGAATTAAAAGAACGCATACTCATACCTATTCATTTCAGCGAAGTGGATGTTTTAAACATGGTATGGCATGGGCATTACATCAGGTATATGGAGGATGGCCGTGAAGCATTTGGTAAGAAATATGATTTAGGCTATCGTGATATGTATAATAAAGGATTCCTGGCACCCATAGTGAAGCTGGAAACAGAATATAAAAGACAATTAACGTATCATGATTCAGCTATTGTAGAAACAACTTTTATAGATGATCGCGCGGCAAAGATTATTTTTGATTATAAAATTTACAAAGTTTCTGATGAATCATTGGTTTTTACCGCAAGAACCATACAGGTCTTTCTTTCTAAGGATGGTGAATTGCAATTGACCATTCCGGATTTTTTTGAAGCATGGAAGAAGCAATGGCTGCAGGCATGAAAGAAGTTTTTGTGGCGAATCATTCTATCGTAAGCCCGTTAGGATTTACGTCAGAGGAAAACTTCAATAACATCGTCAACGGCAATTCCGGCATTCAATCTGTTCAATATTCTTTCTCGGACAATCCTTTTTTTATTTCAGCGTTAGATGAAGCATTGGTGGACGAGCATTTTAAATCTCATGCCTCTCCTTTGGATTACACCAAGCTGGAAAAGATGAGCATCATGGCCATATCACATGTCCTAAATCAAAGTAATGTCAATGCCTCCGCTAAGGATACATTGCTTATATATGCCACTACTAAAGGAAATATTGATTTATTAGACAAGGCTTCTTCTCTAAAGAAGTTTGCAACCGAACGAATGACGCTGAACGGTTTTGCAAAACATATAGCAGCCCATTTCAGCTTCGTTAATGAGCCTATTGTTATTTCAAATGCCTGCATTTCAGGGCTGCTGGCTTTAATAGTTGCAAAAAGGTTTATTGAAGCAGAGCTTTATAAAAATGTTGTTGTAGCCGCAGGTGATATAATTTCCGAGTTTGTCATTTCCGGTTTCAAGGCATTCAATGCGCTCAGTCAAAGTGCTTGCAGGCCCTATGATAGGACACGCGATGGAATAAGCCTGGGTGAGGCTGCAGTTGCCATGATCGTAACTGAAAACAAATCCATCGCGAATAATCCGTTAAGAATTGTTAATGGATCTTCTTCAAACGATGCTAATCATATTTCCGGGCCTTCAAGAGATGGCAATGGATTATTGCAGTCCATTCATCACACATTAAAAGAAAATGATTCCAACAACGTTGATTTCATTTGTGCACATGGCACGGCAACAGTATTTAATGATGAAATGGAAGCTATGGCATTTAGCCGCGCAGGACTTGAAGAAGTGCCAATGAACAGCCTGAAAGGATATTTTGGTCACACCTTAGGAGCTGCGGGCCTACTCGAGACAATAATTTCCATTGAATCGTTGAATAATGATTTATTGATTGCTTCCAAAGGATTCGAAAACGAAGGCGTCTCAAAGAAAATAAATGTCATCGAACACACTGAAACCAAAAAGAATATGAAATCATTTTTAAAAACGTCTTCAGGATTTGGAGGGTGTAATGCATCAGTATTAATAAGCAAATAAAAAATGAAGTCCGAAATTCAATCTTATTGTACGATAAGAAACGGAGAAGTCCGGATGAATGGAAATCTTGTTTTTGCAGATAATGAAAACATCATTGCTAATGATTTTTTCAATGCTATTTACAGGAATATCAAATTACAATATGCTAAATTTTTTAAGATGGATCTTCTTTGCAAGCTTGCGCTGCTGAGCACAGAGATGATTTTACCAGACAACAATGTCCCCTCTTTATTTAATAAAGAAGAGGTAGGATTAGTGTTTTCGAATAAATCTTCCAGCGGGCAAACGGATGCCGAATATAATCTTATCATTGCCGATAAAAATAATTATTTCCCCAGCCCTTCTGTTTTTGTTTACACGCTTCCCAATATTTTAATTGGTGAAATTTGTATTAAGCACAACTTCACAGGCGAAAGTGCTTTTTTTGTTTGTGAAAAATTCAACGCTGAATTATTGACTAATTATGTAAGTGACTTGTTGAGGAATGATCTCGCCAAAGCAGTAATCGCTGGCTGGATTGAAATAAATGAAAATAAAGAATACGATGCTTTTACTTTTCTCGCAAGTCATCAAAAGGGCAGGAATCCTTTTACTTCGATTGACCTTGAGGAATTATATCGAGATGGCTAAACGCCGGTTAGATTTTATTGATAAGGACAGGAGAAGTCACTAAGAGTGAAGGAAAGTAGATAACTTATAAGTCATTAGCATGAGTTCTTCTGTATATGTAACAGGCCGGGGCGTTATTTCCGCAATAGGCAATAACGTGGCCGAACATCTTAAATCGTTTGAATGTGAGGGGGCCGGCATTGGCGATATTTCCCTTTTGGATACTATATATCGCAAAAAGTTGCCGGTAGCAGAAGTAAAATCAACTAATAAAGAACTGTCAGCAATTGCAGGTCTGCCTGCCGACATAAGCCGGACAGCTTTGTTAAGCTTGATTGCAGCAAGAGAGGCACTAAATGATGCCGCCATACCTGATCTGCATTCTTTCCGTATTGGTTTTGTTTCAGCAAATACAGTAGGTGGGATGGATAAAAGCGAAGATTTTTTTATTGACTTTCTTGAAGACAACAGAAAAGGCAAGCTAAAGAATGTATATGATCACGAGTGCGGCAGTATGACAGAAATCGTGACTGATCAACTGGGCATAAAAGATTTTATGACTACCATCAGCACGGCCTGTTCATCCTCTGCCAATGCAATTTGTTACGCAGCACGGTTAATAAAAAACAATGTGCTTGATGTTGTTATTGCAGGCGGTACCGATGCCTTAACTAAGTTTACTCTTAATGGTTTTAATACCCTGATGATATTAGATAAAGAGTATTGCAAGCCTTTTGATGAACACAGGAATGGTTTAAACCTTGGCGAAGGAGCAGGGTACTTGGTATTAGTTTCGGAAAAAGTGGTAAAGACTTTGAATAAAAAACCTTATTGCAAACTCAGTGGCTATAACAACAGCAATGATGCCTACCATCAAACAGCTTCATCGCCTGATGGCACAGGATCCTACCTCGCTATGAAAGGCGCTTTGGAGAAAAGCGGTTTGAAGCCGTCCGATATTGATTATATTAATTTGCATGGCACCGGCACCCCCAATAACGATAGCGCGGAAGGAACAGCCATCAAAAGAATATTTGATCCGCACTATCCACCCATGAGCTCTACTAAATCTTTTACCGGGCACACGCTAGGTGCAAGCGGCGGAGTAGAGGCAGTATTTTCAGTGCTGGCAATTAAACATGGAATTATTTATCCCAACCTGCGATTTGAAACTCGCATGAATGAATTGCCATTTGAACCTGAAAAAAGATTCTTGAAAGGGCAAAAGATCAATCATGTATTGTCAAACTCATTTGGTTTTGGCGGCAATTGTACATCACTCATCTTTTCGGGGATTTAACATGAATATATATATCCGCTCATCCGCTTGTATATCTCCGCAAAACACGTTCGGCAGCGATCTCGCACTTGCAGGATTAACCGATGTTATTGAATATAACGGCACGCGATTAAAAGCAATTGAACCCGACTATAAAGAATATGTTGATCCCAAATTGTTGCGCAGGATGAGCCATGTTGTCAAAATGGGTTTGACTGCTGCGCTGAAATGTTTAAGGAGCGGGGATGCAGAAATGCCGGGAGCAATAATTACGGGCACAGCGTATGGCGGCATGGAAGATACAACCACGTTTTTAACCCGGATGATTCAGTTGGATGAAGACATGCTCCCGCCCACAGCGTTTATACAGTCAACGCATAATACGGTGGCGTCACAAATAGCTTTATTCCTTAAATGCCATCATTACAATAATACATTTGTACATAAAGGCATTTCATTTGAAAGTGCACTGCTTGACGCCATCCTGCTTTTAAAGGAAAAGGAGTCCGATAATATCCTGGTTGGAGGTGCAGATGAAATGACCGATACCAGCTTTACCATATTAACGCGACTGGGCTTATATAAGCGCCAGCCTGTTTCAAACCTGCATTTGTATGAAACCAAATCAAACGGAAGCATTGGCGGTGAAGGATCTGCTTTTTTTTTGTTGACCGATAAAGCTTCTGAAAATAATCTTGCTGAACTCACGGCAATCACAACCATATATAAGCCAACAGACGTTAAAGATATTGAAAGCAGGGTGATGTTATTCCTTGTAGATCATTTTTTAGAGATGGATGATATAGACCTGGTGATAACCGGCAAAAGCGGCGATGCCGGAAATGATGATATATATGAACAATTAAACCGATCATTGTTTAATAATACAGACCTGGTTAACTATAAACATTTAAGCGGCGAGTTCCCCACCTCCGTGGCATTTGCTTTGTGGCTGGCATCAAACTGCATTAAAAATAAAATGGTGCCGGAAACAGTGATGGAAAGAAAAACTAAAGAAAGAGCCCCCAAACGAATATTGATCTATAATCATTATCAAAAAAAATATCATTCTTTCATGCTGGTTTCGGCTATTTAAAATGTATTGTGATGACGGTTGTAAATGATGCGTTATTGTAAGAATGCAACAAATCATTAAAAATTCAACAGTCAGTTAAAAGTTTCTTTCTATTACCATTTAAATTAAGGTCTCATCCGAAACCAGCAAAAAGACATGCCTCACGCGAATTCTTTTAATCAACTATGGAAGGAACTGAATAGTAACAAAAATTTGGCTGAAAAAGCATTCATGGGCGACTCACCTTGTTACATGGTGACACGCCCACGCAGCATGGCGAGTCGCCCATGTTACCTGGCGATTCCTCCTTTTTTCTTAGCCATTCCCTCCTTTTTCATGGCCATCTCGCCTTTTTTCATGGTGACATCGCTATAAAACATGGTGATTTGGCATTGTTAATTGGTGATACTACCATGTTTTATTGCGATTGCACCCTTTTACCTGCGATATGCGCATGTTTTAAGGTGCAACCGCTATGTTTCACGGTAGTTCCGGATAGTTATACCATTAGCCATTATATAAT
>PLYJ01000168.1 GCA_003151745.1 Bacteroidota bacterium
GTCAACCTTTTTCAGGACGACACAAACACAAAACAGGGAGTTTTAAGCGTTAGGAACGATAACCGTCACCGAATCTGAAACTACTCCATCACCGGAAGTGTTAACAGGCACAATAAAATAGTTCCATACTATAGGAGCACTTGTGCTGTTGGTGTCAATAAACGAGGTTTTGGTTGTAGTGGCTATCTGCATGGCAGCAGAGAACACATTGGTTGTTCCACTGTACACATTGTAGCTTTTCACATTGCCTGCAGAAGTTGTGTTAAGCGGTTTCTTCCATTTCAGCTTCACCTGGTTGGCATTTAGCTTGCGCGAAATGAAGTTATGAAAGCCCTGCACCATTTGAAGAACGCCTTGCGGTGTCTTTGTGTTGGCAAGCTGATAACCACTCGTAGTGATGATGGATGCCATTAACACATAATCGCTTCATGCTGCAGTTTGCGCCGTGTTCTGCACATATTGTGCTAATGATTTAAGCGTTTGGCTAAGTGTTAATGCCTTGGCACACAAATCTACAAGGTCAGCGTGACTACCACGATTACCTTTGGGACCCCACACTGCTATTGCGGTTACAACATTGGTTACAGCCGTTTGCAGGGCCAGAATGGTAGGTAATGGTGTTGCAAAATTCAGGTTGCCTGCAAGGTCTGCAGCTACGCGGTTGTCGAGATTGACAAGTCCTGCGTAGTTTGTTTTTGATAGCTTGATAGCTATGATTGGTTTACTCATAATTTATATAGTTTTTAATTTATATATAAATATACCAAAAAAATAAAAAAAGGGGAGTTTTAGAAAAATATTTTTTATAGCAACAGATTGACATATTATTAACAAAAATCACTGTTAACTCTGTCAAAATCATTCATTGTTCTGTTGAAGTTACCAATAATTCTATCGAATTCACTCATCACTCAACCGAAGTTAACCATAACTTCCTTAAAGTCACTTATAACTCTTGCAAAATAATTACTAACACAGTTGAAGATACCTATAACTTAAACGAAATCACTCTTAACTCGATTGAAGTCACCCATGACCTTATTGGAGTTAAGAGTAACTCCATTGAAACGAACTATAAATCTGTCGAAATTAAAAGTAATTAGTTAAACGTTAATTGACGATTTTTAACCTACCATCCTCTCCCCTATTTTCTAAGCAGAAGAGATGATACGAGTTCTCTGTAAAAAAGTCTTATTGAAAATTCAGACTCTTTGTATATTGCCCGTTTATAAGAGAGTCCTGCGAATCGTTATCCATGCCGCGATAAAGATTAAGAGAGCTTCTTGAAGAAAAAATGCCAATGCCACCTGTTATATTTGAATATTCCGGCTTTTGCTGTATGATGCCGATACTCGGCTGGTTTACGTCAATGTATGTGCTCAGATCATCGCCGGCATAGGTGATGATAAAGTCAAGTGGCTTAGCATTGGCAATTCGTTTAATAGTGGGTGATGCTGTAAGCTGGCTTTCAAGGAACGTATAAAAATCTGCGCGGTTAAATTCAAATATGATTTGCTCTGTACCGTTTAAGTGCTGCGCTTTCACAGTGCCCTGGTTCCAGTCTACAGCTTTATTGAATGTTGTATCATGGGTTGCAATATTTATCTCCGTAAATAAAAACCTGATAATAAGGCTATATAAACGTCCGTTGGTTGCTGCTATAAACTGCACCTGGTATTTTGGACTTCCTCCTGAGCCTGTGAAATTGATGGGCTCGCTTGGACCCGGGCGTATGTCTGTGGTATCAAGTATTGCTCCGACCGTTAGTGTGGAAGATGAAAGCGTTGTTTGATCACTTTTGTTCCTTATTACAAGATTATAGCTGGCGTTATACTGCCAGGAAACATCACCGGGCTTACTCTTATATAGAACCTGGTAAGGATTAGAAAAAATGCCCGGGTCTTTTGGTATAAGGGTTGTAGTATCCAATTGATACGTTTGAGCCACCTGCCCGAAATTACTAAGAAGTTGAAGGCTAACATCCAATGAGCCGGGAGGATAATTGATTGAATCAGCCTGCTGCGCCATCACCAATGCATTGCCTTCACCCAGGAAAGCCTTATTGATCTTTATATATTGAACAGTGCTTCCCGGATCCAGTAATCCGTAAACAACAGTGGTTTGCTTATAAGGCGCAATGATATTGAAATCCGTTTTGCAAGAATTAATTAAAACGAATAACAATAGAATGACAATGTAACTCTTTTTGAGCATGGGCGCAAAGCTAAGACAAATCCTCATTCCTAAAAAGGAATTTCGTAGTTTTGAAACGTTTAAAAACGGTAATTGCTAAAGTGTCAAACTGTCAAATTGCTGATTGAGCAAATTATCACATTTAGCAATTAAACAATTTAACAATAGAGCAAACCGGTTTTTTAAATCAGTTCCAATTAATCGTCCAATATGGCTTCATCCTCAGAAGAAAAAAAGATTACCACCCACACGCTCCAGGAAATGAAACGGCGCGGTGAAAAGATCAGCATGCTTACGGCTTATGACTTTTCATTGGCGCGAATACTCGATGATGCAGGCATAGATGTATTGCTCGTCGGAGATTCTGCATCAAATGTGATGGCAGGACATGAAACCACGCTACCCATTACGCTGGATCAAATGATTTATCATGCCTCATCTGTAGTAAGAGCCGTGAAACGGGCATTGGTAGTTGTTGATCTCCCTTTCGGTTCCTATCAGGGAAACAGCAAGGAGGCTCTTAACTCATCCATCCGCATCATGAAAGAATCAGGAGCGCATGCTGTGAAGCTCGAAGGCGGAAAGGAAGTGAAGGAATCTGTGGAGCGCATTTTGTCAGCAGGAGTGCCAGTAATGGGGCATCTTGGGTTAACTCCTCAGTCTATATACAAGTTCGGAACGTATGTGGTGCGCGCACGCGAAGAAGATGAAGCAAAAAAGCTTATTGAAGATGCGCACTTGCTCGAGGAGATCGGATGTTTTTCTATTGTGCTTGAAAAGATTCCTGCCTCGCTTGCTGCACGGGTTGCTTCCGAGCTTAAAATACCAATCATTGGTATTGGTGCAGGAGGCAAAGTGGACGGACAGGTGCTTGTGCTCCATGATGTGCTGGGCATTAATAAAGAATTTAATCCAAGATTCCTGAGAAGATATATGTCCTTATACGATGATATTAAGAAGGCAACGGAAAAGTATATTGAAGACGTGAAGAGCAAAAGCTTTCCTAATGAAAAGGAACAATATTGATGATATCGAATAAGCTGACACGACCTCCGATAGAAGTTCTTTACGAAGACAATCATATTATAGCTGTCAATAAAAGATCAGGCGATATTGTTCAGACTGATAAAACCGAGGACACACCGCTTATTGAGCACGTGCGCGATTATATACAGGAGAAATACCATAAACCAGGTAAAGCTTTTGTTGGAGTTATTCACAGAATTGACAGGCCCGTTAGCGGAGTAGTGTTGTTTGCCCGGACAAGCAAGGCGCAGGAACGGATGAATGAATTATTCAAGGAGAGAAAAATTAAAAAAACGTATTGGGCAGTTGTTAAGAATAAACCTGCGGAGGAAACAGGATCACTCATTCACTTTTTGAAAAAGGATGCAGAGAAGAATAAAAGCCGGGCATATCTAAAGGAGATGGATGGTACAAGCCGCTCCTGGCTTGACTATAAGCTTATCGCTGAATCAGATAAATATTTCCTTCTGGAAATAACTCCGCACACAGGTCGTCATCATCAGATACGGGTTCAGCTTGCTGCCATTGGAAGCCCTATAAAAGGGGATGTTAAATATGGCTTTGACCGCCCTAATGAAGGAGGATTCATACATCTTCATGCCAGGCAATTAAATTTCATTCATCCTATTGCCAAAACGGAAATAAATATTGTGGCTCCCGTTCCCAACGAAAAGCTTTGGAAGTTTTTTGAATCGGAAATGTTGAAAAAAAGAGAAGGCTCTCCGGAAATTTGATTCATTCCTGTTGTATGAAAAAATATTCCGCTTGTCTTCATACTTTACTTTTTATATTTATTTCCATTTTCTTTTATTTTCACTCTTCTGCAAGCGATCATCAGCCCGGGCAGATCATTGTTCTTCTTAAAACAGATAAAGATATAAATGCAATTGTCAGGAAGCATCTGAACAACAGCACCCCCCTGTCTATTCTCCCTTTTGCAAAACAGCTTTCCAACACAATGAACATCTGGCTCATAAGCTTTAATCCAGCGACGGATGAAAATGCATTATTAAAGTCCATTCGTGATGATGAAGAGGTGGCAGCCGCACAATTTAATTACTTCTTCGAGCCGAGAACAATACCGAACGATTCTCTTTTCTCCAAACAATGGGATTTAAAGAACACAGGGCAATCGGGCGGAATGGCAGGCGCAGACATAGATGCAGAAGATGCATGGAATATAACAACAGGCGGGGTTACAACACAGGGAGATACGATTGTCATTGCCATCATTGACTGCGGCTTTGATCTGACTCATCCTGATCTTAACTTCTGGAAAAATTATAAAGAGATACCCGGCAATGGAATGGACGATGACGGAGACGGATATATAGATGATTATGACGGATGGAATGCGGAAGGCAATGACATCATTCCTTCATGCATGCATGGCACTCACGTTTCAGGCATAGCAGGCGCAAAAGGGAATAATATAACGGGGATTACAGGCATAAACTGGAATGTAAAAGTGATGCCTATATATTATGACAGCGCAAATGATGCAGATGTAATAACTTGTTATAGCTTCGTTTACCACATGCGTAAGATTTACAACGCTACCAACGGAGCTATAGGCGCTTTTATAGTAGCAACCAATTCTTCTTTCGGAATAGACAAAGGAAAGCCTGTTGACCATCCTGTTTGGTGCGCTATGTACGATTCTCTGGGAAGTGCTGGCATTCTTAGTGCTGCAGCTGGTCCCAATTTGCATATCAATGTAGATACAGCAGGAGATATCCCTACCACTTGCCCAAGTGATTGGTTGATCGGTGTAACAAATACTGATAACAGAGATGATCTGAATGGTTTAGCCGGTTGGGGAGCCGTTAATATTGATCTCGGAGCGCCGGGAACAAATATCTGGAGCACAATTCCTGATAGTTCTTATGCACAACTCACGGGAACTTCTATGGCATCACCTCATGTAGCAGGCGCAATTGCTCTTATGTGGGCTGCCGCTTGTGATCAGATGATTAGTGATTACAAAACAAATCCCTCAAAGCTTGCTTTGGCAATGAAAACAATTATGCTGAACAATATTGATACAGTTCCTGATCTTTCCGGAACAACAGTTTCCGGGGGAAGACTGAATCTATATAAAAGTTTGCTTGGTGTTCAGAATTATTGCAAAGCTTATCCACTGAAAAAGCCTTTTTCCTTTTTAATTTATCCAAATCCTGCTGCAACTATTGCAAACATTGACATCTTTACAATAGACAAACCTGTTTTCTTTCAAGTAACAGATATGCTTGGACGGAATATTAATGTTCCGTTTGTTGTAAATGGACCGGGACTGCCACAATATGAAACACTTCAACTGGATTTGACCGGACTAAGTGCAGGAATGTATTGCGTTAGACTATCAAATCGAAACAATGCTTCTTACTCGCAACTTTTGGTTAAAATAAAATAGACAAACTCTCTCCATTCATATTAAATATATAACCCTTTTGCAACAACAGTGAAGATATTAAACAGATATATCATCCTATTTATTGTTGCAGTTGTAACTATTGTTTCTTCTAACATTCAATGGGGAGAAAAAAACTCACATGCCATCATTCAATCCGATGGTAAAGGATATTATTCTTACCTGCCCGCTGTTTTTATTTATCATGATTTACATTTTGGCTTCTTTGAAGAGATTGAAAAAAGAGATTATAAGCCAAACACTTATTATGATTATCGCGCTTCTTATAATAATAATATAATTGATAAATATTATTCAGGCGTAGCTGTGGCTATGTTGCCGTTTTTTCTTCTTGCTCATTTAATAACTCACCTGAAAGGCCTTTCTGCTGATGGGTACACTTCTTTTTACCAGATTTTTGCAAATGTTGCTGCTATCTTTTATTTATTTGTCGGTCTTACTTTTCTAAGAAGATTTCTTAAAAGACAAGCTGCAACAAATTCACAAATAACTTTCCTCCTGATTGCATTTACTTTCGGAACAAATCTTTTTTATTACACCATAAACGAACCTTCCATGTCGCATATTTATTCATTTGCTTTTGTTGCGATGTTTATTCTTTATCTGAAATTGTTTTTTGATGAAGTAAAAATTAAATATCTTATGCTTTCCGCATTAGCTCTTGGAATGATTATATTAATACGACCTGTTAACGTGATGATTGTTGGAATAATTCCATTTTTGACAGGAAGTTTAGTAAAATTAAAAGAGAGTTTCATCATGCTTATTAAGAAACCCGCATGGATGGTTGGGGCTTTTTTAATTATGTTCAGCATTTGCTCCATACAACTGATCATATATAAACTACAAACAGGAACATTTTTGTTTGATTCTTACAGCCAGGAAAAATTTAAATGGAATGATCCGCATTTTGCGGATATTTTATTCAGCTATAAGAAAGGATTATTTATTTATACACCTCTAACTTTCCTCTCTCTTATAGGTTTTATAAAATTGTGGCAGAAAAGCAAGTTTCAGTTTCTTTCTTTATTATTATTTCTTACACTTATAACATATATACTATCCTCCTGGTGGTGCTGGTACTACGGCGGAAGCTTTGGGTTGAGAGCTTATGTCGAATTCTTTCCTTTATTCGCTTTGCTGATGCTGTTTGCAATGCAAGGGCTAAGGAAAAAATTATGGAAGGCAAGCTTATATTCTGTAATTGTGCTCCTTATTTTAATTTGCCAGGTACAAACATATCAATACCGTTATTATTTTATTCATTGGAGTGAGATGAATAAAGAAAGATATTGGAATGTGTTTATGCGGATAGACCAAATCGTTGAAAGCAAAAACCCCAATGCAGATTTGTTACACTAAAGTTCTTTTGCTTTGTTCCAATATATATCCATCTCAGCCAATGTCATTTCATCTAACTTCTTCCCTGCTTTTGTGGCTTCTTTTTCGAGGTATTGAAACCGCTTTATAAATTTTTTGTTAGTCCTTTCCAGGGCATCTTCAGGATTTATATTTAGAAAGCGTGCATAATTAATGAGCGAAAACAACACATCGCCAAATTCCCCTTCCAATTTTTTATGCGGTGATTTATTATCCGCTTCATATTTAAACTCCGCAATCTCCTCCTCCACTTTTTCCCAAACTTGTTCCGGCTTTTCCCAGTCAAACCCCACCCCGCGTGCTTTTTCCTGCATACGCGAAGCCTTTACCATGGCAGGCAGCGCCACAGGCACACCATCCAGCACCGATTTGTTTCCCTCTTTCAATTTAAGCTTCTCCCAATTGCGTTTCACTTCCTCCTCATCAGCCACTTTCACGTTCCCGTAAATGTGCGGGTGACGATATATAAGTTTTTCACACAGACTATTGATCACATCATTAATATCAAACGCTTTTTTCTCCGAAGCAATCTTTGCATAGAACACAATGTGAAGCAAAATATCGCCCAATTCTTTTTTAATGCCATCCATATCTTCTTCAAGGATGGAATCTGCAAGTTCATACGTCTCCTCTATCGTAAGATGGCGAAGCGATTGCAGCGTTTGCTTCATATCCCACGGACATTTGGCGCGCAATTCATCCATTATCTTAAGCAATCGGTCGAAAGAAGGTTGTTGGTCAGTCATAAGAATAAAAATTTTGGATAAAAGTAATATAAAAAGAAGTTAAATGTTATCAGTCATTAGTTTTAAGGTTGTGATAACAAAATTATCTCTCATCAGTTGCAATTTAAGAATAAGGTAATAAGGTTAAGATAAGGTAATTCATTTATTTTACTAAGGTTCTTGAAATGAGTCAGGGAGTTGCCTTAAACCTTAGTAGAAAAACAGGCCGCACCTCAACAACCTTATTACCTTATGTATTGAATTCAAGAAGATAAATTAACCTATACATTTTATATGGTTCTATTTTGAGCCCATAACTCATAACTAATAAACTACAACCTTCTTCAATTTATAAAATGAATAAATTACTTTTGGCGCAATGATAAAATTTATAAAAGAAAGAATAGTATTTCTTTTCATTCTGTTTACCTTTTTCGGAACGACCTGCGCCTTTGCCGATCAATCAAGCGACTCCAGCAGCTTTTGGAATAACAAAATTGTTTCTTTAAGGTTCCATTATGGTTTTATCGTAGCACAGCATTACGAAATTCAGAATGTTGTGACCGGACATACCAGAGGTTTTGAAATTGATTTCATGAATCAGACAGATGGTTCAAAACTCTGGCACGATCTGTATCATTATCCGCAGGCAGGCTTTGAATTTATTTATCTTGATCTGGCAAACCCTTCTGTTTTGGGCGATGCCGCAGGTTTATTATATATCATTAATTTTCCTTTGAGTTACCGCTCAGATAATTTCCGCATTTCTTTTCGTCTCGGCACAGGGCTTGGATGGGTAACCAATAAATTCGACAGGATAGAGAACCACCAAAATCTTCTTATCAGCTCCCATATTAATGCAGCCATACAACTTGACTTTGAATCCAGGATAAAAATTGCTAAAAGCTTATATACTAACTTCGATATAGGCATCACTCACTTTTCAAACGGCTCTTTTAAAACTCCAAACCTCGGCATTAATAATGCTTCAGCAAGCATCGGGTTAAATTATTATCTCCCTGAAAATAAAATAAGTACACATACCATTAATATCCCGACATCCTATAAAAAATACCACTTCGAAATACTTCTTGCCGCCGGTTCAGATCAAAGAGATCCTCCCGGCGGCAATAGTTTCTTCGCATCCACTTTATCTTTCACAGCATTGAAGCAGACAAGTCCCAAAGCATTGAATGGAATTAGTCTCGATGTGTTTTATGACTTAAGTGTTAAGAGCAGAATCCTGACAGATTCAATTCCTTTTCACAGTAATTTTGATGCAATAAGGAGCGGCATCTATTTTGATCATGAACAATTACTTGGAAGGACGAGCATTGTGGTAGGCTTAGGCACCTATATTATTGATCATTATAAAAAAGATGGAAATATATATGATCGCTTTGGTTTTAAGTTCAGGTTGAGTGAAAATATCTTTGCAAACGTGACACTAAAGGCCCATTATGCAAAGGCGGACTTCGTGGAATGGGGTATCGGGGTGAAGATTTGAGATGAAAGATTTTAGATTTTAGATTAAAGAAATGAAAACATTATTATTCAGCGCTAAAGCATTAGCAATTTTAACAACAGTTATTATTTTTTCTTCCTGCAAAAAAGAAAATATATGTGATTGCCTGAAAAGTACAGGAGATATTATGACGGAAAAAAGACCTGTAACAGATTTTACCGACATTTCCGTCAATAATAATTGCCAGGTAATCATTACACAGGATACTATGAACAGTATTACTGTGGAAGCCGGCGAAAACCTCATGTCTAATATAAAAACAACTATTGACGGCGGACAATTAACTATTGCAAATGAAAACGTTTGCAACTGGGTGCGCAGTTATGCCAGGAAAATAAAAGTATATGTACATGTAAAAAATCTGACCCATGTAAATCATTTCGGATCGGAGAGTGTTTATTCTACGAATGCTATTACATCCGATTTGATTGATGCGAATGTGATCTATTCAGGCGATCTTAATTTTATTATTAATGCACAAAATTCTTATTCACGCACTCATGCAGGCGCGGGAGATATAACTTTTTCGGGCACAACCGTCAATCATTTTGTATATGATATAGGTCAGGGCTTTGCTTATTGTCAAAACCTGTCGGCGCAGAATGTTATTGTCATAAATAAGGGCACGGGCGAATGTTATGTGAATGCTCAAAATAATCTTCACACGGAATTGAGCGGAGAAGGAGATATATATTATTCGGGTAACCCTGCTGTGCTAACCACTATTAACACGGGATCGGGAAAGCTGATACATGATTGAGGAAACGAGAAGTCTTCAGTCTTCAGTTCGCAGTCTTCAGTTCGCAATGAATAAACTTCTGTGTAAACTGAAGACTGTTGACTGTGAACTGTGGACTTTCTTAGCCACAAAGCACACAAAGAAATAAACTCACAACGGGCACGAAGAAATAATTTGTTAACTTTGCCGCAGTATGAATACAAATCACCTCGGAATCTACTTACTTCCTGCGCTATGCCTGCTCATGATAATGGGAGGGATAATTGTTTTACGGCATCTTAACAGGGTGAAGTAATATTTTTTGGAATTCGGGGTGTTTCCAAGCTCCCATAGCCGTGCATGGTTTGGAATTATTTTTGGAAGCCTTATTTTAATTGCTTTAATCTGGATGTATTTTTCTTCAAACGACGCTTTATATATCGGAGCGCTTAAAATTATCTGACTACTCGTAAGCTATTTTTGTTTTCATTGCCGTTGCATTTATGCAACCGGCAGAGAAATTAAAAAATATTGTGAGGCTTCAGCCAAATGCCATTCTTTGGCTAAAGCCTGTTTCCTGTTTTTGCTTTTAATCCGTCACATAAATGTGACGGCAATGAAATAAAATTTGAAAAGCTAAGCCATTTTGTCATGAGCTAGTATATATTATTTATATATGTGCTGACATTCTGTCAGAAACACCTCTTTTTTCCAAAAAGTTCTATCCTTTTTCTAAAAAAACACCTCCTTTTCTGAAAAAGTTCTACCTTTTTCTGAGAAAATCAGGTTACTTTTTCATAAAAGCACCTCCTTTTCCGGGAAAAACAGGTGATTTTTTCACAAAAGGAACTACTTTCTCCTAAAAAACACCTTACTTTTTAAAAAAATGAGCTTCTTTTTCGGAAAAAAGACGTAACTTTTAGAAAAAAGAAGCTACCTTTTCAGAAAAAAGAACTCATTTATTTTTAAAAGGACATACCTTCTCCGAAAAAAGACCTCTTTTGTTTTTAAAGTCTCCTTACTTTTCAGGAAAAAGAGTTCCTTTAATATAAAAATGAGTTCCTTTTAAAATAAAAAGAGTTCCTTTTATATAAAAAGGAACTCTTTCAAATTAAAAAGCAGTAGATTTATTTAAAAATCAGGGAGCTATTATATTAATAGTCTGACTATCCGGCCCGCGACCAGTGGTGTTTCTTGCAAAACGATAAATATAGTAACGCGTTCCGCTTACTAAATTTGTTATATCAACCGATACTTTTTGACTTGGTCTTATTATTACAGGCGCAGTAAGAACAGGAATAATAAATTGTTCACCTATGATCTGGATCTGGGCTTGAATATCAACAATGGAAGAAATAATTGTTATATATGAATCAGCAAAATCGGCGGGCTGTGTGGTAATTTTTATAGAACCTGCCTGTGCATTGTGCGTTGCCGCCAAACCTGCAATTGCGCCTGCTGCCGGGCGCTTGGTGGGAGCAACATCTGTGTTATACCATCCGCCGGAAGCAATAATAACCACGTTTCCCTGTGCAACGGAATCAGTATAATCGGCCAAGTTAGAAAATCCTGCATCCCAGGCAATAACTGCGGCTTCCCAAAGCGCCTTTGTCCCCACGCCGCCAGCTTCATAAGCATTCCAGGCATTGAAAAGATTGGTGTTTAAAGTTTCTGCCTCCAGCAAAGTGGTTGGCAGCGGAGTAGGCAGGTCTAAATTGCCCGCAAAACTTGTTGTGACGCGACCTCCAAACGTATATTTTTCTATGGAATTATAATCCATAAAATCTCTTCTTACTCTTGATTTGGCCATCGTGTTTGGTTTTTTGTTGAGCACAAAGGATCATTTATATATTCCTGTTAAAACAGGTATATAATATACTTATTAACTTTTGATTGTTCATAAGAGTGAAGGGAAAGGAAATGGTTTTATTTGAGTTACTTTGCGTTGGAGATAAAATATTCTTACTAAATATTTCAATCCCGTAGGGATAACATTTTGGTAGAAGATTAATTAATGATTTAATACAAATCCCGCAGGGATGGCATTATAAAAACAAATAAATGAAAAGAAAAATATATAGAATGAGATAAAATATCGTCCTTACAGGACTGGATGCAACTGTTTCTTTATTGCTACCAAAATAATGTCCCTACGGGACAGGTTGTGTGAATGGTTTGCAGGGTTTCAGGTGCTTGTTGTTTGAAAATTTGTTGGGGTTTTAATTCAAATTTTATACCTTTCACTAAATTATAAATGAAAATGAAAGATCCCCTAATGGCTCTTGATATAAATTCGGTTAAGAAACAATTTGAAGGAACCTTTTTAGAATTACGAGCAATTATTAATAAACATGATCCACTAGGCTTAATAGGTATAGGAGCTCCTTTAGATGAATATGAACCGGAAGTAAAGACAATAATTGTACAATTTAAGAATAGACAATCATTAAATGAAATCCATGATTTAGTTTATAATGAATTTTTAAGATGGTTTGAAGATGAATCTACCATTGGCCCAAAGGAAGCTTATAAAAATTTAGTTATGGACATTTATAACTGGAGAAATGAAAAAAAATAACTGTTAAGATGTTAGGAACAGAAGAGGATACACTCTCATTCCGGCACATTTTCTTATTTTGTTTTTAACCCGTCAGGCCTTTAAAAACAAAAAGATGAATATATCTTTTCTTTTCCCCTCCCCGCTAATACAAGAAGGCATTTGGCTACTTTTGCACCCGCAAAATGCTATCATTAAACAACATAAGTTTCGAATTCGGCAGCCGTTATCTTTATAAAGATGCCACTTGGCAGATTAATCCGGGTGAAAAAATAGGCTTAATAGGCGCTAACGGCACGGGAAAGAGCACCTTGCTGCGCATTATCAACGGAGAATATTCTTTGGAGAGCGGCAATATTGCTAAAATCCGTGACCTTACGATCGGTTTCCTAAACCAGGATTTATTAAGCTATGACAGTAACGACAGTATCCTTGCCGTTTCGATGCAAGCCTTCGGAAAGCAAAATTCTTTGCATGAAGAAATAGAAGAAATACTGAGAAAGCTGGAGCATGATCACTCCGACGAGCTGCTTCATGCTCTTCACGACAAGCAAACTGCTTATGAAGCGATGGATGGTTACAATTTGCAGCACAGGGCGGAGAGTTTGCTGGAAGGGCTTGGGTTTTCGACGGAAGATCTGCACCGTCCGCTGTGCGAGTTTAGCGGCGGATGGCGGATGAGGGTGATGCTGGCAAAAATTATGCTTCAAAAGCCGGATTTGTTGCTGCTTGATGAGCCGACGAACCACCTTGATCTTCCATCTATACAGTGGATTGAAAATTATCTTGCCAATTACCAGGGAACTATTGTGATTGTGAGTCACGACCGGTACTTTTTGGATAAGATAGTTAATAAGATTGCAGAGATTGCTAATGAAAAAATAACTATATATAGTGGAAACTATACGTTCTATGAACAGGAGAAAGCATTGCGGGAGGAATTGCAACGCAGCCAGTTTAAAAACCAGGAAAAGTATATAAAAGAACAGGAAAAGCTTATTGACCGCTTTCGCGCGAAGGCAAGTAAAGCGAAAATGGCACAGAGCCGCATCAAAGCGCTTGACAAAATGGAGCGGATCTCTGATGTTGAATCTGCAAACTCTGAGATCCGGATTAATTTTCAGATTGGTCAACAGCCAGGCAAGGTTATTTCAAAATTAAAGATTGACAGAAAAGAATATCCTAAGCTCAGGATTTTTGAACATACGGAAGCAACGATTGAAAGGGGAGACAAAATAGCTTTCATTGGCGCTAACGGAAAAGGAAAGTCCACCCTTTTGCGCATGATTGCAGGCGTTGAACCTTTTGACGGGCAACGCGCGATGGGGCATAACGTGGTTGAATCGTTTTATGCACAGCATCAGTTAGAAAGTCTCAATCTTAATCATGAAATACTGGAGGAACTGCAGTATGCTGCGCCTGATCAGAGCGATCAGTCACTCAGGGCGATTCTCGGGGCATTCCTTTTTGGCGGAGATGATGCGTTTAAAAAAATAAAGGTGCTTTCGGGAGGAGAAAAGTCGCGGGTTGCGCTGGCAAAGGTGATGCTTAGCAAATCAAACTTCCTCATTCTGGATGAGCCTACGAACCATTTGGATATTCAGTCGGTTAGAATATTAATAGATGTGCTTAATAAATATGAAGGGACGTTTATTGTTGTTTCGCATGACCGGTTTTTTCTTTCGCAGATAGCAAATAAAATTTGGTATATAGAGAATAAAGAAGTAAAAGAATACCCGGGCAAGTATGATGAGTATGAAGAATATAAATTGAAGGCTTCTTCTCCCCCACCTGTTCAGAAAAAAGTAAAACCTGGGCAGGTTGCAGAAACAAATGAACATAAAAATAAGCATAAAGACGACGAACAACATAAGCAGCAACAGAAGCTTGCAAAAAGGTTTAAAGGAATTGAAGAAAAGCTTGCCTCTTTGGAACTAAAGAAGAAGGGTTTAGAACGGCAGCTTGCCCTTCCTGATATATATCAGAACCCTGAGAAGTTTCAGGCTATGCTAAAACAATTTAATGAATCGGAAACACAGCTAAAGGACACCACAAAAGAATGGGAAGATGTGTTTGAGCAGGTTTCTAAGCTTGAAGGGACATTAAAAAGTAAGTAATAAGGAATAATGAATAAAGCGCTTTTAATTTTTATTACTTTTTCATTATTCATTATTCCTTTTAATTATTTAAAGGCGCAGGATAATTCCCAAAAGAAGGACACTTCGGATTATTATAAATCAAATTATCTGCGGTATGATAACCATGTATATGTAGATAACATAAAAACAGTTCTGTTGTATCCCGCCGGCGCTGAAACAGGCACACCCACCATAAAACTAAACGCAAACGGAAAATTAATGCTCTCCTTTGATGATCTGGATAACGACATTAAAAATTATAGCTACACCTTTATTCACTGCGAAGCTGACTGGACACCCAGTGATTATGATAAAGCAAATTATATAACAGGTTATACTGATGAACCTATTGAAACGAATCAATATTCTTCTAATACATTAACAAAATATACACATTACACACTTACTTTTCCTTCTCAAACAATGCAACCTACTATCAGCGGCAATTATGTTCTGATAGTTTTCAGGGATTATGACCAGAAAAATATTATTCTCACAAGAAGGTTTATGATCTATGAACAGCTTGTTTCAATTGATGCAAAGATTAACCGCGCTTCTGTTATAGATGACAGGAATGCAAAACAAAAAGTTGATTTCTCTATACTTTATCCGAATTATAAAATAGATAATCCGTTTGAAGAATTGAAAGTTGTGATCACACAGAATGATCGCACGGATAATGCTATCACAAATTTAAAACCGCTCTTTCTAAAAGACAAAGAATTAGATTATAATTATGAAAAAGAAAATACTTTTAACGGGGGAAATGAGTTTCGCTTCTTTGATACCCGCAATTTAAATTATCTTGCTGAACATATTTATCGTTTTGCTTATGATTCCATCGGCAATCATCAAACATTTCTTGATCAGGATCAAAGAAGATCGTCAAAACGTTATCTGACAGCGCAGGATATTAATGGTTCTTACTTAATTCATGTTCAGGATAAAACAGATGCCGGCATAGAAGCCGATTATACTACGGTTCATTTTTCGCTTCCTCTTTCTGAACAAATCACAGATGGAAACATATATGTATTCGGAGCTTTTTCTGACTGGCGATATGGAAATGATACACGAATGAAGTACACACCTGAAGATAATTCCTATCATGCTGCCTTACTTCTTAAGCAAGGTTATTATAATTATGAATATATTTTCGTAAAAACCGGAACTGACAGCGCCGATCATTCATATATTGAAGGCAGTCATTATGAAACAGAAAATGATTACACAATTTATGTTTACCATCATCCTATCGGAGTGAGATATGACAAGTTAATTGGGGTTAAAAGAGTGAATTCCATTAAAGGATAGTTTAAAGTTTAAAGTTCAAGGTTTAAAGTTGCGAAGCATAGCGTGTTATATTGTTCCTAACCTTAAACATTAAACTTTAAACCTTAAACCCTCCCCCTTTACCCCTCTTGCGCTGCATTGAAAAATGGTTTACATTTGCAGGGTATTAAAACTATTGGTATGACAACAGCCGTAACTTCAGGAGTTAAAGTAAGCGTTGAAACGTTCTACCGTCCCGATCAAAGCAATGCTCAGCTTGAGCAGCACGTTTTCGCTTATCGTATCACTATAGAAAACAACAGTGAAGGTTCTATTCAGCTTAAGAAAAGACATTGGCACATCATTGACTCTAACGGAGAAAAGAAAGAAGTGGAAGGGGAAGGAGTAATAGGGCAACAGCCTGTTATTGCAAGCGGTGGAACATATCGTTATGTAAGCGGCTGCAACCTGGATTCTGAAATAGGAAAAATGTACGGAACTTACGAAATGGAAAAACTGAATGCTAAGGAAAAGTTCTCTGTAAAGATTCCGGAATTTCTAATGATCGTTCCTTATAAACTTAACTAGAGAAAGAAACTAATATATAAATGAAAAGGGTCTTGTATAATCTACAAGACCCTTTTTCTTTTAAGAATTCTTCCCCTTATAAAAGCTTACCATTTGAGCTTTGCTCAACTACCGTCAGATCAATAGCATCTTTTACTTTTTCTTTTAGCAGGGAAAGCTTGGTTACATCAATCATTTCCTTCACGTAATGAAACTTAATTCCTTTGATATAATCATTTTTAATCTCGTCAATATCCTTTTTGTTCTCTTCGGAAAGAATAATGTCTGTGATGCCTGCACGTTTCGCGGCAAGCATTTTTTCTTTAATGCCACCAACAGGCAATACTCTTCCACGCAGCGTAATCTCTCCCGTCATGGCAACATGATCGCGCACTTTGCGTTGCGTAAATGCAGATGCCAGGGCAGTAAACATGGTAATACCTGCCGAAGGCCCGTCTTTAGGAGTAGCGCCTTCTGGCACATGAATATGAATATCCCATTGATCGAACACACGGTTGTCAAGTTTCAAGTCGGCACAATGCGCTTTTAGATAAGCCAGGGCAATGGTGGCAGATTCCTTCATGACTTCGCCAAGATTGCCGGTAATAGCAACCTTCCCTTTGCCGCGACTTAAGCTGACTTCAATAAAAAGAATATCTCCGCCAACCGGAGTCCAGGCAAGCCCTGTTACAACACCTGCTTTATCATTTCCCTGATATCTGTCCTGTGTAAAGATAGGAGCGCCAAGAATCTTCTTTATATCTTCTTCTGTTATCGTGATTGCATAATCTTCTTCCATTGCAATGCGCTTGGCAGTTGCACGGACGACTGATGCGATCTTCTTTTCCAATCCTCTCACACCCGATTCACGTGTATATTCTTCAATCAACTTCTCAATGATCTTGGGAGGAATCTTTAACTGATCACGCTTCAAACCATGCGCTTCCAACTGCTTAGGCACAAGATGCTTAATAGCTATCTGAATCTTCTCTTCTATGATATAACCTGTAATCTCTATTACTTCCATCCTGTCAAGCAAAGCAGGCTGGATAGAACTAAGAGAATTGGCAGTAGCCACAAACAACACATGCGAGAGATCGTAATCAATCTCCACATAATTATCATAGAAAGTATTGTTCTGCTCCGGGTCAAGCACTTCAAGCAATGCAGAAGAAGGATCGCCGTGAAAATCATTGCCCAGCTTATCCACTTCATCCAATACAAAAACCGGATTAGATGACTTCGCTTTCTTTACGTTTTGAAGAATGCGACCGGGCATAGCACCTATATATGTTTTACGATGACCACGAATTTCAGCTTCATCACGAAGACCACCCAAAGACATACGAACATATTTTCTTCCCAATGCCTCGGCAACAGATTTACCTAAAGAAGTCTTACCGACACCGGGAGGGCCGTAGAGTAGCATGATCGGTGACTTCATATCCTGCTTCAACTTAAGCACAGCTAGGTATTCGAGAATACGCTCTTTCACTTTCTCCAAACCAAAATGATCTCTGTTCAGAATCTTTTGTGCGCGAGTGAGATCGAAATTATCTTTTGTGTATTCATTCCATGGAAGCTCCAGCAGCATTTCAAGGTAATTCATGATTACGGAATACTCTGCGGCTGCAGGATTCATGCGTTGAAGACGGTCACATTCTTTATTGAAGATTTCAGCAACCTCTTTGCTCCATTTTTTACTCTTACCCTTCTCACGCATTTCAGCCACTTCCATATCGGGAGTATGTCCGCCTAATTCTTCCTGTATAGTTTTAAGCTGCTGGTTGAGAAAATATTCGCGTTGTTGTTTGTCGAGATCGGTTTTGACTCTTGTCTGGATTTGATTCTTCAACTCCAGCATTTGTATTTCTTTGGTAAGATGCTCCAGCACCTTTGTAGCGCGCTCTTTCAGGTCTTTCATCTCAAGCAATTCCTGCTTCTGAGCAACGGAAACATTCATGTTGCTTGAAATGAAGTTGACAAGAAATGCAGCGCTTTCAATATTTTTGAGTGCAAAAGCAGCATCAGATGGGATGTGCGGCGACAGCTTAATAATCTGCAAAGCTAAATCCTTGAGTGATGAAATCAATGCAGCAAACTCCTGATCTTTTTTTGCCGGAACCGTTTCTCCGAATTTCTCCACAGAACATTTAACATAAGGGTCTTCCTGGATAAGTTCCTTTACACGAAATCTTTTCTTGCCCTGTATGATTACGGTTGTATTGCCATCAGGCATGCGCAGCATCTTTAGAATCTGTGCAACTGTACCAACCCTGTTGAGGTCGCTAAACTTTGGGTCTTCAATAGAAACATCTTTCTGCGATACTACTCCTATTATTTTATCAACTGCAAAAGCATCCTTAATCAGCTTAATTGATTTATCCCTGCCAACGGTGATAGGTATTACAACGCCGGGAAAAAGAACCGTGTTGCGCAAAGGCAACAACGACAGCACATCCGGTATCTTCTCTGCATTCATCGCCTCCTCGTCTTCAGGAGAAATCAGCGGAATGAACTCCGTATCTTCATCAACAACGTTTGCAAGATTCCAATCTAACCAGTTCTCTTCTTTTTTATTCATTCGTTCAATATTTTGTCAAAAAATGTCCTTTTAAACGGGTGTTTGAAGACAATAGCCATGCCAACGAAAGGGAGTCGGCATTTCTGTCATTATGGCAGTTTACTATACCCGATGTTTAACAGTCAGATCAAATAATGTGCGCAAAATGTCTTTATCTGCACTTTCCAACTTCATATTCCTTCGTTCCAATACTTTTCCCGCCACTTCAAGAGCATCTTCAATCCTGAAGGTAGTGAAGCCATCGGAACCTCCCCAAGAGAAAGAAGGAATGATTTTAGGCGGGAAACCTCCTCCAAAAACATTTGCATTAACTCCCACCACTGTGCCGGTATTAAACATGCTGCTGATGCTGCATTTGCTATGATCCCCCAACATTAAACCACAGAATGTAAGCCCTGTACCAACGAAATCCTCTTTATGATAATTCCACAACTTTACTTTGGAATAATTATTCTTAAGATTGGAATTGTTCGTGCCCGCTCCAAGATTACACCATTCTCCGATCACTGAATTACCGATAAAACCATCATGCGCTTTATTGCTGTAACCAAAGAAGACAGCGTTGGAGACTTCGCCGCCAACTTTGCAATGAGGGCCAATGGTTGTACCGCCATAAATCTTAGTTCCTAATTTCAACGTAGATCTTTCACCCAATGAAAACGAACCCCTTATCAGGGAGCCTTCCATTACTTCAGCATTCTTTCCAATATATATAGCACCGCCGCCTGCATTCAGATAAGCACCTTCCACCTTCGCTCCTTTCTCCAAAAATATTTTTCCTTTTCCAATGATATGATTGCTTTTACTGACGGGTTGCGACTTGCGCCCTTTTGTTATCAATGCAAAGTCAGCATTAATAGCTTCTTCGTTCTTTAAAAAAATATCCCAGAGATTATTCAGCTTAACGATTGGAGAAGAATATTTTTTAGCGGATTTAGCTTTTGCATCTTCAACCTTATTCAAATCTCTCACCAATTCGCCACCAAGGTGAATGGCAATCAGTGTATCCTTGCTAATAAGCTTTTCGCCCACTTTAAGATTCCCGATCTCTTTTATAAGTATTTCATCAGGAAGAACAGAGCCATTGATAAGAATATTTTCTTTCGCTGCGATTAGTGGAAATTTCTGTGATAAATATTTTTCAGTCAATGACGAAATCGAAGCGCCAATGTATTTCTCCCACTTCTCCCTGATCGTAAGAATCCCTATGCGTATGTCGGCAACAGGGCGGGTGAACGTGAAAGGCTTAAGGTTTTCACGACTCAGTTTATCGTCTAACAGAATGTAGTTCATTCAGTAAAGGTTTTCGTTGCGCGAAAATAACTAAATAGTTTACAGTTTACGGGTTTACGGTTTATGATTGAGAAACCCGGAGCATACAATTTGTAATATGGAATTACTTTTTGGTATCATCCCAAATTTCGTGTTTCAAGTTTCAATTTCCTATAAATAAAAAATCCTTTGCTAATGACAACAAAGGACTTTCTTTATATTGTAAGTGATTAGAGGACATTCTCAAGTCTCCAATCTCACATCTCAAATCTATCTTATTTCGCTACATCCTTCTTCTTCGCGTAGCGGGTATTGAATTTGTCAACACGGCCGGCAGTATCAATAAGCTTCATTTTACCGGTATAGTAAGGATGCGACATCATGCTGATTTCCAGCTTTACAAGCGGGTATTCTTTACCGTCTTCCCATTTAATAGTATCCTTGGTTTCTACGCAAGAGCGGGTTAAAAATGCGAAATCGCATGAAATGTCCTTAAACACTACAGGACGGTATCCTTTTGGATGAATATCTTTCTTCATTTTTTAATTAGTTGATAAGCTGATTTGACAATTAGCTGATTAATGCTCCGAATAAATCTCATTAGCTAATCTGTCAATCAACAAATCAGCTAATTGTTTTCGGGGGCACAAAAGTAACAATAATTTGGGAATTTGCAAATAGTGTGCCAAATAGTAGATTCTCACTATTTCAGAGGACGATTAAATGCACAGGAAGCAACTCAGAAGGGCGACACCCTTTTCTACGATAGAGTGTTTGATGACATCTTAATGTCAGAAGGAATTACAACACACTATCTTCCTCTAAAATCTTTTGGGAGAGTCAAGCAAGAGAAAGGGATTGATGTATGGCTAGCATTAGAAGCATTCGAACTTGCTTTTTACAAGCGCTTCAATGTTTTAGTTTTAATTGCGTCTGATGGTGATTATGTTCCGCTGATAAGAAAACTAAACACTCTTGGAACGAGAGTTATGGTTCTTAGTTGGGACTTTGAATACACTACAGACACAGGAAGGAAAATGGTTACAAGATGCCAGCGTAACGACAAGTCCA
>PLYJ01000224.1 GCA_003151745.1 Bacteroidota bacterium
TTAACGCTGATGGGGCAGCTTACTCGATTATGCGAATCCGTTTCTCCCGATCACCAATACTTTTCTTCTGGTTTGCCTTTCTCTCCTTTATAAAACACAAAAGCATTATAGTCTCTTTTTTCAATTTCAAAAACGTCCTTATTCGTTTCTTTCTGCTTTTCTTCTAAGCGAATTGACATGAAGTAATTTCCTTTTTTCTTATCACTCAATAAATCATAGAAGTAGCTGACAAGGGCTGTGTCTATGTTTTCACTTTGCCAATCCCCTTCAAGTTTTCCATTCTTTGTCTTTGTAATTATATAATCTTTAACTGTGATTATATTTTTGTATTTTGGATATGTATTTTCTTGAATTGAGTCGGCAAAATGTTTTAGATGTACTGCGTCTGTTTCTTTTTCTACCTGCTCATTAGAAATAATTTGAACCGTTGCAGTACAATTAACCAAATGTCCACCTATATCTTGAGCATCACTAAGGTGCAGATCAACATATACCGTATCATTATGAAACTTATTTAATGCTAAAATTACTTTATCAAACCACCCTCTCCGCCAACTCAAAATAATAATGCCTTGATATACAATAGTTTGTCAAGGTATTTTTTTTTGGCAAGACGATTTTTCAAAATGGGGCAAGATAATATCTATTTCACCTCACTCATCCATCCCGAATAAATGATTAGGACAACACATCTTAATGGCATAATCCACTTTTTCTCTCGAATGAGCACGATCAGTAAATGGTACAAGAATATTCTTAAATTCAGGCTTCTTAATATGTTTTTGAATTGACAATACAGGGCATTCGGAATCGCTTGTCACTCTGTATGTATTACTCCCCCCAATGAATTCACGAATACCAGAAGCTCCATGAGTTCCCATGACAATAATGTCCACTTTCAATTTTTTTGCTGTCTTTATAATGAGCTTATGCGTTCTGCCAGTAACAATAAGAGGAGTCACTTTAATAAGATTTTCAACTTTTTACAAGTTGTTGTATTTGCTTTTGCCTCTGATTCAAAGCATTTTTCTCAAGCTCCTTCAGGTTAACTGAAGTTGCAAACCTTCCACCAATTTCGGCTGTTGCCGCCATATCTTCCATAACATGCAGCAGCGTAATATCAGCTTTTGTAAGCTTTGATAACAAAATGGCATCGTCGAACGCTTTTAATGATGTGTCAGAAAAATCTGTTGGGACGAGAATTTTCCTTATGTTGAAAGTTGACATATAATTTAAGGTTTAGAAATTTTTGTTAATGAGAATATTCGTAAAAGTAATAAGGTTATGCGTTCGTGTCATTTCTTTTAAGGCAACGGTTTTTTTTATTTTTTTGATTCGGCAATCAGGATATCGGCTTGAGTTAATAATCCATCTTGAATATATTTAAAATCTTTTGAGGTAGGGTCTTCTTTTGTCTTGTCTGTTTTAATCCAAGCCAGGAGACGCCCCATGCCTTGATAAAACTCCTCATGGTCAACTAATGCATTTGTTTTATTATCTATCCAAATTTGCTCAGCAAATATTAAGCGCCTATCTGCAAAGTACCAGGAAACTCGCTTTTCGATATTATCATTATTCGTTTTTAGAATAACAAGCTTCAATTCGTTCTCTTGAAGAAAAAAATCCGAAGAGCTTGTACTGTCTTTAAACGCTTTACTTTTAGTGTAATTGTTTAAGTTGGTTTTTATCTCTTGAACCATTGTATCAATGGCTACGATTTGTTCCTCATTTGATTTCACATACAGTCCATCGAGTACGTTCTTATGTGAATAATTTGTAATCTGTGAATAAACTCCTTTTGTAAAAAGGAGAATCGTTGCCATAACAAAGAAATATTTTTTCATAGTCAAATGGTTTTGTTAGCTTGCTTTTGTCGGTTTTTTCACATACAATTATTTTCTCCATCAAAGATACAATTAAAACAAAACCAAGACAGTCCCTTAGCCATCGGGTTTATTCTCCTTCACTCCTTCACAATAATTCCGCTCTCCGTTTTCAGTTACAGAAAATAAAACAGGCAGGTGTGAAACCTGCCTGCGCAAAAAATACAATTGGGGCTGGTGCTACCTTTCCACCACTACCCGTTTGCTTATTACCCCTTGCTTAGATAGTATCTGCATCATATAGATACCATTTGGAACTCCACCCATATTGATAGTGAGATTCTGCTCTTGTTTTCCTGAATCTATAGGGCGATTATAGATTTCTCTTCCAAGTTCATCAACTATCTTCATGGATAAATACCCGTTGCCATTTAACAATACAGACATATTTCCATTGGAGGGAACAGGATAAACAGATATACCTGAAATATTGTTATTTATTTCTAATACACCGGTAATCACAACAATACTGCTGTCCTGTGAGACACACCCGTTAGAATCAGTCGCTGTTATATAGTATGTTCCGGATTGATACACTATGGTGGTATCATAGTTACTTCCTGTACTCCAAACGTAAGCTTGCGCACCTGACACAGTAAGTGTATCAGGATTGGTGTTGCTGGTTTTGATGGATAATACAGGCAAGAGATTAACGGTAAGCTTAAATATTGAATCTTTTATACAGCCATTGCTGGTAACAACCACAGAATAAGTTTTTGTTGACGCAGGATTTACATTAATGCTATCTGCAGTTGAACTATTGCTCCACAAATAGGTTCCTCCCCCGCTTGCTATAACAGTGGTGGGCGTTCCTTGGCAGGTAGTGTCGTTACCACTAAATGTTACAGAAGGCAATTGTTTAACTATTATTGTAATGGTATCCATCGCTTCGCATATGCCGGAAGCGCCGACTACTGTATAAGTAGTGGTTACTGTAGGATTGGCAACCGGGTTTGCAATATTTGTCCGACTCAGCCCCAGGGATGGACTCCATGTATAGGTGTTTGTTCCGCTTGCCGTAAGCTTAGTTGAGTCATAGATGCAAATAGAAGAAGACCCCGAAATATTTACATGTAAAGGAGATGAAATGCCATATTGATTTTCATAAGCTCCCATATCAACCCGGCAAATAACTGTGCGAGCGCTGTCTCCCAAATCTTTTGATGGATAGGGTTGATAAGGAGATAGCGGGTCGCCTGAATCAATACAAGGAGAGCCTGTTTTTAATTTCCAATTTGCACCCATTCCATCATAAGCGATGCCGGGTGCGGCAGACTGAGAAACAAACATTGGATTTGAATTGATGTTGCTGAAATAAGTACCTGTATAGAAATTAGGACCAAGACCAAAAGCTGACTTGCCTCCTTGCACATTGCAGTAATAAAAACTTGCTGCGCTTAGATTATCATTTTGAAACATTTCATTACCGCCTCCTATTCCTGAAGCTGTATCACCCCATAGAATGCAATTATATAAATTTGGCAGGGCGGCAACATCGCAAAACAAAGCTCCTCCAAAGTTGGATGCATAATTATTTGCAATAGTTACGTTAATCATAACCGGGCTTGGGCTTGTGCCGCTGCAATAAAAACCTCCTCCGTTACCGGTGGCACCCAAAGCTGAGTTATTAATAATCGTTGTATTGGAGATAGAATCAATGTTACTACCGTTAAAACAAAAAATTCCACCACCATTAGCAGATGAGTTATTTGAAATGACATTGTATGACATAGAAGAGATACTTGTACCGTCACAATAAATTCCACCTCCTCCTTTGCCGGTGTTATCCCCGATTGTGGAATTGTATGAAATGTTATTATTGTTGATGGAAGAAATTATGCTGCTGACACAATAAATTCCGCCGCCTCCGAAGCTATTGGAATAGCCGTCGGAATTGTATACAATGTTATTATTGTTGATAGAAGGAATGGTGATGTTAGTACAATAAATTCCACCGCCATAGAAGGTCGCATAGTTATAGGAAATCGTATTATAAGAGATCATAGCACTGTTGCTGGCCCCAATGCCATCACAACCAATTCCGCCACCTCCTCCTCCATTGTTGTAGGAAATAGTATTGTTGGAAATAACAGGGCTGCTGTTGTAACAATAAATGCCGCCGCCGTCACCGCCGTAGGTGCTGCTGTTGGAGGAATTGTATGAAATGGTATTATAGGAGATAACAGGACTGCTGGAATCGCTGCAGGAAATTCCGGCGCCGTAGCTGATATACTGACTACTGGTTGAATTATAGGAAATGGTATTGTAAGAGATAACAGGACTGCTGGAAGAATCACAAAAAATGGCTCCTCCATTTCCATTTCCATTCACACTAACCAAACCCGCCTGGCAGTGTGTGATCAGGCAATGAGAAATAATTGCATTTGACCAATTATCAAACAATAGCGCTCCTCCATTTCCGCTTAAATAAGTATTGCCGGTAGCTTTGCCATATTGTATTTTGCAATAGATAAACTTAGAAGTATCGTTGCCCGTATAATAATAACTATCTGCAAATTTTATTCCACTAAAACCGACCGTGGTATCAGATGCGGTAAAAGTGACACTATCGGCAGGAGTGCCAATGGCAAGCAATCGTCCTTGTACTACCATAGTAAGTCCAAAAGAAGTTTGGAAACTGACAGTAACACCGGGGTCAATAGTGAGTGTGGAGAGCGTTGGAATTATCACTGAACCCATGATGTTGTAAGGCGAGCCTGCCAATGTCCAGTGACCACTTATGTTGCCACCCGGAATTGAGGTTTGTGAAAATGCAGGATGCAAAGTGCAAATAGTAAATGCTAAAATACAGGCAAGAAATGTAATTTTTTTCAATTGATTTTGATTTTTAAAGTTTAATTATTTATTAGTGATGTCAGTGTACTTGAATGTTTGCCTTTTCTTATTAAAAATAATTCATTGTCTTTTTTTTACCATCGTGCTTACCAACCTATCAATTCCCAAAAAAACCGTCTTGCTCTTTTTCTATAAAGGGCAAGACGGCTTGAAGCACTTTGTCGGATTACCGGTTATTTATATATCTTAGTTAAGCTACGCTATTGGGTTGATTGATTTTAATTTGCGGTAAAGCTACACTCTTATTGCGGATAAACTTAGCGGCGTCATGTCAGCGTAGGAAACTTATTAACACTTCATTGTCCTTGATTTGAATCAATAGATATAATTAATATAAATGAGAAGAGCTTTAGCCCAATATATATTTTGGCTAATCTCTTCCGTTCTTTATATGTAACCCATCCCATAAATGGAACGGCAATGAATATCACCCCTTCACAAACCTCTTCATCACACTGCCGCTCTCCGATTTCAGTTGAAGAAAATAAATACCTGCGGAAAAATTGTTGATGTTCATGCTTATTTCATTGCTCCACTTTACTTTTTCTTCGTGCATAACCTCTCCAAGGACATTCATTATTGATATTGTTGCAGCTTCATTGTGAAAAGATGAAGTATGAATAGTGAGTTGGTTGGTGGCAGGGTTGGGATAGATAGAAATGCTTGAAGGTTCAATGTTTATCGAAGCAATCCCGGTGATTGTATGAGTGGAAATAAAATTTCCAAATGCAGTTGGAAAATTACCAACCGGAATTGTTGCTGAAACAGTATTTGTGGTGGTGTTTATTACACTTACTGTATTAGAATATTCATTCACAGCATATAACTTAATTCCATCGGGGCTCACGGATACACCAATAGGTAAAGAACCAACCGGAATGGTAGCAGAAACAGAATTGGTAGCAGTATTTATTACACTTATTGAATTATTACTTATAGCAACATATACTATACTTCCATCGGGGCTCACTGTTACACCATAAGGATGATTACCAACTGTAATCGCAGCCGAAACAGCATTGGTAGCAGTGTTTATTACACGTACTGAATCACTACTTTCATCGGTAATATATACCTTATTTCCATCCGGGCTTACAGATACACCATAAGGACCAGCTCCGGCTATAATGGTATCTGAAACAGTATTAGTAGTTGTGTTTATTACACTTACATTATTTGCTGCAACATATACCTTAGTTCCATCGGGGGTAACAGATACACCCGCAGGAAAATTACCAACTTTAATAGTAGTCAAAACACTATTGGTAGAGGTGTTTATTACACTCACTGAATTATCAAAATAATTCGCAACATATAAAGTACCTCCATCGGGACTCACGCATACACCACCTGGATTACTACCAACTGTAATTGTAGCCGAAACAATATTGGTGGAAGTGTTTATTACACTTACCGTACCAGGTGAATTATCATTCGTAACATATACCTTAGTTCCATCGGGGATTACAGATACACCAAAAGGATTAGTACCAATACCCACAGGGATTGTAGCCGAAACAGTATTTGTTGCAACATTAATAACGGAAACGGTTTTATCAGCCCTATTCGTAATGTAGGCAGTTTGCGCAAGCCCTATCATGCTCGTAAGGATAAGAGTTAAAGTAAAGAGAACGGGCATTGTGCGGTTACCTGTTTTGTTGTTACTAATTTGTTGTAATGGTTTTATCATATTCTTTATTCTTTAACAAATTTGCCTACCAATCTGCCGCTTTCACTGGCAATTTGAGCAAAATAAATGCCTGCGGGCAAGGATTTACAGTTTACAGTTTCTGGCTTATTGTTTAATTCTTTCACATAGATTGTTTCTCCGAGTATGTTATAGATAGTTATTATCTTCTTTCCCGATGCTGATTGCCAGTTTCCGCTTATCAATAATTCATCGGTGGCAGGGTTTGGAGAAAGAGAAATATAATTGCTTTGAGTAAACTCTTTAATGCCAACGGTTATGCCAACAGCAATGCTACATCCATTTTCATCTGATACCTTAACATTGTAATTGCCGCCATGAGTAATGACCAACAGGGTATCAGTTGCACCTTTAATAAGTGTGGTGTCTATATACCACTGATAAGAAGTATATGAAGAATTGGTGCTAAAATAAAGTGTTGTTCCTATTTGATTAATAACCGGTGTTGGCGGAGCAGGGTTAACAGTTAAATAGTTAGTGAAGGTTACCGAATCACTTCCTATTCCATTCGATGCAATGAGAGTAACATTATAAGTACCCGATATCTGGTAGCAGATGTTTTGCGGGTTTTGATTTGTGCTTGATGTAGGTATGCCTCCTTGAAAACTCCATTGCCAATTTGTGGGATTATTCGTGCTAAGATCAGTAAAGTTTATGCAATCATTAGCACAAATGTCTGTTTTGGCAGACTGAAAAGATGCAATAGGAGAAAGAGCACAAGGAGCCATCGCAGCACAAGTACTACATGTAGAGTCAATGGTAAATTTCCATAAATCGTTATATGCGGTAGCAACACCAAGTGATACACCGCCCCGAAAATAAAGATGCCCTTTATTGTCAGCCCATCCCACTGCACCGTCACGACCGTTGGGCTTGTTGGACGGGCTTGTCACTCCCAGTGTTCCCCAGTTACCCAAAGGATTCTGAATTGTATCACCACTTTCCCATGTCCATTGATTGGAAGAAACACAGTACTTCCACAAATCGTTTAACATTTTATTAAAAACAACGCCTCCAAACATCCAGAAGTCTCCGTTGGCATCGGTCCAGCAGTGCGGCATTCAGCGCGTGGAGGAGGTATGTTAAAAGCTGATGTAATACACCTGGTGCCGAAAACACCCGTATTCGTATTGCTGACCATGTTAATGCCACTCATCCATGTCCAGTTATTGGTGGCTATGTTGAAACGCCACAAATCATTCAATTCTCCGCCAGCGCCTACTGCATCGAGACCGTTGTCGCCGAATAGCCAGAGATTTCCGCATTTGTCTTTCCATCTTGTATAAGACCATCTTCCACTCGGTGTGTTATTGGGATCTTCAACACCCATTATACCCCACGTTCCTTGTGCTATCACATTTGAGCCTTTCATCCATGTCCAGCTATTGGAAGCAATATTATAACGCCACAAAGCGCTATTATTACCGTCTCCAAATCCTCCAAAGAGCCAAAGATCGCCTGCTTTGTCAGTTCATGCAGCAGCACATCCACATCGTCCGGGCGGGTAGTTGGCGGCATCAGGCACTCCCTGTGTTCCATATATACCCATATTGATAATTAAGCCTGGTCCGTTTACCCATGTCCATTCATTGGCTGCAATGTCATACTTCCACAGGTTGCTTTGAACGTAGGATGAACTATTGTTAATACAGCCACCAAACATCCACAGGTTACCCTTCAGATCAACCCATGATGATGTGCCCCATGCAAGCGAAGGCGGGCGATTGGATGCAGAATCAACGCCCTGTATTCCAAAATTGCCTGTATCGTTTGCTGCCTTGGTGCCTGTCATCCACGTCCACATATTGGCAACAGGATCATATTCCCATAAATCATTATGCACGCTTATTCCGATATTTTCATCAAGTCCTCCGTACATCCAAAAATTTCCGTTCAAATCTGTCCACTCGCATGGTTCGTATAAAGCAGGGGGAACGTTTGAAGGGTTTGGCACTCCCTGTGTTCCATATACTCCAGGAGAATTGATAGTGCTGTCCCCGCTTATCCATGTCCATGTTCCGGCTTGACCGAAAGAAGATGGAAGATTTAGGATTAAAGATTGAAGGAGAAAAAGAAAGTAGATTTTTTTCATGCCATCTCACATCAAAATTACCAAGTTCAATGTTAAAGAAAAATGTAAGTTACAAATAATTCTTGAATAGGGCTGTGAAAAGGAATTTTACTCCTTCACAACACACCCGTTCTTCGATTTCATTTGTAGAAATAAAACAGGCAGATTTTGGAAATCTGCCTGCACAAAAAGGATAGTTACTTTACTCCTTAAGACTTTTCAATCTGTTTCAGTAACCCAGGAACTCCACCATTCGGAGTAGTTTTCACGTTGAGATTTGAAATTTTATCTCCAACAATAGTAAATTCAATTTCCTCTTCCGGCATTTGAATTTTCTTTCCGGTGGATGGATAAGATTTTGCTCCCGGTATCGGAGCTGGCATGTCAGCAGAATGAGTACCGGATAGTTTAACTTTTGCGGTAACTTTGTCGCCTTTTGTAGTAACCTGGCGCAGATTAAATTTTAAATCAGGAATACCTGATTGAATAGCACGTTGCACCCCCACCCATTCCTTTTTACCAATGGGTTTCGGTACTGCTCCACTGAACGTAAAATTGTCCGTGAGCTTCTTCTCAACATTTTCCCAGTTTCTCTTTTCAAGAGCTGTGATGACTTCATTTACAATTTCTTCATTTTTCATAATGTTAAATTTTTTAAAGGTTAATACTATAATAAATTTGATGTGTGTGAAAGTATCATTCTTTTTCAAATGTCGTTAAAAAAGTTTTGAACATTTTTTTTTTTGATTTGGTGGCAGGGCTTAAACCTGTCATCACATCAACATTTTCACCCTTCCAAAAACATCTTCAAGACATTTAAACTTCTGGGATTCCATAAGGAATGGGAATGGTGAATTCTGCTTTACTCCTTCATGAACACCTTCACAAGTTTCCAATTTAAAAATGATTTTTTGAACAGTATTTTTATAAACAGTATTGATAATTTCTTCACCAGGATAAATGAATTTTACCGCATCCTGAGTGACCTCTTTTACGGCACAACTACAACTTCGTTCATTCTTTATATATTAATGTTACATAGTGAATATTACAATCAGAACCTTGGGGTTAACCCTGCTTTTCGAGAAGCCTTTCTCAAACCATCAATATTTATACATTTGAATAGTTCCAACATCTCTTTAGCCATCGAATCAATTTGCCTCCAATCTCCATGAATGCCAGCAAGTGAATGGATTCCACTTGAGATGTTTGGAGCCTGTGTTCGATAATATTCTAGAACATCACTAATTGTAATTTTTCGAGGGCTGGCTTCTTCACCAAAACCGGATTCCGCATTGACTACAATGAAAGTCTTACCAACGCCTTTGATGTAAGGTGGTATTTCTTCCTGGTAAAATTCCTCACCTATACCACTCATCAAAGATAACTTGTTTCTTTGAGATGCTTGTTTCAGGACGCACGTAAAGCTCTATGCTCATCTTCTGGGTTCTTTAATTCAGGCTTAAATTTATGAAGGTATAGACGCTTTGGGCATTGACATCCATACATGAAGGTTGATTTACTTAATACGTGTTTAGCCGCCATGATTTATATAGTAATGATTAAGATTACACTACTTGCAATTGTGAATATCACTAAGTTCAATATAATTTATATATGTTTGGAGTAATTGGAATATTACAGGATTAAATTAATTTTCTATCAATACTGCTTTAAGGCTGCTCACTATTCCTTCTATTCCGATAGACAGCCTTTCGGGGATGTTAGATCATAACTCCATTCGCACAACGCAGATTTACGCAAAGATCGTTCAGAAGAAATTGAGCAATGATATGAAGGCGTTGCGTGAGAAGATGAATAAAAGGTCTGCTAAGTCAAAAACAGCAAGCTAACTATTTTCTGATTTCGATTTGGCTGTATGTGTATTTACTATTTCATCTATTTCTAACAGGGTCAGTTTATGTTCACCCAAACAATGATTTACAATAATAGCGTTTGATTTTTTTATCGTTAATATCTGTGTAGCTAAATGCGTCCTTGTTTGCGTATCGACTTCTGTTTCATTAACTATATTTTTTTTTAAACAGGTTATAGCGCAAACTTAGTTTATCAATTTTCTTTTCATCCGCTATGAGAATTTTCAGCAATTCATCCATTTTTTTTTCCCTTCCGCTATAAGCTGTAAAGGTCTGCATGTTTAAAAGGATATGCGTTATACAATTGGAGAAAAGAGTTACATCATTTACACATTTTCACTATGAATTATTGAAATTTCAAGTTCTATCTGCCATCAGCACAACCTTAATTGATACCCTCATCTTATCAATTAATGACTAAAATTCTATTGATTATTGTTAATGCCTACCATTAGTTTTGTTGCCTTAACATTATTCAATATGCCAAGATCAGAAAAGAGTAGAGGAATATTAGTAAAGTGGGGAAAGGAGAAAAGAAAACTTCCGGCACACCTAATGAAAAAAGTAACTGCTACTTCTCCTCAGTTGGTTTTGCCGGCTCTCGGTCAAACTATGGATATAGAAGATAAGAAGCAGAATAAATTCAGGATGATAGTAACCGAAAGGCCATCCTGGGTGAATGAAGGAAATTTAGGTTCTTACCAGGTCAAAGTAAAATGGCTCGACACAGAACATACAGCATCCTGGAATAAAGTCACACGCAAGTGGACACTAAATTCTATTATTCAAAACCGAAAAGAAGTCACCCCACCGTTTCCCTAATCAATTTAATCATCGTTAACAGCGAAGGATTAATATTGTCTTTGTTCCATGCAATAGATAATTGTAAGCGTTGCGGAATTTTTTTCAATTCAATAAATTTAACTTTCGCGTTAAACTCCTTGTTGAAGGAAGAAGGGAGGATTGATATACCCATGTCATTTTCTATCAATCGGATGATAGCATTTTCAAAAAGTGATTCATGAGCAATAATAGGAGAGAAGCCCGCAGCAGTGCATAATGAAATGAGAGTATCGAAATACCGTTGGCCTACATTGCGCGGAGGAAAAATAAATTTTTCATTAGCCAGTTGATGCAGTCCTTTAAAATTCTTTGTTGTGATTTTATGATTTTCAGGAAGCACAATACTATAGGTTTCTGTGAAAATAGTCTGCATGATCAGGTCCTTATCATCCCGCGGAATCCTCAAAAAGCCAATGTCTATTTTATCTGCCTTTAGCATTTCAACCTGCACCATCGCCGTCATTTCATGTAATTCAAAATGCAAATCCGGCAAACTTTTTTGCAGCTTAGTAATTATTTTCGGTAGCACACTCAGCATGGCAGAGCCAACGTATCCTATTTTTATTTTTCCGGCGGCGCCGCTTTCAATTTCTTTCGCCTTAGTTTTTATCAGATCTATTGCTGTAAATAAATCCTTCACTTCCTTATAAAAAAATTTCCCTGCCTCTGTTAGTAAGACGACCCGCTTAGTTCTTTTAAGCAATAAAACATTCAGGTCCTCCTCTAACAATTTTATTTGCCTGCTTAAAGCAGGCTGCGCAATAAATAGTTTTTCTGCAGCTCTCCGGAAGTGCAATTCCTCTGCTACAACTACGAAGTATCTTAAATGTCTTAATTCCATTGATGCTTATTTGTTATCATTTCGCGACAAAAATAGTATTTTTTAATTATCAGTGAGTGTCCTCACCTTTGCAAACGCTCTTAATCTTAACTAAATAATATGCTAATCGTCGCACCCCAATCCTCTGAAATTTCCAAATCCTTTCCTCTATACTACCAATCCTATTTGAAAGAATATCGGGGGAATGATATGTTAAAAGATTTGGTTGAGCAACGTGATGCCATGCAAAAATTTCTTCTTTCAATTTCAGATGAAAAGGAAACTTATAGATACAAAGCCGGTAAATGGTCAGTAAGGGAAGTTTCGGGACATGTATGCGATACTGAGAGAATTCTCAGCTACAGGGCTTTAAGGATTGCACGGCATGACGCCACTTCCGTTCCGGGGTTCGATGAAAATGAATATACACTTCAATCAAATTATCATTCAAGAACTTTAAAAAACATTGCAGGGGAAATATTGACTGTACGAAATGCAAGCATCTCACTGTTTTCCAATATGAATGAAAATATGTTTGAACAAACTGGTGTTACAAACAACAATCCCGTTTCAGTTAAAGCGTTACTCTATTGCATTATTGCTCACCAGGTTCATCATTTGAATTGGATCAGGGATAAGTATACTAATATTTAATGCACAAGAATTGACTGATATATTTAAGTTATCAGGTAGTGACAAAAATAGTATTTTTTATTATCAATGAAGGGCATCACCTTTGCCAAATCATGCTAAAGCTGATTAAAGCAATGCAAAAATCAGCAGCTTATAACAGTAAACCAACTAACCAAAATCACCTATGAAAAAACTATTGCTACCCTTATGTTCACTCTTCATTATGACCAGTATGTTCAATAACAATGTATCTGCTCAGATAGATAACCTGCGCAATCTGAGTGCAGAATGGGTTCGCTCCCCGGCGCGTAACGCTGCCACTGATGCAACTGATATTGTTGTCTATAATCCCGCAGGCCTCACCAAATTAAAAGATGGGTTGCACATCAATCTTGGCAATCAGTTTTTATTCCGTAACCCCACGCATGAATATGATCTTGGTTTAGGTGGAGGCCCAAAAACATTTTCACAAGGCAGCGCTGATCTCTTTCTTCCCAATTTATATGCTGCTTACAAAAAAGATAACTGGGCTTTATTTACAGGAGTATTCAATGCCGGCGGAGGCGCTACGGCAGACTATCCTCACGGTTCTATTACAACTGATCTCATTGCCTTACAAACGCTAAAAGCTGCCGGCGGCGCATATACGGCAACGACGGATCAAATGCTGAAGGCGACTTCTATATATCTCGCAACAACACTCGGCGGAAGCTATGCAATTAATGACGGCATCTCTGTTTCTTTGGCGGGACGTTATATAAGCGCAAAAAATACAGATCAGGCGGGTATGACACTCACCGCTTCCCCGCTTCATCTACCGGATAAGCCGCTCAGCCTTGATGCAGATTACACAGCAACCGGATTCGGCGGGGTCATTGGGGTGAATATTACGGCTATTGAACACCTTGATCTTTCAGTGAGATATGAAACACAAGTCAATCTTAATTTTAAAACCAAGGTGAACACAGATGATTTTGGACTCACTCAGGATGGAGCCACCAACAGGAGAGATTTACCTGCTGTCTTTGCTTTCGGAGCAGCCTATGAGCTTAATTCAAAATTGAAAGCTTCTGCTGATTTTAATTATTATTTTCAAAAGAATGCAAATTGGGGTACATCTTCAATGCTGACGGCTGATTCACCTTATGCTGCACTGGCAGGCAATGCTTATGTATATGCACTGGCATTTCAGTACCAGGCAACTTCACAAGTACAGGTCAGCATCGGCACCAGTTTTACCCGTTATAATTTCTCCAACGAAGCAGGATATTATACTGACTTGGGTGCATTTGAGATAGTAAAGAATAATAACTACAGCCTTAACACAGGCCTTGCTTACAAGATAAACGAAAAGGTAACCCTCAATGTCGGCTACCTGCATGTGTTTTATGCTAAAGATCAAATGATCCCGGCTCTTTTAGCATATCCGCTTAATGTAAACGTAACGGTAAACAATGCAACGAATGTCATTGCTGTGGGAGCCGACCTCACGTTCGGATCGAATAAAAAATGAAATCGTTTCCGATATACGCAGTATTAGTATGTATCATGATCGGCAATTCGTCCGCGTTCAGGAAGGTTGCTGAAAATCCTGATGCTATCATCGGCATCTGGTTGGTTCAGGATAGTTTAAGCAAGGTAAAGATTGAAAAGGAAAATGGAAAATTTATAGGCAAAATCGTTTGGCTTCGCGAGCCAACAGCCAAAAACGGCAAGCCAAAAGTAGATACAAAAAATCCTGATGTAGCAATGCAAGGCCGTCCGCTCCTCGGCTTGCAGTTGCTTACCAACTTTGTCTTTGACAGCGATAATGTTTGGAACGACGGTGATATATATGATCCGCATAGCGGAAAAACCTACAGTTGCAAGATAACACTGAAGGATAATAACGTCGTGGAGATAAGAGGCTATGTTGGTATTTCTCTATTCGGGCGTACTGAAATATGGAAACGTTGTCTATAATATATAAAACAAGCAAAACACTACATGATCAAATATCTTACAGTTTTAGGGAATATACTTATTGCAACCTCACTTATTTTCTTCTTTTCGCTACTTCCTTGTAGTAATGATAATGGCTGATTCGTTTTCAAATCGGGGTGTTGAATTAAAGCTTGTTCGATGATTACGGAAGAAACCACTGCGCTAATGCCCTACAAAAGAGATCAAAGATTTTCTCATTCCTCAACCGCCCCTGTTATCTGGGATTTAGTCCCGGCATACGATCAGTTGATGCATAATCCGGCTGTCATGCAATCCGTGAGGTCGGAAACACCTGTAGACATGTCCGTTTTTATAAAAGCAAATTCGCGATATAAAAAAGTCATGATGCAAGATATATACCTCGTGGAGGCGCGGAGCGACTATATGAATATTTAAACCAGGGAAAAACGATATATCGTCTACGTATGGCATATTAGAAAAACTTCCCAAAAAGGATTTTGTGCGTGTGCACAGATCTTTTATCGTTCGCGTGGATAATATTTCAGCTATAGTAGGTGATGCGTTGTCGGTTGAGGATAGGTTAATCCCGATAGGCAGAAAATACAGGCACGAGCTAATGCCGCGGATAAACATTATCTCCTGAAACGAAAAATAAGAATTGAAACGATGATAAATATTTTATTGATAAACGATAAGCATGAACATGTAATTGACGTGTGGCGTACTTTACGAAAGAACCATATCATCAACCCGCTTCCTGTTGTGAGGAATGGTGCAATAGCGCTCAATATGCTTAGGGGAACAAATGGTGCAATGAAAATGGACCCCCTTCCCGGCATTATCTTGCTTGATATTAATATATCCGGAATGAATGCATTTGAATTTCTTGAGAACCTGAAAGATGATCTGGCATTAAAAAGTATAAATGTTTTTGTGATGATTAATTCAGAAGATGATAAGGAACTTGTGAAGGAATACCATCAGCATATTTCAGGTTATATTCTGAAGCCGGTCTCGCTTGCAAATTTTGCATTAGCCGTTTCAGTTCTCAATCATTCGTGGCAGTTAACAGCGCTCTCGCAATGAACATAGCCACGGTATCAAGAAGCATAAAAAAGAAAGGAAAGGCACCCGAGGTCCCCAAAAGGACGGATTTGTCTTCTCCTAGAAGATCCAAAGTCCCTCGGGTCGATGCTCAAAATGATCTTTATAATGAATCATTATCCTTATTCTAAGGATTCCATGATTGCCTTGTCCACATTTGATGAATTAACGTTTGTTAATTATCATCATATAGTGCGCTGTAAAGCAGATAATATGTACACCATTTTTTATTTTATTGATAAAAGCGCTATTGGCATTCGAAGGTCAATAAAGGAATGCGAAGACTTTCTTAAAGAATTTGGTTTTATACGGGTTCATCGGTCACACATAGTTAATATAATGTATATAAAGAAATGCCTCAGAAACGGAGATATCATTTTAGCTGACAATAGCTGTATCCGGATTTCAGTTGGAAAGAGAGAAAGGTTTAATAACTTAATCAGGAAGTGGCTTTGTTGCATGAATAATGTTCAAAGTTTTGATGAAATTTCAAAGTTTTATCGCTTTTTTACTTGAATTGGATATAAAGAAATCAATATTACCTGCTGAAACCCTTGTCAATACTGAAAATATTCATGCAACAAAGCCTCAGGAAGTTGTAAAACCCCCCCTCTCCTCAAGGCTACTGTGTA
>PLYJ01000196.1 GCA_003151745.1 Bacteroidota bacterium
TCTCTTGTAAGGCTTCTAATGCTGCTTTGGCTTTGAATGCTCCTGTTTAAGTCCTTCTTTCTTTTCTCATTTTTTTAAACTGTTTATTTGGTTAAATTTACATATTCATTTAACACAATTAACAGTCTAAATTTTGGGGAGCATTACATGTCAGTCTTCTGATCTTAAAAAACTCCAAACCAATTCCGGTTCAAACCCACGGCTGATGGCATACTGCGCTATCTTGTAATTCTTCTTTAACGGATTTTTTTCTTTTACTTCCTTTGTGCGTTCACTGATTAGTTTCTTCAACGTCTTTTCGTACTCGCGTGCATCAATTTCAGAAAGCGCTTTGCTGATGATCTTGTCAGGAACACTTTTGAACTTAAGCGCCTGTTTGATTTTTATCTTCCCCCACCCTTTCATCCTGAATTTTCCACCTGCAAAAGCAATGGCAAATCGTTCCTCTTTTAAAAAGCCGGAAGTAATTAAATCAGCAATGATGGATTCAACATTGTTTCTATGTAATCCATACGAATAAAGCTTGTCGCGCACTTCCTGCTGGCTGCGCTCCTGGTAAGCGCAGTACTTTTGCGCTTTTATATATGCCTTTTGCGGATCAGTTATCTTGAGAGAAGGTTTTTCTTTCATGAAATAAAATCAGTTCAATGTTCAAAGTTAATCCGTTCAATGTTACGAAACTTTGAACATTGAACGGAATAACGTTGAACTTACTTTTTTCAGACTTTTATTTCTTCCTCATTCTTGCCAAAATAGTGATACTCCATAATATGGTAGTTGTTGTTGGCATTAACGAGCAGCTTGATTTTGTATTTTTTCTTCCATTGTCCAACGATGGAGGGCTTAAAGAATGTTCCTTTGTTAAGGTATGCTTCAAGATAGGGATGAACGGTGACGGTTAGCTGCTTTTCGTTTTGCTCCTTGATGAAATATCGCATGTTGTTTTCAATCTCGTCAACAAGAAGGATGCTTGCTTTTATTTCGCCGGTGCCATCGCAGGCAGGGCATTTCTCAACGGTGGTGATGTTGGTTTCAGGGCGCACACGCTCGCGGGTAATCTGCACCACGCCGAACTTGCTTGGAGGAAGGATGTTATGCCGCGCCTTGTCCTTCTTCATCTCCGTCTTTAGCTTTTCATACAGCGCTTTCCTGTTGTTGGGTGTGTGGAGGTCAATAAAATCCACCACGATAATTCCACCCATATCGCGAAGACGCAATTGACGAGCTAACTCAACCGAAGCGTCCAGGTTAACCTGCAATGCATTTGCCTCCTGTGTTGCATCGCCTGTTTTAACACGCCCTCCGCTGTTCACGTCAACCACGTGCATGGCTTCGGTATGTTCAACAATCAGGTAAGCGCCATTTTGCATGCTCACCGTTTTGCCAAAGCTTTGCTTGATTTGTTTGTCAATCCCAAAGTTTTCGAAGATGGGTGCCTTGCCTTTGTAGTGCTTTGCAATATCAATCTTGTCAGGTGAAATCTCGCCGATGTAATTCCGGATATCTTCATACATGGCTTGGTCATTCACCCAAATGCTATTATAGCTTGCGTTCAATGAATCGCGAAGTATGGTGGAAGTGCGGTTCAGCTCACCAAGTATTTTAACGGGAGGTTTTGAAACAGAAAGCAGCTCGAAGCTAGCTTTCCATTTGGCAACAAGCTCCTGCACATCTTTGTCAAGATCAGCAACTTTCTTTCCGTCAGCGACAGTTCGCACAATAATGCCGAAGTTCTTAGGCTTGATGCTTGACACGAGGCGCTTTAAACGCAGGCGCTCTTCCGTGCTTTTAATTTTTTGGGAAACGGAAACCATGTCAGCGAAAGGCACTAACACCACGTATCTTCCTGCCAGCGAAATTTCGGAAGTGATGCGCGGGCCTTTGGATGAGATTGGCTCTTTAGCCACCTGCGCCAATATCCACTGATTGGCAGAAAGCACCTGGTTAATTTTTCCGCCTTTGTTAATCTCCGGTTCAAGCTGAAAATTAGACATGAGCGGATCGGGATTCTTTCCCGTGGTGGCAAGCCTGGTGAGCTTTAAAAGAGATTGTACCTGCGGACCCAAATCAAGGTAATGAAGAAAGGCGTCTTTCTCATAGCCGATGTCCACGAAGGCAGCGTTTAAGCTGGGGATTGTCTTCTTAACTCTGCCGAGGTATAAATCGCCTACAGCAAAGCCCTGGTCTTTCTTCTCGCTGCTGAGTTCAACTAAGTTTTTGTCTTCTAATAAGGCAATAGTAACTTCGTTTGAACTTGCATTGATGATAAGTTCATTATTCAAGAGAAAATGTATTTAACATCTCTCCCAACAAATTGAAAAGAGTATTACTGATGGCAAGTCAGGTGCTGAAAGGTGCTTTGCATTTTCCGTGTATGATTATTTTAGAATGATCAGACAGGAAAAGGTAATCAGGGGAATATGCAGGTGGCCTTTTCAGCGAAGAAGGCTTCTGCCAGCAGGCAGTAGACAGTTGCAGCAGGCACTTAATTCAATAAGCAATGTAGCAAACTGCTACTGCTTACTGCCCCTGCCTGCTGGTAATTACTTCTTCTTATGTCTGTTTTTTCTCAGACGCTTTTTACGCTTATGCGTAGCCATCTTATGTCTTTTTCTTTTCTTTCCGCTGGGCATAGATGTGTGATTTTAATTTTTAGTTAATTGATTGATATAATTATCGGCTTCGCTGACCATTGCAGCGTTGCCTGATTCATTTTTGACTTTTTCAAAGTCTTTTAGCGCCTTTTCGTTTTGACCGAGCTTCATATACGTGCTTCCCCGCAAAAAGTATACGTCATACCGTGATGGATTGATCTCTATCACGTTGCTAAGTCGTTCAACCGCTTTATCCAGTTGTCCTGAACGAATGGAAAGCACACCCAAATTAAATTGTGCATTCTCATGCTTTGGATTTTTTGCCACCACTTCCCGCAACAACATAATGCCTTGCATGGGATTGTTGGTGCCCTCGGCATAGCATAATGCAACATCCGTCTTTGCGTCGAGGTTATCGGGATTTTGAGCAATCACCTTTTCATAATTCCTGATAGCGCCCTGCACTAAGTAAGATTTTAGCGCAGTGTCTCCCGCAATGCTGAAAGCGTCATAGTAGGTTGCGCCGGCATTCAGCTCATTTTTCTCTGTAGGCATCAGCTTTGCCTCCTCGTCAAAATAATGAGCTGCTATGGCAGGCACCTGCAACCGTTGCCAACTATGTGCCATTGAATCAAGTAACAGAACTTTATTGTTTGCATTTCCTTTTTCAATGTCCGCTTCCAACTTTTTCAGAGGTTCCAATTCCTCCCTTTTCAAAGAAGACTTTGCCTGGCTGAGGATGCGGGAAAAGAAATCACCTGGTGCAAGTACCTCTTCCTTCTTAGATACTATTTGCGTTGACTGTAAGTAAAGAACGATGATGAGGGCCAAGGCCCCTATAATGATTAATGCTTTTGTTTTTGGAATAGACACCCTAGGCAGATGCAGCCACCTTTTTAGATTTCGCTTTTACATTTTTCACCTTATTGGCAAAAGTTTTTGCTGGCTTAAATGCTGGTATGTTGTGAGCCGGAACAACGATGGTTGTATTTTTAGAAATGATGCGTCCAAGCTTTTGAGCGCGTCTTTTAAGAATGAAACTGCCGAAACCTCTCAGGTAAACATTTTCCCCTTCTGTCATGGTGCCCTTAATGATCTTCATCATAGCTTCAACTGTTTGAAGGGCAACCTTTTTCTCAATGCCTGTCTTTTTTGAAATCTCTGTTACTAATGTTGCTTTAGTCATAAATAATTAAATGTGTGGTTATTAAATTCGGGGCGCAAATATATGCTTATAGATTGAATATGAAAACGCTAAAAAAGGGGTAATTAAATTAAATAAGGTAATTATGGTAACTAAGGCGATTCTAATTACCTTAATTACTCCAATTACCTTATTACCCGTGGTAACCGAAGTGCCTCAATTGGCTTTCTTTTTTCCTCCAATCCTTGTCCACTTTTACAAATAATTCAAGAAAAACCTTCTTGCCGAGGAATTTCTCCATGTCTTTTCTTGCATCTGTTCCAACACGTTTCAACGATTCTCCTTTATACCCAATGAGAATTGGCTTTTGAGAATCGCGCTCTACAAATATCAACGCACTTATTTTCACAATGGTTTTTTCATCTTTGAAGGTATCAATGACCACTTCCGAACAATAGGGAATTTCCTTTTCGTAATAAAGAAATATCTTCTCTCTTATAATTTCAGACACAAAGAAGCGCTGACTTGCATCAGAGATATTTTCCTTGTCAAAGTAAGGAGGCGCTTCAGGCAATAGCTCGAGCAATGTTTCTTTTATCTTATCAATATTAAACTTGTTAAGAGCTGATGCAGGAATGACTGCATAGGGCTTGATGGCCTTCTTCCAACCCACAACAAGTTTATTAATTTCATTCGTAGTGGAAAGGTCCGTCTTATTGAGAACAATCACTACAGGCACCTTCACCATGGCAAGAACAGTAGTCACTGTTTCGTCAAAATAAGCTTCTTCAAGATCGGTAATAAAGAGCACGATGTCTGCATCAGCAATGGATGAATGCACAAAGTCCATCATCTTTTCATGTAGCAGGTAATGCGGTTCAAGGATGCCGGGTGTGTCAGAAAAGACTATCTGTGAATTTTCATCATTTAAAATTCCCTTTATCCTGTGCCGCGTAGTTTGTGCTTTGTGCGTGACAATGCTCAAGCGCTCACCCAGCAATTCATTCATCAGCGTTGACTTGCCAACATTCGGCTTTCCGATAATACTTACAAAACCTGATTTATGAGCCAAGAGAATAGTTTGAATGGATTATTTAAACAATAAAAAAAGCGATTATGCAATGCTGCGGAATTGCTCTTATTTTAGCAGGCCAAACATTCCAAAAGTCGAACTTTTTGAAAGAAGATAATAGTCAATATTAAGCTTTAATATAAAAGCTCCTAAGTTCCTCAGCCTTCTTTTTCCTCCGCCTGAGTGGCGAAGATAACAAGAACAATAGTGGCTGCAAAATCGCCAGGGGGCATTGTCCCAAAAATCATATTTAAAAATTCTAACGAAAGCGAAGTATTTTTATGTCCATAAAAACCGATTGGATGCGTGACTTTCTTATCGAAACCCAATTTATTAGACTGAAAACCGGTACCCAACCCCTTTTTGCGTGGAAATAAAATCATCTCCTATTTTAACCCTCAGGCGGCGTATATGCACATCAATAGTGCGGTCGGAAACAACATCTTTGTTCCAGACGCTTTGATAGATTTCTTTACGCGTAAAAAGCTTTCCGGGTTTTGAGGATAAAAGCACCAGCAAGTCGAATTCTTTTTTTGTAATATTCACCACTTTGTCATTCAGGTAAACAGCAAATGAATCCTGATCTATGCGTAACGTATGCTTTCCATTATTTTGAATGAGAGTAGGGTGAACGTCATTATTTTTCTTCAACAATGATTTTATTCTTCCCAGCAAAGCCAAAGGTCTGAGCAGAGGCTTAATAATATAATCATTCGTTCCCGCATTAAAAGCTGCTGCTTCGAGATATTCTTCTTCCTGATTACTCACTATCACCACTTGCACATCTTGCATAAGCGAGTGATTTTTTATACGATAACAGAGATCGAACACATCAGGCTCTGACGCACTGCCTTCCATCATAATAAGATCGGGATGTTTTTTTATAATATCCTTCATCGCGTTTTTCGGATCGCAAAGAATAACCTGGAAATTTTGTTCTGATAAAATTCCTTCCAGTTTTGCATTTGCCGGATTGACGGCGAGTAGAATTCTTTCCCTGTTAGTTCTCATTTTGTTTTTCGTAACCCTGGCATTCGCGGTAATTTTCACATTACCCTGATTGCTTCGTTTTCCACACTACGAAAATATGACAGTAATATAAAGAGATGGTTAATCTAATGTAAATTAAATATTAAGTATTTGAAACCATTATTGTATCGTCCTGAAAAAGGTTGA
>PLYJ01000075.1 GCA_003151745.1 Bacteroidota bacterium
AAGCTATTTCAGGAAGGGACAATATCATTAAAAAAGCATACAATTTTGATAGATGTGAGAAAAGTGTAAGAAAACAAGGAATAAAGTAAAAACCTTACAAACCAATCATAGTTGAAATAAGGTGTTAGAATGGTGAGACGGATATATTGCTGCGTTCATTCATTACGAGCAAAGCAATCTATGATTCAGGGCCTGTTTGCCTGTTTTTATTTTCACAATATCCGTTTGTTGCCCGTAGTTTCGAATCAAAAATCATTAAACACCCGTCCCTGCCTCCACGTGTCAATGGCGCGATACCAGCTTGTTTCGTAAATGGGAGCGCGGCTTAATGAATAGTCGTTGTCGCTAAAGGGATTGTTTACTCTTGTAAAATTGAAGGTAATGGACAATGCACTGTTTGCATCGCCATAGGTCCAACTTTCCGTATCGGACGATTTATATACAGCATGAGGACTGCCGAAAACAATATATATCATTCCCCGATCCGTGCGCCAGCCCTCCATATAGGAAGTGAAAAGGCGGTTTGCATGCTCCACGCGTGAATAATATTTTTTGATCAATTCACGGCTCCGCTCCTGGTTGCCGCCTATATCAAGCCAGAATTTATCTATTGCCTGTTTCTTATTGGCAGAAGTGCGAAGCTCTTCGAATTCTTTCCTGGAAGTGATGTAATGCAAAGGGTTTAACAGCGCTTCAGGGGTTGCGACGGCAGGAAAGCTTTTGCTGAAGCGATAGATAGTCGCACCTTCATGGTTGGTGCTGTCGGGCTGCAGGTGATATATACCTTCCTGTGCAAACACATATTTATTCGCATTGCCTGAAAAGATGGTGAAAGTGCTGTCGGGTTTATAATTAAAGGCATCTCTCATGTCGAAGGAATAAGGAGAAGCGGCAAGGAGAAATTCGCGTTTATAATATTTCACGAAGATTTGGTTTTGTGTTTCTGTGCGGTAATCAACACTGAAAGAATCGGCAGACGAAAGATAATTAGCAAATACAGGATCAGGAGAACCGGCAATGTGAAGGAAAAAATTCTGACGGCTCTGTGGAGAAGAGTTGTCAAGATTGATATAATCTGTCTCGGTAACCTTTTTATTTGAATCGTATATATTACACTCAATTATGTATTGTCTCGGTTCAGGAAGACGGAAGTCAACGGTATATATTCTCTTTCCGGTGCCCTCCAGAGTTTTGTTAATGCGAAAATCTTTTCGTGCAGTATCCTTTACAAGAGGGTTTTCATAACTTTCAATAACACGTAAAAATACCTGGAAGCCGGCGCGGAAGGTATCTTCCTGCTGCTTCACAAATAAAAGCTCGTTCGTATTAAGCTGAATGAAGAAGCGGGAACTGTCGGTGCTGTAATGAAAGACTGCAAACTCAGCATGAATGTTTTTTTCATCTTCGCGATAATCGGAGGAAAAGTTTTCGTTGCTGATGCTTCCCGTAGGAAAACAGCCGATAAGAAAAATAGTGGTGAATGAAAAGAAAACGAAAACACGAAACATAAGTTTTATCCTTCTTGTTTTTCTTTCAGGAGATTTTCTTCAGAGCGTTCGAGTAATTTTTCAGAAATGTCCTTCGTGGATTTTGCGCCCAATTTCCTAAGCTCTTCCACACGTGTCACAATGTTGCCCTTGCCATCCACTAATTTATTCATTGCCTCTGAATAGGAAGATTTAGCGCCATCCATCTTCTTGCCGACTTCGAGCAAGTCATCAGCAAAGTTCTTGAATTTATCATAGAGCGCCCCTGCTTTCTGTGCAATATCAATGGCATTACGTGTCTGGCGTTCCTGTTTCCAGATCGAGGCGATGGTACGCAGTGTGGCAAGTAAAGTGGTCGGACTTACAATCACAATTTGCTTATCCCATGCGAAAGAGAAGAGTTCCGGGTCGGCTTGCACCGCTGCACTGAACGCCCCTTCAATGGGCACGAATAGCAGCACGAAATCAGGCGTATTCAAATCAGGTGAAGTGTAATAATTCTTATCACCGAGTATTTTCACGTGATTACGAAGAGACACAAGATGTTCATTGAGAAATTTAACGCGTGCGGGTTCATCCGTAGCATTAACCAATTCTTCAAAAGCAACGAGCGAAACTTTTGCATCAATAATAATGTGTTTGTTGTCAGGCAGGAACAAAACTGCATCCGGTTGAATGCGGTTGCCTTCGTCATTCGTAGTACTGTACTGTGTTTTATATTCCCGATCTTTCACAAGACCTGAACGTTCAAGCACACGTTCCAAAATGATTTCTCCCCAGTTTCCTTGCTTCTTGCTGTCACCTTTCAATGCTTTAGCAAGGTTATTGGCTTCTTCGCTTACCTGTTTATTGAGTTCTATCAAACTTTTAATCTCTCCTTTCAATGAGTTGCGTTCAGCGGCTTCGGCTTTGTAGCTCTTGTCAACTTTGTCTTCGAAGTCTTTCAGTTTTTCTTTTAACGGATTAAGAATAATATCAAGGTTGGTTTTATTCTGATCTGTGAATTTTTGACTCTTTGCTTCAAAAATACGGTTCGCAAGATTTTCAAACTCTTTGGTGAAGCGGTTTTCGAGGTCTTCTAATTCTCTTTTCTGCTGACTTAGCTTCTCTTCAAGATTTTTGTTTATCGTATTTGATTGAGCAAGCTGTGTTGAAAGCTCAAGAACATTCCCGCGGATTGTTTCAGATTCCGTTTTGGCTTGCTGCGTTTGTTGCCTTGCCTCACTCAATTGAGAAGTAAGCACACTGCGTTCTTTATCTAAAGATGAAATATTTTCCTGCTGAGAAGATGCCTGCTGTACACTTTTATTCTTTGCAAGTAACCAGCCGATGGCCAATCCAACTCCGAGACCTATAATTAATAAGATGATTTGCATGAGAATAATTATCGAGATAAAAATACAACTAAATAGAACACGGAAGACACGGATGCGACTGATTTACGCTGATTCCGTAACCTTCCATGTTCTAATATACTTAGAAATAACTAAGAATTCCGAAGTGAATTTTCGCATCACGAAACACAATGGGGTTGTTAAATTGTTTGCCCAAAGCATAGCTCACGGAGAAGATGCCCAGCTTGGTTTCAAAAGACATACCTATGCCAAAGCCAATGGGAGTGTCACGTATATAAGTATCATTTGATTTGTTTTCATACCACGCACCGTTAATAAAAGTAAAGAGATTGGAATTCTGTTCCAGCAGGTAACGATATTCCAGCTTTCCAATACCGTACGACGAAGCGAGGATAGATTCTTCATCAAAGCCTCGGAGTGATTTTAATCCGCCAAAGCGATAGAGTTCATTGGAAAAAATATTCGGACTGTTCAGATATGCGCTTTGCGTGCCAACGTCAATCACACTGCGCTTGCCTATTGGAAAATACTTGTCAAAAATAAGCTCTAAACGATATTCAGTTGTATTCAGCTTAACACTGTCGTATGCAATCGGATTTACCTTTGCATTTTCTGTGATCGTACGATTGCCTACACTGCCCGTTGCTTCTATAGAGTACCCGCTGCGCGGGTTGAAGTGATAATCAAGATGCTCTTTCTTTATGCCAAGACCGTAAGAAGTAGTAGTAACGTCGGCATATTGAGGTAGAGTTGTTATATATTCAAGTCCATACGTTGAAAGCAAAGAGCTTTGATCCTGCGTGATAAATATTTTCAGGTAATTGCCACCGGGCAGCAAATATTGTAAGCCAATGTTTTCAATGACATCAAGATAGGTTGTGTCTTTTTTATAAAGAGTAAGGTTTCCTTCCATGCCAAAAGGAGTGCTGAAAAGAAAAGGATACACAGCATGAATTGTCAAGTCCTGTGTATTGCCGATAAGCTTTCTCCAATTCAGCTCAATCACTTCTCCAACGCTGAGGGAGTTCTGCAACTTGAGATGTGCTTCACCAGTAATATTCACCTGCCCGGGATTCGCTTCATCAGGCAGCACGCCAATAATACCATCAAACTGGCTTGCCTTCTTGTCTTCAAGAAAAAGCTGCAGCCGCGTTGAGTTTAGGCCGAACAGCACGCGGGCAGGCTGTGACTCCGTAAGAAAAGCAAGCTCATGCATACGAGATGAAATCTGTTTTATCAGTGATTCATTATATATGCTTCCGGGCTTTATGCTTATATAATTATAGACATATACGGAAGTAATATTGGCTTTACCCTTCATTTCTATGCTGTCAATATGAATGAAATTATTTTTATCGAGGCGAAGCTTTGCAGAAATGCTTTTGTCGTTGATGGTTATGCTATCGAGACGGATTGAAGCAAACGGGTAACCGTTGTTCTCTGCATTAGCTAAAATTTTATCTTCCAGTTGCCGCACCTGTTCGTATCGTATTGCCTGATGATTGAATAGCTTGGAGCGATAACCTGTTTTGCTTAGAAATCCTTCATCCACATTCCCGGCATCAAGCGATGCCCATTCATAACGCTCACCAAGAAAAAGAAACGCTTTGCAAGACGTGGTGTCAATGGCAATGCTGTCAAAGCTTGCAGCAAGATAGCCATTGCTGTTAAGGCGAAGCAGTTGTTGTTGCAGCTCCCTCCTGCATGAAAGAGAATCATTCAAATCCTTTTTCGGAAAAACGTCTTTCTGTATTTGTTTAAAATCGGATTGATGAGCGGAATCAAGGAGAATGACTTGCATTGAAATTATTCTGGTTGGACCAAGAACCTTTTTAACAGAATCTTTTCGCACCTTAATAGAATCCTTTTGAGCCTTTAGGGAATCACTTTGTAGTTTCAGGGAATCGTTTTGCCCCTTAATCAGCGAATCAGTTTGCACCTTAAAAAGCGAATCATTTTGTGACTTGAAATAATATTGAGGGATATTATTCTTTTGCGCAAATACGCAATGACTAAATAGGAGGAAACAAATCAGTACGCAACAATGGGTTTTGTAACTACACTGAATCAAAAAATATTTCACCATCCAACGTTTAAGGTTCAAAGTTCAAAAGTTCAAAGTTCAAGATTGGTCGCATTTGTACGGATTAACATTGAACATTAAACTGAAGAACATTGAACTAAGTTATTTGCCAGTCAATCTCCTCTAATCCTTCTTGTCGTAATATCTCATTCGTTTTTTTAAAATGACCGCAGTTGAAGAAAGCTCCGCCCGCAAGCGGAGAAGGATGAGCGGCCTTCAACACAAAATGTTTTGAAGAATCTATTAAACGTTCTTTTGCCTGTGCATATTTTCCCCAAAGCAAAAAAACAATTCCTTTTCTTTTCTCAGACAGTTCCCTGATGACAGCATCCGTAAAATGCTCCCATCCTTTGTTCTGATGCGATCCCGCCGTGGCTGCGCGCACCGTAAGTGTTGCGTTAAGCAGAAGCACACCCTGTTTTGCCCATTTCTCAAGATTGCCGTTGCGTGGTAAAGGATAGCCGTATTCAATCTGCAGTTCTTTAAACATATTAACGAGCGATGGCGGTGGCTTCACGCCCGATGGAACGGAAAACGATAAGCCATGCGCCTGCCCGGCACCATGATAAGGGTCTTGTCCAAGCAGCACCACCTTCACCTCATCGAAGGGTGTATAATCAAAGGCGGCAAAGATTTGTTTGCCGGGCGGGTAAACAACCTTGCCGGATTTCTTCTCACTCAGGAGAAAAGCTTTCAGGTTTTTAAAATAATCAGCAGTAAACTCATTTATCAAAACCCTTTTCCAGCTTTCTTCAATAACAGGGTTCACATCACTAGTTGAAACCGTTTGTGTCTCATTCATCTGGTCATTCATTATTTATGATGCACAAAGATAGAAATGCTAAAACATTAAGAAGACGAACAATGGCAATTATTATAATAAAATCGCTCTTTAACCGTTAATAATTCAATCTCTATATTTGCACTCACAGGATGAGGAATAAATCTTTTTACTTTTTACTGTCTTTTATCGTCTTTAGCGTGGTGTCTTCCTGCAGAAAGAATGCGCAGGTTATCACCGATTCATCTGCAAAAATTGCTTTTTCAGCTGATACCATCATGTTTGATACGGTGTTTACAACTGTTGGGTCGGCAACGCAGAACTTTGTTATTTATAATCATAACAGCCAGCCCATCAACGTTTCTTCTATTCGTCTTGCCACAGGTGCCGGTTCATATTACCGCCTCAATGTGGATGGATCTCCCGGCAAATCATTCACCAACGTGCAAATAGGCCCAAATGATAGTCTTTGGGTTTTTATTGAGGTGACTATTGATCCGAATAATAAGACAACACCTTTCATCCTGAATGATTCTATATTGTTCATGACAAATGGCAATTTGCAATGGGTTGATCTTGTTGCTTTCGGGCAGAATGCGCACTTTCATAAACCTGCTCCTAATACAGGTTCAGCTTTCTTCGTTAATTGTAATGACACCTGGACGAATGATCTTCCGCACGTTGTGTATGGCTATGCTTTAGTGGATTCCAATTGTACCCTCACTATTAATCAGGGAGTTAGTGTTTATTTTCATCCCGGTTCAGGCCTTATTGTTTTATCTGATGGAACGCTGAAAGTTAATGGAGTGAGGGATGCACCTGTGTCCTTTTTAAATGACCGTCTGGGTGTTGCTTATACGGAAGTGCCCGGTCAATGGGATCGTATCTGGATTTCAAGCCTTACGCCAACCAATCTTATTGGCGGTAAGCAAATAGGTCCTGCAGCAAAGAATTGCACAATAAATTATGCAATTATTAAAAACGCCTTTGTAGGATTGCAGGTGGACACTGTATATGATGGCAATCCGAATACGGTAACTCTTCAATTAGATAATTCGATTATTGAAAATGCCGCCGGCGTGGCCTTGCTTGGGCAGGGTTCAACTATTCGTTGCACTAATTCAATCTTTGCTAACTGCGGACAATATGTTGCTGCATTGGCTTATGGCGGCGATTATAATTTCCGTCATTGCACCTTTGCGAACTATTGGAATCAGGGCAGCAGCAACCGTACCACCCCCTCTATATACATTAATAATTATTTTACGTCAGGCAGCACTACTTATGTGCGCCCGATACGAAATGCTTATTTCGGCAATTGCATTGTTTACGGCGATCTGAATGGTGAGATCGGACTTGACTCAGCAAAAACAGGTGGAAGTAATTTTAATTTTATGTTCGATCACTCACTTATCAGCATTAATGATTCTATCTCAACTGCCAATCCTGCACATTTTAAATCTATTATTACGGGCGAGGATCCGATGTTTAAAGACCCGACAAATAATAATTATCTTCAAGCCATAACTTGCGCCGGGAATGACCAGGGTGATCCGAATATTACGAATGCTCCACCGAAGATTAATCTCGATTTATTGGGCAATATGCGCATTCAGGGTGCTGGACCTGATATGGGGCCTTACGAGGTGAAGTAGTTTTTTACAAAGACAGAAGAAAATCCATCGTATCCATCCCGTCAGCATAATCCCATAGGGAAGGGCATTGCGCCTGTCCGAAAGGAATATAGTCACTTCCAATGATGCACTGAATCTGCTCTTTGTGTTCTGCAAGATTTTCTTTCAGTTTTTTATCATCGTCATAAAACTCATAATGCACAACAGAGATAGGGGAGGGGATGAAGGAATCTTCCCTGATGATGAGAAAATTGTTTTCAAGGAAAGGAATTTGCCTCATTAAAAACACAGCTCGGTTGTAATCGTAATTATTCATGTACTTATTGTGCTGCATCACTTTAGAAAAGGAAAAAATCGCTTCGAAGAAACCATTGAAATTATACCCTCGCGGCACATAGAGCTTAGAAACATTGCGACAGCCTAATCCGAAATACCTGAAAATATCTTCTCCCAGGAGCGTTAGTTCTTCTTTTGATTCATCGCCTTTTAATACTGCAATGGCATTGCGATTTTTACGGATGATGTGAGAATATTTGCCGAAGTAATATTCAAAGTAGCGGGCAGTATTGTTGCTGCCGGTGGCTATCACGGCATCTATATCTTTCAATTTTTCAACAAAAGAAATTCGTTCTTTGAACTTCGGCTCAACCTTAATCAGTTCTTCTGCAATCCATGGCAACAGAAGCATATCATCAGAAGCATTCTTCCCTATATAATTGTTTCCTGAAATGAGTACACAAAGAAAATCATGAAAGCCAACGAAAGGAATATTTCCTGCATTCACTACGCCTACGTTCTTCGGCTTTGAAGCATGCAGCTTATTTTGATCATACTTGACAAGCCACTTATCCAATTGATCTTCCTTCAGCATTTCTGCAAGAGAAGCTATAGCATAAAGTATGTTCTTGCGAATGAACCAGGGATTTAATTGGGTTGTTTTATTAAAAAGCGCTTCAGATTGCTCTTCAACTCCTGTTTCAACCTTCTTTTCAAGAAGGCTTCCAAGTCGGGAAAAGGCACTAAGGCGTTGCTCAGGGGTCATTATTTAAAAATGTTTGTTACTCTTGTGAAATGATTTTTTGTTAGTATTTTTGCAATCCCAAACAATTTCAACCCTGAATATGCGGGATAAAAGTAAAGTATTATGGCTATTAAAATAACTGAAGAATGTATTAATTGCGGAGCGTGCGAACCCGAATGTCCTAACAATGCCATCTATGAAGGCGGCGCTGAATGGCGCTTTTCTGACGGTACTGCTGTGAAGGGCTCATTTAAGAAGCTCGATGGAACGGAAGTAGAGGGTGATGCTGCGCAACCACCACTGTCAATGGATCTTTATTACATCGTTCCGGATAAATGTACAGAGTGCAAAGGTTTTCACGATGAACCTCAGTGTGCTGCCGTTTGTCCCGTTGACTGCTGCGTGGATGATGAAACACACCGCGAAACAGAAGAAGTGCTGCTTGGTAAGAAAGCACACATGCATGGATAAAGAAACGTTTAACGTCTGATGTTTAAAGTTTAAGGTTGTCGAACTAAGACAATATATTTGAATCCGTCTCGTTGCATTAAAGGGACGGATTTTTTGTATCCAACAATGAGCCATCGAACCGGGAAATATATTAACCAATTCCTAAGAACAACCGTTGCTGTTTTTCTTGTTAGCTTAGCATTCATCCCGTCCCTGCATGCTACCAACATTAAACCTGAAACATTAAACCTGAAACCTCAAACAGGTTCCCTCATTGCTTACGAAGACACATTAAAGACACTTGGTGATTCCGTCCTTCATGGATCAAGCGATGCCGTTCGTGAGTTGGCAAATAAGAATTTCAAAACCATTCTTGAAAAGGTATTAAATGAAAGGGAGTCTTTTGAATTTACTTTTGATTCGGTAAAAACACTTGGCAAGGAAACGGCTCCTGACAAGACATTCAGGATATATAACTGGCTTCTTCCAAAGTATGACGGAAGCAATTATTCTTATTTCGGTTTCGTTCAGACGTTTGATAAAAAGAAAAATGAAATAAAGGTTTTTGCTCTTACAGATTCCTCCAAAGTGCTAATTAATCCACAGTCATTGAAATTAAGAAGCGACAACTGGTATGGTGCTCTCTATTATAAAATACTGAAGCGGAAAAAAGGCGGCAAATATTATTACACCTTGCTTGGTTGGCATGGCAAGAATCAAAGCACCACGCAAAAGATCATTGATGTAATTTATTTTGCTTCAGGCAAGCCTATGTTCGGTTACCCGCTTTTCAAAACAGAAAAAGTTTACAAAGACAGGATCATCTTTGAATATACGGCGCAGGTGGTGATGTCATTGAAATATGAAGACGCAAAAGGCATGATTGTCTTCGATCATCTTTCACCGTCCTCCAAAGAGATGGAAAATAATTTTTCCGTTTATGGCCCGGATGGTTCTTACGATGCCTTCCGCTTTAAGGGCGGTCACTGGTTATACGTAAAGGATGTAGATGTGCAAATGAACTGGAAACCTAAGAAGCAACCCAAGGAACCCCAGGTGCATGACATGCCGATTGAAGAGAGAAAATAAATGTTTCTGCATCAGATTGGGAAAGCGGAGACCACCAAAACAAAAACGGCCAGGCGATGAAGTCTGACCGTTTAAGTAAAATTAAACTCAAAATTAAGAAAGCAGTGTAATGGTTATCGGGTTTGAAACCGCTCCTTCACCTGCAGCGCCTAAAGCAGCTATGAAATACGACCAGGTTATTGTTGCACCGGTATTGTTGGTGTCAATAAACTCCGTCTTGCTTACCGTATCAATTAACACGGCGTCAGCAAAATTCGTCGTAGCTGATCTGTAAACGTTGTTGCTCTTAACATTGCCCGGTGTGGTAACCTCTAAAGGTCTTTCCCATACCATCTTCACCTGGTTGCGATTCAATGCACCCGAAGACATGAAGCGTAGCTTCTGCACCTGTTGCAGTGCTCCCTGACTATGTCTTACCATCTTAAGCCCAAAACCGCTGCTACTGATAATTGTAGCCATAAGACTATAATTACTTCCTGCAGCAATCGTAGCTGTCGTCAAAACATAAGCTGCTTCCGCTTTCAATAACTGATGAAGCGTTAGCGCTGTCTGTTCCAACGTTACATAAGACGCATGACTCCCGCGATTATTCTTGGGTCCCCATGCTGCCAATGCCACCACAACCGCTGTCACGGCTGCCTGCAGCGAAATTACTGTTACAGCCGGTACCGCAAAATTTAGGTTGCCCGCAAGCGATGCTGCCACGGTATTGCCTAAGTTGACGAGCTTTGCGAATTGCTTCGCGTTTGCTTTTAATGCTATACTTGGAATTGCCATTTTTTCCTCCTTTCTATTCCTGTCATTAATTTACTTTAGATATTATCCCGCACGTGCGGGATTTCTCCACTTTCACTTTACATAATCCCGACCAACGCAGATATTCGATTTTCGATTACCTTTTGTACCGAAGGTTACACCCCAGGGTTTGAACTAAAAGTGCCAAAATCTTACACTTTTATATAAATCATTGAAATCTGTACAGAAAAGAGGCTTTTATATAAATAATTATTTTTAAATAGTTATGCAACCTTACTCATTCTTGCAAAGATTTGCGCTTAAGTTAGCATCTTTGTAAGATAAACTTGAAGAAGTTTCTTTATAGTTGATGGAAAAACCATCATTGTTAACAATATTTTTCCTTTATTAATCATCTGTTAAGGTACAATCTTACTTTTGTTACCTTAATTTAAGTACAGATGCCAAAGACCAATACACCCTTTCTCAATCAACTTTACTTTGGCGATTGCCTTGATGTAGTGCGTGAACTACATGAGCACCATCCGGAAGGGTTTATTGACCTCATATATATTGACCCTCCTTTTAACAGCAAGCGCAACTATAATGTACTTTTTGAAAGTATTGACTTAAAAGACGCAACTGCACAGAAACAAGCCTTTGCTGACACATGGAGCAACGTAAGCTATATTGATACCATCCATGAACTTGCAGCTATTGATAGAGACCTTCACAAATTCCTTACAACGCTTAGCGAAATAAGAGGTAGCGACAGTACGGTTGCCTATCTCACTACAATGGCAATACGCATACATTATATGCACAAGCTGCTTAAAAGCACAGGCAGCTTTTATTTGCATTGCGATTCAACCATGAGTCATTATCTTAAAATTATCTGTGATTTGATTTTTGGAGAGAAGAATTACAGGAATGAAATAATATGGCAAAGATCACATGCGCACAGTGATTCAGGACAAGGTGCAAAGCATTTCGGCAGAGTAACTGATACCATTTTATTTTATGCTAAAAGCGATAAACAAATATGGAATGCATCATATACTGAATACACTGCTGAAGCTTTAGAACGTGATTTTAAATTTGTTGAAGAGGGCACAAACAGAAGATATAGATATACACCATTGGATGGGCCAGGTGGTGCTGCAAAAGGTAATCCATACTATGAATTCTTAGGTGTAACGAATTATTGGCGTTATTCCAAAGAAAGAATGCAGGAATTATATGATCAGGGTAAAATTGTAAAATCAAAAAAGGGCGGATCTTTATCGCAGATTAAATACCTTGATGAATCAAAAGGAAAGTCAATTGATAACCTATGGATTGACATACATCGTATTGCTCCTAACGCAAATGAATCTCTTGGCTACCCTACCCAAAAACCTGTTGCCCTTCTCGAACGGATCATAAAAGTAAGCACCAGCGAAGGCGACCTTGTTGCTGATTTCTTTTGCGGTTGCGGCACAACAATAGCAGCAGCGCAGAAACTAAATCGTAAATGGATAGGCGCTGACATTTCACACCTTGCTATCCGTCTTATCTCAAAACGATTAATGGATGCTTATGGCATAGGCATCCGTAAAGAATTTGAGATAAAAGGTTTTCCAAGAGACATCGGTTCTGCAAAAGAACTTTCGCTCACCAAAGGCGGGCGCTTTGAGTTTCAGGATTGGGTGGTTGAAGTATTGCTCAATGGAGTATTGAACACCAAGAAGTCAGCGGATGGCGGTTGGGATGGCTATCTCATCTTCAACATGCCTGATAAAAAAGAATTTGCCATCATAGAAGTTAAAAGCGGCAACGTAAATGTAAAGAACGTACGCGAATTTATTCATGTCATAGAAAATGAAAAAGCGGCAATCGGCATCTTTGTTTGTTTTGAAGAGCAAGTAACACAACCCATGCTCAAAGAAGCAAAACAGGCAGGCTACTTCCGCGAAGACCTCTTCAACCCCATCTATCCCAAACTCCAAATCATCACCATCGAAGACCTGTTAAAACACACCGCGCCTAAACTGCCCAATCTTCAAACCACCTTCAAAACCGCTCAACGCAGTGAGGAGAAGATGGGTAAGGGGTTGTTTGATTGAGAACCTAACTAAAATTTATTTTTTAGGCGAATCGTTAGGGGAACTATCTTGTTGTGGTTTAGATACGCTTTGATTATTTCCTGATGACTGTGATGTGCCTGTATTAGGTGATTGAGTTGAAATAGGACGAGACTCAATCCCTTTTATAATATCATCAGACTTATCCCCTCCGTTTGAAGCGTGCGGTGCAAATATGGGCCTAGATTCAAGAGAATTCTTCCCTTTTAGATCAAAACGACCTTGAATAATATTCTTACTCATATATTATTTTTTGGGTTTGGGTTTGGGTTTCGATAATGGACGTGATACTTTGCCTTCTGACAAGCGACCTTTTTTAGTTATTTTACTTTTAGCCATGTCTTATTTATTTAAGTTGTAAAGATATGTAATTTTAACAACAATGATGTACTCTGCTTATTAAAATGTTAATAATACAGTAAAATACTAAGGATATCAATCCAAAGATAAGTGAATAGGTAAGGACTTGATTCATTCTAGAAATAGTTTTTGACGTACTAAATTGAAAATTATTAATTTTCTTGTCAATTTTATCTATTGCAACTTTATCATCCTCTTTAATTTCCTTTCGCTCTAACAGCATTTTATAGACAGTCATATTTGTATCTGAACTCACAACATGGCTAAGGAATCCCAAAACAATGGTCAATAAGAATAATATGATTGATATATAAAAAAAAGCAATGTATGACGACTCTTTTAATGGCACAATATCTTTTATAAATGTAAGTGATAAAGCAAGAGCTCCACTACTAATGAATAGAGATTGTTCGTCAAATTTTTTTATTGCATATGAATAGTCCTTCCATGCATTATCTAAATGTTCCTTATTTTCTTCTGAAAAAGTCATGGTGATAATAACTTACTTAATAAAAACATGCACGAATATATGTAGCAAATGTAATATATTAACAATAAAATCAAAACTCCGCTGTGCAGGATTTGCAATCATTAGTGTTCGAAACCTTAT
>PLYJ01000153.1 GCA_003151745.1 Bacteroidota bacterium
CGACTGGCTCACGGCAACGCCTAACCCCGACATTCAAGTCGGGGATCAAAAATATGCATGCTAACGGCTTTAGCCATGATTTTTATGAATTTAATATATCTTGCGAAGAAAAACAAAGTCATGTCTTATGTAAAACTAATGGTTCATGCCGTTTGGGGTACAAAAAACCGTGAACGGATTTTAACTGAACAGCCAAAGAAAATCCTTCTTCAACATATCAAGGAAAACGCAGTTGAGAAAGAGATTTATATTGACACTATCAATGGAGAACCTGAATCCCGCACGTGCGGGATTTATTTGCTTTAAACGCCGACATGGCCTTATCAAAAGCTTTGCAATTGATAAAAGGTGAATCATCTCATTGGATGAATAAAGAAAATATTTTAAAACATACTTTTGAATGGGCAACAGAGATTATTTTGCAGCGTCAGTAAGCGAATCGCAATTGGAAAAAGTAAGAACCTATATCAGAAATCAATCCCGCACGTGCGGGAGCTAAAGCCGTTAGCATGTTTGAGTTTATCCCCCGACATGAATGTCGGGGTTATTGAAAGTCCTCTGAAAGATGTGGGTAATCGTGAGCCTTGAGAAGGGGCATGTGTGTGTGGGAGGTTCGCCGAAGGACAATCCCGCTTATTGCGGGAGGGTTAGGGCAATGTCGTTAAGTTAAGGATATTATTATTTAAGTTCGCAACTAAAAGATAGTTTTCAGCAACTTGCAATCCCGCATGTGCGGGACTTACAGAATGACCCATTACTTAATAAGTTGGAAGGAGAAGAAGGAAGGGCGGCTTCGCCGCCCTTCCTTCTTCTCCTTCCTTCCAGTCATACTCATACTGTCATTCTGTAAGAATCTTTTTAATTAGGAGCTATAATATATCTTAACATAACGGCATTGAGGCAAAGGGATGTAAATTTAGCTTACCTTAACAAACATTAGCGACAAGGATGGTTATTGGTGTAAACCAAATTGTCGCATTTGATTAAAAAGATTCTTACAGAATGACGCCTATATCATTATAAAGTGGGAGAGGAGAGCGAGGTCGGCTGCGCCGACCTCGCTCTCCTCTCCCCGCACATCTCACGTAATCCCGTAGGTACGGGACTGTAAGAATCTTTTTAAGAATTGGCTAAAAGATTATTACCGAATGCGACAATTGGGTTTGCACATATAGTTATTGAGTGGGAGAAAAGTTACGCTTCAAAAACCTCTACATGAGAAAAAAAATAATTGTCATTTTCATTTGTTTTATCTCCATCGGTTGTAACGAACTATGCGTTGCCCAAAATCAGCAACGTAAAATTGACTCGCTGTTGCAGGTTTTAAAAACTGGCAAAGAAGATACGAGCGCGGTGAATACGCTAAATACTTTAAGCACGGAACTCACGCAAACAAGTGATTACGAAAAGGCAAAAAAATATGCTGCTGATGCTTTGCAACTGTCAATAAAAATAAATTACGAAAAAGGGCAAGCCGATGCTTACGGCAGCATCGGAAATATTTTATGGCGTCAGGGCGATTATCTCATCGCATTGAAAAATCAAATGACTGCGTTAAACCTCAGCGAAAAAATCGGAGATAAGAAAGGAATTGCTAACGCTTATCATGGTATCGGCAATACTTATAATTGGCAAGACAATTATCCCGATGCCTTGAAAAATTATTTTGCTTCATTGAAAATATTCGAAGAAATGGGAGACAAAGAAGGCATTGCCGCTTCATACCTTAGCCTTGGAATCATTAATTACAAGCAAGGCAACATTTCCGATGCATTAAATAATTATTTATCTGCTCTAAAAATGGAAGAGGAAATCGGGAACAAACCAATCATTGCCAATTGTTACATCAACATTGGGATCATCAATTATATGCAAGGTAAATTTCCAGATGCGTTAAAAAATTCTTTCACCGCATTAAAAATATCTGAAGAAATAGGGGACAAAAATAGCATTGCTCTTTGTCACAACAACATTGGAGAAATTTATCGTGCTCAAGGTAATTATCCGGAAGCCAAGAAAAATTATTTGGCTTCATTAAAAATAAAAGAAGAAATTGGAGACAAAGTAGGCATTCGAAGGAGTTATGTAAACCTTGGTGATATTAATCTTACACTCGGAAAATTTTCGGAAGCAAAAAAATATCTGGACGATGCCCTTTCTCTTGCAAAAGAAATCGGAAGCAAGGAGGGCTTTACGATATGCTATGCCAGTTTAGCAGAATTGGATAGCGCTGTTGGTAATTACAAACAAGCGTTCGAGTATCACAAACTTTCCTCCCTCTACAAAGACAGCATGCTGAATGAAACTAACAGCAGACAGCTAAACGAAATGAATTCTCAATACAAATCAGAAAAGAAGGATAATGAAATAGCGCTGCTCACCAAAGACAAGCAAATACAAAAGGCAGAAATAGGGAAACAAAGGTTTTTAAAGAATTTTTTTATTGGCGGGCTTGCTTTATTGGCTTTGCTGACGGTACTGGTATTTAATAATTTCCGCGTCAGGAATAAATTGAGGTTGGAGAACATCCGCAATAAAATTGCCGGCGATTTGCATGATGATATAGGAAGCACCCTCAACAGCATTTCAATTTACAGCCAGGTAGCCTCCCAAAAATCACCTGCTGCCGTGCAGGAACTGGAACAGATTGGCGAAGCCTCACGTGAAATTATAGATGCCGTGAGCGACATTGTATGGACCGTAAACACAAAGAACGACAGCTTTGAACAAATCATTTTCCGGCTTCGCATGCTCACTTATAACCTGCTGAAGGCAAAAAATATTGAGCATACTTTTCGTGCCGATGAGGGAATGAATCATCTCCGGCTGAGCATGGAAGCACGCAGAAATTTTTATCTCATCTTTAAAGAAGCCCTCAACAACCTGGTGAAATATTCAAATGCTTCCCGGGTTTCCATTTTGCTAACTCATTCAACTAATTTCATCACCCTGCTGATCCGTGATAATGGTGTTGGGTTTGATACAGATCAACCTTACTCAGGTAGTGGATTACTGAATATGAAAAGCAGGGCGGAGGAAATGAAGGCGGAATTAAAAATAGAATCCGAAACCGGAAGCGGCTCTTCCATTGAATTAAAATTGAAAGTATGAAACATCTGCGAATTACGAATTGGTACGAATATACAGCCGCATTCCCCCTTAGAAGGGGGTCAGGGGGATGTTTACTGTGGCGTCTCTTAGGTTTCCCAACCTGACGCTTTATATATTAACACTGTCAGGTTGGGAAACCTGACAGCACAGGAAGTATAAAACATCTGCGAATTGACGCCTATATTATTATTATAGAGGAGGGGATGTGCATTTTAAGGCTCTAAACCTGCACCA
>PLYJ01000148.1 GCA_003151745.1 Bacteroidota bacterium
AGCTATAATATATCTTAACATAACGACCTTGAGGCAAAGGGATGTAAATTTGGCTTAACTTACCAACATTACCGACAAGGATGGTTATTGGTGTAAACCAAATTGTCGCATTTGATTAACCCCGTTGGATAAAGAGCTGTGTATTATGTTTTATTAACACAATTGTATATCCTACGGGGTTAAAAAGATTCTTACAGAATGACGCCTATATCATTATAGAGTGGGAGAGGAGAGCGAGGTCGGCGCAGCCGACCTCGCTCTCCTCTCCCCGCACATCTCACGTAATCCCGTAGGTACGGGACTGTAAGAATCTTTTTAAGAATTGGCTAAAAAATTTATTACCGAAAGCGGCAATTTAGTTTGCGCATATAGTTATTGAGTGGAAGAAATGTTACGGTTCAAAAACCCCGACATGAGAAAAAAAATAATTATCATTTTAATTTGTTTTATCTCCATCGGCTGTAATGAAATATGCCAGGCGCAAAATCAACAACATAAAATTGATTCATTGCTACAGGTTTTAGAAACTGCCAAAGAAGATACGGGCAGGGTGAATATGATGAATGCTTTAAGCAGTGCACTCCTGCATACGAGTGATTACGACAAGGCAAAAAAATATGCCGGGGATGCTTTGCAACTTTCAGTAAAAATAAATTACGAAAAAGGGCAGGCTGATGCTTACGGCAACATCGGAAATGTTTTATGGCGTCAGGGCGATTATCTCATTGCATTGAAAAATCAAATGGCTGCGTTAAAAATCAGCGAAAAAATCGGGGATAAGAAAGGTATAGCTAACGTATATTATGGAATCGGAAATATTTATAATTACCAGGGCAATTATCCCGATGCGTTGAAAAATTATTTCGCTGCATTGAAAATATCTGAAGAAATCGGGGACAAATCCGGCATTGCAAAAACTTACACCAACTTCGGAATTATTAATTATAAGCAAGGTAACCTTCCTGAGGCGTTAAGAAATTATTTATTTGCTTTAAAAATGCAAGAAGAAATCAGGGACAAATCCGGCATTGCAAATTGTCACAACAACATCGGAAGTGTTTATTATAAACAAGGCAATTATCCCGATGCGTTGAAAAATTATTTCACGGCATTGAAAATAGAAGAAGAAATCGGAGACAAAAATGGTATTGCAGGGTGTTACAACAACATCGGGAGTATTTATTATGCTCAAGCCAATTACCCCGAGGCGTTGAAAAATCAATTCGCCTCATTGAAAATAAGCGAGCAAATCGGAAAAAAGGCAGGTATCCGGAGGAATTATGTCAACATGGGCATTGTTTATATTAAACTCAAAAAATTTACGGAAGCGAAAAAATACCTGGATGACGCCCTTTCGCTTGCAAAAGAAATAGGAAGCAAGGATGGCTTCACAGAAAGCTATGTTAGTTTAGCAGAGTTGGATAGCGCTGTTGGCAACTATAAGCAATCACTGGAGGATTATAAGCTTTATATTGAGTACAAAGACAGCATGCTGAATGAAACCAACAGCAGGCAGATGGACGAAATGAAAACGAAATATGAAACAGAAAAAAAAGATAAAGAAATAATATTGCTGAACAAGAATATAGATGTAAAAGATATAGAAATCAAAAAACAAAAGCAGTTAAAATTCTTTTTAATCGGCGGGCTTGCTTTATTGGCTTTGCTAACGGTACTGGTATTTAATAATTTCCGTGTCAGGAATAAATTAAAGTTGGAGAACATCCGCAATAAAATTGCCGGCGATTTGCATGATGATATAGGAAGCACCTTGAACAGCATTTCAATTTACAGCCAGGTTGCCTCACGAAAATCACCTGCTGCAATGCAGGAACTGGAACAGATTGGCGAAGCATCGCGCAAAATTATAGATGCCGTGAGCGACATTGTTTGGACTGTCAACGCCAAGAACGACAGCTTTGAACAAATCATTCTCCGGCTTCGCTCACTCACTTACAACCTGCTGAAGGCAAAAAATATTGAGCATACTTTCCGTGCCGATGAGGGCATGGATCATCTCTCGCTATCAATGGAAGAACGCAGAAATTTTTATCTTATCTTCAAAGAAGCGCTTAACAACCTGGTGAAATATTCAAATGCTTCCCGTGTTTCCATCTTACTAACCCATTCAACTAATTTCATCACCCTGCTAATCCGTGATAACGGGGTGGGGTTTGATACAGCTCAACCTTACCCGGGTAATGGGTTACTGAACATGAAAAGCAGGGCGGAGGAAATGAAAGCGGAATTAAAAATAGAATCCGAAACCGGAAGCGGCTCTACTGTTGAATTAAAATTGAAAGTATGAAACATCTGCGAATTACGAATCGGTACGAATATACAGCCGCATTCCCCCTTAGAAGGGGGTCAGGGGGATGTTTACTGTGGCGTCTCTTAGGTATCCCTACCTGACGCTTTATATATTAACACTGTCAGGTTGGGAAACCTGACAGCACAGGAATAGAGGAGGGGATGTGTATTTTAAGGCTCTAAACCTGCACCA
>PLYJ01000020.1 GCA_003151745.1 Bacteroidota bacterium
CTAAATTTTGGGGAGCATTACATTTTCAGCCACCCCCCTGTTTTCAACAGGTGTTCATAAAAAAATATGTACTTTTTCTTGCTCACCCCCCTTCAAAATGATATGTTTGCCGAAAATTAGTTTAAAGTTCAAGGTTAATGTCTAAAGTTGGCAAAAACCTTAAACTTTAAACCTTAAACCTTAAACCTTAAACTCAATGTCAAACATCCGTTTCCGTGCGCTTGAACATACTGTCAACCGCCAGCCTGTGAAGGTGACGCCGCCTTCCAACAAAGTGTCTGATTATTTCGGCACCAACGTATTTAATAAAGATGCCATGCATAAGTTTCTTCCCAAAGATGCTTACAAGGCAGTGATTGGCGCCATCGAACAGGGTGTGCGCATTGACAGGAAGATTGCAGACCAGGTGGCGCTGGGTATGAAGGAATGGGCGACATCGAAAGGCGCTTCGCATTACACGCATTGGTTTCAGCCACTGACAGGTGCTACTGCTGAAAAGCATGATTCTTTCTTCGAGGTTTCTTTTGACGGCAAGGCGTTTGAACATTTCTCCGGCAGCGCGCTCACGCAGCAGGAGCCTGATGCATCAAGCTTTCCAAGCGGAGGCATACGCAACACGTTTGAAGCTCGCGGCTATACGGCATGGGATCCAAGCTCTCCCGCATTCATCATCGAGAGCACGAATGGCAAAACATTGTGCATCCCCACTATCTTTGTTTCTTACACCGGCGAAACGCTTGATTACAAAGTGCCGTTGCTGAAAGCGTTGAATGCCCTGGATAAGGCAGCCGTTGATGTTTGCCAATATTTTGATAAGAATGTTACAAAGGTTTTTGCAACACTCGGCATTGAGCAGGAATATTTTTTGGTTGATACGGCATTGTTCAACTCACGTCCCGATCTCACGATTACAGGCAGAACCGTATTCGGACATTCACCTGCAAAAGGCCAGCAGTTGGAAGATCACTACTTCGGTTCCATACCTGACAGAGCTTATGCCTTCATGCATGCCTTCGAAATTGAAGCATTCAAGCTCGGCATTCCTTTGAAGACACGCCATAATGAAGTAGCGCCTTCGCAGTTTGAATGTGCGCCTGTGTTTGAGGAAATTAATCTCGCCGTTGATCACAATGCATTGCTGATGGATGTGATGGACAAGGTGGCTCACCGTCATAACTTCAAGGTGCTGTTGCATGAGAAACCGTATGCAGGCATTAACGGCAGCGGCAAGCATAACAACTGGAGCATTGGTACTAACACGGGAAAAAATCTTTTGTCTCCGGGTTCTACTCCGAAGTCAAACATGCAATTCCTTACTTTCTTTGTTAATACGATAAAAGCTGTGCATAACAATGCTGATTTGTTAAGAGCCAGCATTGCCTCTGCCAGCAACGATCATCGCCTGGGTGCGAATGAAGCGCCGCCTGCCATCATGTCTATCTTTATCGGCGGTCAGCTGAGCAATGCATTGGATGAAATTGAAAACAGCGCAAAGGATAAGAAAGTGAACAGCGGCAAGCCTCGCGAAGCCGTTCTTGCCAATGCAGGTGATGCTTTCGAGGAAACAGAATTTGAAGATTCAGCATCGGGCAATGGTCTTAGCAAAAAAGATAAGAAGATGAGTCCTGAAGAAAAGACTGCGTTGAAGCTGAACATCGGCAAGATTCCTGAAATCCTGCTCGATAACACAGACCGCAACCGCACTTCACCGTTTGCCTTTACGGGAAATAAGTTTGAATTCCGCGCTGTAGGCTCTTCTGCTAACTCATCTAATCCCATGATGGTGTTGAATACCATTGTTGCCAACCAGCTTCGTGAATTTAAAAAGGAAGTGGATTCATATATAGACAAAGGAGCAAAGAAGGATGAAGCACTTTTGAAAGTGCTGCGTCAATATATCATTGATTCCAAAAACATCCGCTTTGAAGGCAACAACTACAGTGAGGATTGGGCGAAAGAAGCAAAGAAACGCGACTTGTCAAACACCACCACCACTCCGCCTGCATTGGATGCTTTTGTCTCTAAAAAGTCCATGAAGCTGTTTGAAGAAACTGGGGTTTTCACTCATCGTGAAATAGAAGCGCGTCATGAGATTATGCTGGAAACATACGTGAAGAAAATACAGATCGAAGCGCGTGTGATCGGCGATCTTGCCATGAATCATGTTATTCCTGCTGCTGTCAATTATCAGACTAAACTCGTGGAAAGTGTGCAGGGATTGAAGAACATTGGCATGAAGCCTGAAATATACACGGCGCAAAGCGATATGATAAGGGAGATTTCAGAGCACATCACCGTGATTAAAACGCAAACCGATGCCCTGATTGAAGAACGCAAAAAAGCCAACCGCATCGAGAATATGCGCGACAAAGCCATCGCTTACTGCGACAAAGTTCGTCCTTACTTCGACACCATCCGCGAGCACGTGGATAAGCTGGAAATGATGGTGGATGATGAAATATGGCCTTTGGCTAAATACAGGGAGTTGGTCACTATTCGGTGAGATATTTCGGATTTCGGATTGGTGATTTCGAATTGATGCAGCATTGTAATCCGCAATCAAAAATCCGACATCCGCAATTTTTTAATCCTTAAATGCTCCTTTTTATATAAGCCAAAGCTTATTTAAGCAGAAAACTTTAATGATTTAAGGTTTGATTGTATCGAAATTATTTATTTCTTTGCGACTCGAAAAAAACTAACACCCAATAATCAAAGTAAAAAACGATATGAAGATTCAACGTCTGCTCGCTTGCATGTGTTTTTTCGCACTTGCTACATTTCATGTTTCTGCACAAACTGACAGGCCAAAAACAGCCACTGATGATGCAGATGCTGCCTTTGCAAGTGGCAATTATTATGATGCAATACCATTATATAAGAAAGCTTTTGCCAAAGAAAATAAGAAAGACAAGAAGGCAGAGATCGTTTTCAGGACAGCAGAGTGTTATCGCCTCACCGGTGCTGTACCTGACGAGATCGTTTGGTATGATAAAGCCGTCAAAGCCGGTTATAAAGACCCTATTGCTATTTTATATTATGCCGATGCATTGAAGCAATCCGGCAAATACGATGAATCCATCGTGCAATACACCAATTTTAAGAAAGCAAGCCCGGGCGATGCGCGCGGTGATATTGGCATTCAAAGCTGCGTGCTTGGGCAAAAGTGGAAGGACAAGCCGCGCCGTTACAAAGTTGAAAATCTTTCCCCTTTAAATACTAAATATTCTGATTTCGCTGCCTGCTTTGGCAGCAGAGATCACCGTACGCTTGTATTCAGTTCTACACGCCAGGAAGCAGTCGGCAGCAGCGATGACGGCGTTACAGGTGAAAAATTTTCCGACTTATTTGAAGCCACCGTTGACAAGAAAGGAAAGTGGAGCAGCCCGAAGCCATTAGATCCTCTCATTAATACCATAAATAATGAGGGTGCTGCTGCCTTCGACAAGAAATTTAATGACATGTATTTTACCAGGTGCATCCTGGAAAAAGGAAAAATAAATCTTTGCGCTATTTATCTCACGCATAAAAAGGGGCAAACATGGGATATACCTGTAGCCTTGAAGATTGGCAACGGAGACAGCGCAACCATTGGCCACCCTTGCTTATCTCCCGACGACCAGACGCTTTATTTCTCTGCTTATTTACCAGGCGGCTTTGGCGGAAAAGATATATGGATGTGTAACTATGATAAAAAGAAAAAAACATGGTCGGAGCCAATTAACCTTGGCAACAAAGTAAACACTGCCGGTGATGAAATGTATCCATTCATGGGAAATGACGGAGTTCTTTATTTCGCATCTAACGGCTTGCCTGGCATGGGAGGGCTTGACATCTTTAAAACCAAGATGAGTGGCAGCAACTGGGATGAACCTGTCAACATGCAATATCCCATCAATTCACCGTATGACGATTTTGCATTTATTTCTGATACCAATAATACGCACGGTTACCTTACTTCAAACCGCGACGGCGGAAAAGGAAGCGATGATATATATGAATGGACATTGCCTCCGCTGGTCTTTACGCTTTCCGGCCATGTTTATGATGTGGACACGAAAGCCAATGTGGAAGGCGCCAGCATTGAATTATTCGGCAGCGACGGCACAACCAATGCTGTAAAAACAGACAAGACAGGCGCTTATAAATATACCCTGAATGCAGAAACAGCTTACAAAATATCTGCAACGATGAAAGATTATTTGAACCAATTCAGTGAAGTAACCACCAAGGGGCTGGAACAATCAAAAGACTTTGTGGCTGACTTTTATATTAAATCAATTGCCAAGCCCTTTGAGTTGAAGGGTATTCTGTACGATGTTGACAAATGGTTTTTACGGCTGGAAGCCAAACTTGTGCTTGACACGGTTGTGAAAGTGCTGAATGACAATCCGGACATCGTGGTGGAAATTGGTTCTCACACCGATGCCCGTCCCACAAGAATAACAAACGATACGCTTTCTAAAAACCGTGCTGAATCTGTTGTGAGCTACCTGGTAGAGAAAGGTATAGACAGCTTACGCCTGGTGCCAAAAGGATATGCTGCAACTCAGCCCAGGGTTATTGATGCTGACCTTGCTTCAACCAGTCACTTCAAAGCAGGAGATGTGATGGACATGAACTACATTAATAAATTAAAGACAAAAGAGCTGAAGGAAGAAGCTCACCAGCTAAACCGCAGAACAGAGTTTAAAGTGCTTAGCCACAGTTATGTTAAAGGCAAAGCGGTTGATCTTTCAGGTAAGCAGGATACCAGCAAAATCAGCGGAGGTACCGTAATGGCGAAAGATTCAGTAGCTAAAAAAGTTGACGCGGTTGAAAAGCCACATGAAGATGTAAAGAAAGAGCCGGGAAAAATTCACGTAGTAGCTATGCATGAAACGTACTCTACTGTTGCCAAGAAATATGGCATCACGTTAAAAGAGCTCAAAACAACGAATGATCTTAAAAACGAACAAATATATGTGGGCATGGAGTTGAAAGTAGAACCTAACGGCGACTACAGCGAATACGACAGGAAGTTCTACACGCTTGAAAAAGGAGATGACAGCTTCTCGAAAATTGCAAAGAAGTTGAACATGAAAGCGGCTGATCTGAAGAAAATGAATAAAGGTTTGTACGAAGACATGTTCAAGCCGGGAGTGAAAATTAAAGTAACCCAAGAGTAGCGTAATAAAATACTTGAAAGCGTCCTGTTCGTTGAGCGGGGTGCTTTTCTTTTTTACCTCACCCTTTCCCCTCTCCTTAAGGAGAGGGGAAAGGGTGAGGTTTAACTACAGTATCTTTGCAGTCATATTAGAAAATGTCCGATTCTAACACATATAACCTTCGCGGAGTGAGCGCTTCTAAGGAAGACGTGCATAATGCCATACATCATCTTGACAAAGGGCTTTTCCCGAAAGCGTTTTGCAAGATCGTCTCCGATTATCTCGGTAATGATCCTGACTATTGTGTCGTGATGCATGCCGATGGCGCAGGCACCAAATCATCGCTTGCCTATGCTTACTGGAAGGAAACAGGTGACATGGCTGTTTGGAAAGGCATAGCGCAGGATGCCATCATCATGAACACGGACGATTTGCTTTGTGTTGGAGCAACGGAGAACATCCTGCTTTCATCTACGATTGGAAGGAATAAAAATCTTATTCCGGGCGAAGTGATTGCTGCCATCATCAGCGGAACAGAAGAAATTCTTGAGCAGCTTAGATCGTTTGGCATAAGCATTCATTCCACCGGCGGGGAAACGGCTGATGTGGGTGATCTTGTAAGAACTATCATCGTTGATTCAACGGTGGTTTGCAGGATGAAAAGAAAGGAGGTGATCACCAATGAAACCATTAAAGCAGGAGATGTGATCGTGGGCTTTGCCTCATCCGGGCAGGCAAGCTATGAGAAAGAGTACAACAGCGGCATGGGAAGTAACGGACTTACCTCTGCACGGCATGACGTATTTAATAAAGAGGTAGGAAATAAATATTCCGAAACGTATGATCATGCTATTGATGCAAAATATGTTTACTCAGGAAGTAAATCATTGACGGAAGAATTCACAATTCATGATTCACGATTCACGATTGGGAAACTGGTTCTCTCTCCAACGCGAACGTATGCACCGATTGTGAAAAAGATTTTAGAAACGCATCGCACAAAGATTCACGGCATGATGCATTGCAGCGGTGGCGGGCAAACGAAGGTGATGCGCTTCGTTGAGAACCTGCATATCATCAAAGATCATCTCTTTCCTTTGCCTCCTTTATTCAAGCTGATTCAGGAAGAAAGCAATACTTCATGGGAAGAGATGTATAAGGTGTTTAATATGGGCCATAGAATGGAGATATATTGTGATCAACAAGATGCACCCTATATCATTGACATCGCAAAGAGCTTTAACGTGGATGCACAGATCGTCGGTAAGGTGGTAGCATCCCAGGTTAAAAGGTTAACCATTAAAAGCGAGTACGGAACTTTTCTGTATTCGTAAATTCGTATATATTCGTTATTAGTAGATATGCTGTTAGAAAAATTAGAAGCCATCAAGATACGATTCGAGAATGTGGAAAGAGAGTTGAGTGCACCGGAAACGATGAAGGATATGAAGCGCTTTGCCCAGCTTAACCGCGATTACAAAGAGCTGAAGAAGGTGATGGAGAAGTTCGAGGAGTATAAAAACGTGCTCAGCAATTTAGAGCATGCCAAAGAAGTAATGTCCAATGAAAAGGACAAGGAGTTTCGGGAAATGGCGGAAATGGAATTGGAAGGATTAGAAAAGCGCTTTGAAGAGCTGGAGGAAGAAATACGGGTGCTTCTCATTCCTGCCGATCCTGAAGATGAGAAGAACGCCATCGTTGAAATACGCGCCGGCACAGGCGGTGATGAAGCAAGTATTTTTGCAGGTGATCTTTACCGCATGTACACGCGCTATTGCGAGCGCAAGAAATGGAAAATAGAATTGGTGGACTTTACCGAAGGCACTGCAGGAGGATTTAAGGAAGTCGTCTTTGATGTAATCGGTACAGGCGCTTACGGCCAGTTGAAATATGAATCCGGCGTGCATCGCGTGCAGCGTGTGCCTCAAACAGAGACACAGGGGCGCGTGCATACTTCTGCAGCAACGGTAGTCGTGTTTCCTGAAGCAGATGAGTTTGATGTGGACATAAAAATCAGTGACATCAGGAAAGATTATTTCTGTTCTTCCGGTCCCGGCGGCCAATCGGTGAATACGACCTATTCCGCCGTTCGCCTTACGCATATTCCGACAGGCATCGTTGCGCAATGCCAGGATCAGAAATCACAGATCAAGAATTACGATAAAGCATTGGGTGTGTTGCGCTCTCGTATATATGAGATGGAACTGAACAAAAAGCTGGAAGTGGAAGCCAAGAAAAGAAAGACGATGGTAAGCACCGGCGACCGCTCGGCAAAGATCAGAACTTATAACTACCCACAGAGCCGCATCACCGATCATCGCATTGGGCTGACTATGCATAACCTGCCCACCTTTGTTAACGGTGATATCCAGGAAATGATTGATGCACTTCAGCTCGCTGAGAATGCGGAGCGGTTGAAAGAAGGGGTGGCTTGATTAAGACTTCCGATTTATTAGGAAAATAAGATCGCCGCAGATTAGCAGATTTTGCATTTAATCCGTTGAAATCAATCGAACTTCGATGAGAGTTCTATTGATTTTAGCCTGACAAGTGATGAAAAACTGCTTTTTAGGTATAAAAATGCACTTTCAATGTCATGAAATACCCTGAGAAACCGGGAGAAAGAGAAATTCTAATTAAAGTGAAAGCACATTCAAATAATCAGCAATGAGGTTTGATTGGTGTGCCGTTTGGAATTATATCAAGCTGAGTGTAAAGTAAAATTATT
>PLYJ01000166.1 GCA_003151745.1 Bacteroidota bacterium
GTCAAGCTATTTCAGGAAGGGACATACTGATAGTCGCTGTTGGTGTATTGACAGCAGCAAAATTTGTTGAAAATTTCATAATTCATGCGTTTTGTTGAACCTTGGCATATATAATATTACAAATGCAAGGTTTGAGGCCTTTTATGCTCATTACGGTTTTAGGGGGTTTTATCTTTGCTGTATCAATTCCGAATGACTTTTACACGGTGCTGCGAAGCATTTGTAATCAGTGTTGTTAAAAACACGTTTTTAAATATCATCCCTTCGGGATTTTTAATGGTTTTGTTTATTTTATTTCTACCAAAATTACATGCCTCCGGCATTTTTAGAATCACGAAGTGATGAAATTATGGTAGAAGATTATTTGAAAAAGTAAAACAAACCCTGTAAGGGTGGCATTAGTAAGGTTTTGAACAGTACTGATTTGTAATCCTTCGCTTTTTGTATCAAGTGCATGATTTAAATCCTGCACAGCGGCATTGCCGAAAATTATTGCCGGACTTATATTTTTAATACATCGTCAACCTTATACGGCTTAAGCAAATTGCCTGCTTTAATCATGGAAGTTATAAAAAAGATCGGCAGCTTCTTTTAATTCTGAATACATACTTTTGATTCCAAACATTTAATATGACTATTTACATCGTCGTCATCACCTGCGTCGTTTCATTTCTTGTTTTCAGAATCATGACATCATGAGCCGATTAATGTTTAATTAATTTGCTTGTATTTAATCTGTGAAATTGTGCAATACGTTTCTAATGCGGGAATCGTTCATAAAATAAAAAGCCGCCTTCCTGCTTTATCAGCTTGCAATCCGGATGTGATTTAGGGAAATCAAGATTGGTTATCTTCGTTACAAAATATGCCGGCCTGCTGATGTTGCCATTAAGTAAGGAATCATCTTCATTTATTCCATATATAGATGCAGATGGTTTTTGAAAATAGAAATACTGCGCATAGCTTTTAAATCCTATTGGCATTACATCAACGTTTTCACCTGCAAGACTTTTATAAAAGTTAATGGCAGGTGACTGTGAGTAGGCTTCAATCTTAGGAACAACTGCGATTAAATAAAAGAATAGGCATAAGGCAGTCGTATAAAATAAAACAATAATGTTTCGCAGGGCAGCATTCGTTTTCAACCTGATAATTAAGATTAGGGTTGCAATCCAGTAAATTAATCCGATAATAAATTCAAAGCCGCTCCATTTTACCGCGGTCTGCAAACAAGCCACTGCAAAGGGATCTTTGAGGTAAGGAATAAGTAATTCCTTATGTGCTGCAAGCAGGGGAACGCCGATTAAAAGAATGGAAAATATAGAACTGAACGCTATCAGGCACCAGAAAACATAATTTGCAATTTTTACTTTATGGTTTACCAGGCGATAGATATAAATGCTTGCAAGGAATGAAAGCGGGAAATAGGTAAGAGATGAGTAGTGAACGATCTTGGTCGTAACAATGGTGAATAGAATTATAACAACCCAAAACAAAATGCGCATGAGATTTATAAACTCATTTCTTTCATCTGACTTGCGATTAAACAAGACGGGTAAAGCAAAGATTGAAATGGGGAAACATCCTAAAAAGACAACAACAAAATGGTAATAGATAGGTTCATGATGCCCTGCAACGGGAGTGGTAAATAAAGCTACCTGGTAAGTAATAAATTCTTTCAGAAACCAAAAGCCATGTTCCATTACTTCCGCACCAAACCAGAAAAAGGAAATGACGGAGAACGATAAAATAAAAACGATGCTGTTCCTGATGCTTGTTATTTTCTTGAAACGAATTGTTATCCAATAGATTAATACAACCAGCAGGAAGATAAGAAGCCCGACAGGACCTTTTGTTAAATTAGCAAGGCCGATAAATATTCCGGACAACAAAACATTGCGAAGCGATTTCTTATCCGGCTTGCCTGCGATTTCTTTATATATAAAGTAAACGCCCATGAAAATAAAATAGTTGAACACAGGATCAATAATGCCTGACTTAAAGTAAAGATGGGGCAGGAAGGAGCCGAGATAGGAGATTGCCCAAATGAACCCGAAGCGCTCATCGATTGCTTTCTTTCCTATTATATAAAAAGTAAGAAGGCTGAGGATTCCAAAAATAGCGTTCGGAAACCGCGCAGCAAACTCATTGATGCCAAAGAGCTGCATGCTCATTGCCTGCAGCCAGAAAAAGAGAGGAGGCTTTTCCCAAAAAGGCTGGAAGTTGATCATGACGCGGCTGTAGTTGCCGGTTACAATCATTTCCCTTGCTGACTCAGCAAAGTTGATTTCGTCCCAATCAAATAAATGAACCCTTCCGAGAAAAGGAATGAAAAAGAAGATGGATGAAGCAAGAATAATTAAAAGGTAGAAAGTATTTCTATTCTTCATCATTTGAATATGAGAAGTAATATTGAACAAGTAATAATGAATAAAAAGTCATGAGAAGATTTTATTACTTATTCGTTATTCCTTATTACTTCTTTAACAATTTCCAATTGTAAATTCCTGTCTTGGTAAAGAAGTAGAGAACGGATACTTTCAAAACGCCCATTCCGTAAATAATGCTCCTGCTCAAATTAATGGATGAAGCATCTTTGAAATACTTTGTAGGACAGGTAATCTCTCCGATTTCAAAGCCTGCATAAAAGATCTGCGCGATCACTTCATTATCGAAAATGAAATCGTCGGAATTAGCATTAAAATCTATTTTCTGTAATACCTCCTTCGTGTAAGCCCTGTAGCCGGTGTGATATTCGGAAAGCTTTTGATTCATCAACAGGTTTTGAAAAAGAGTGAGGAAGCGATTGGCGATAAATTTATATACAGGCATGCCTCCTTTAAGCGCTCCTTTACCAAGTATGCGCGAACCAAAAACTACTTTATACAAATCGTTGCCGATGAGTGCGATCATGGAAGTAAGCAAAAGCGGCGTATATTGGTAATCAGGATGGAGCATGATGATAATATCTGCATTCAATTCTAAAGCCTTTGTATAACAGGTTTTCTGGTTGCCGCCATAACCTTTATTGCGTTCATGCTTTATAACATGCTTAATTCCTAATTGTGTTGCTACTTCAACGGTATTGTCTTTGCTGTTATCATCCACCAATACCATATCATCAACAAGGTCGAAGGGAATTTCGCTGATAGTTTGCTGTAAAGTGAGCGCAGCATTATAAGCAGGTAAAACGACAACTACTTTTTTGTTTTTATACATCTCTCAATTTATAAATTATTTTGTTCATACATATTTGTTCATTTTCATACTTATATAAAGAATAAAAAATATTACAAACAAGCTTATATAAAAGAATATACGATGAATCGTAGTACCCGTTTCATCCAATACTGCTTTCGGTTTTTCAATCGTATCTCCATTATAACGGAAAGCAGGATTCAGATGATAAACTGTTGAATCAGGAAAGTGAATGTCAGTGCGTATATAGGTGTCTTCAGGTTTAAAGTTATAGGTTGCATCTTTTGTATCATTCACCGTTTTCTTAATAACTCCTCCTTGCCCTATGAAACGAAGGTAACTCATGATAGTATTTGAATGAATGCTGAGCTGATTATTTTCAAACGTAACACTATTAATAACCGGTAAATCAAAAGCGTATTTTCTTTTCTCAGTAAAGTCATTCCAACCGTGGGAATAGGTTTCACAGGCTATTGTTCTTCCCTTTCTTATTGCTTGCATGATCGAATCAGTGCTAAACTTTCGCAGATTTATCAGCATACTGTTCATGCCTACGAGAGTCGGATCGGTTAGATCGTGATTATCATCCTCACTTGTTGCGTAAACAGCATGCCCGCTTGATAAGGCGCTGTCCCAAACATCCCGTGAATAAAACAAACGATCGTAAACGCCTATGCAGTCATAACCGGAGAGGTATTTAAAATCGTTGCTGCTATATGCGCTTCTCCATTGGGGATGTGCGATTTCGACAATGCAAGAAGAATCTGACTTAAGGGTATTAATAATATATTGTTTGTTATTCAGGGTTTGCGGAAAAACATAATCAAGCCAGCGAACCTTTTTTGCTCCGATTACTAACTGATGATTCTTTGGAAACATATAGCCATGCTCATAAGCAGGGACAAAACCGGGTTGATTTTTATTGTAATAGTTGATGTATTGATAATCTGAAATACCGATGATGTCATATCCAAGATAATGGTACATTGTATCCACTGCCATTTCGCTGTTCTTTCTTCCGTTGCTAATGCCTCCCCATTGGTGCGTGTGCATGTGAAAATTGGCCTTCTTCCAACCCTTGCTATCTATGTCAGTATAGGGGTTGTAAATCTTATCTCCTGAAAAAGGCATCGGTTCAGGAAATGTGTAAACAGGACAATATAAATACTGAAAGCCTGCTGCAAAAGCAAGAGCAATTCCAAGAATAAAGAAGAACCTTTTCAGGCAGGTGAGCACAGTTTTCAAGAGGGCGAAAGTAGCAAAAACAGGTTCATTGGTTCATTCGTTCACTGGTTCGTTAACGATTTATTTTACTAATAAACCATTCAACTAATGAACTAACTGTTAATTTCGTCACCAAATATTTTAATGATGCTGGATAAACTGAATCCCAATCAAACCAAACATATTTTGCAGGTTGCAATAGGAATATTTGCCGTTTTCCTGCTATATACGTTACGCATTTTCATAGATGCTTTCCTGGGAGCCGTTATTATCTATGTGCTTTTCCGTCCTATGATGCGCCATCTCTCTGTGAAGAGAAAATGGAAAAGAGGCCTGAGCGCTGTAGTCGTAATTCTTTCTACTCTTTTTATTGTCATTATTCCCACGGTGCTTATTATAACGTATGTAGTTCCCAAGCTTATCAATATTGTGAGCGACTCTGCCATGATAACGAATGTGGTGAACATGGCCGATGCAAAGATCAGGCTGCTCACAGGCAAGCAATTGTTTTCTTCTGAAAACATCCAAACGCTTTCCCAGAAAGCCACCGTAATATTAACAGATTTGCTTGGCACTACTTTTAATGTGCTCGGTGATATTGTCATTATGTATTTTCTTCTATTTTATCTGTTGGTTAATACGGGCAAAGTAGAAGATACATTTGAAGATTACGTTCCATTTAGCCATGAAAACATTCTAAGGTTTTCACGCGAGCTGCAAGGCATGACCTATTCCAACGCGCTTGGTGCACCCATGATAGCAGTTGTGCAGGGTATCGTAGCTGTTATCGGCTTTTGGATCTTTGGTATTAATGAACCTTTATTCTGGGGTATTATGTGCGGCTTATGTTCATTTATTCCCGCTGTGGGTTCAGCCATTATATGGGCGCCCGCTGCTATTATCCTGATAGCAGAAGGTAATACCTGGCATGGCGTAGGGCTTCTCATTTTCGCGCTTGCATTTATCGTAGTCGTTGAAAATGTTTTGCGTATCTCTCTTCAGAAAAGAATTGCCAATGTGCATCCCATTATTACCATTCTCGGATTTATTATCGGCATACAGTTATTCGGTCTGTCGGGAATCATTTTTGGCCCGTTGCTTCTTTCGTGGTTTTTATTGCTGCTCGAAATATACCGTGATGAGTTCTTTGGAAGCCCTGTGAGGAAAAGGCATAAGTAGCAATAGGACACTATAATCGGCATATTGTTATCTTAAACTATTGCCCGGCTATCATGTCAATGTCATGAATGGGCTTTGTTAACGCTTGTTTGCTGATAATTCCCCGTATTAAGATTATGTTTCTCCGTCTTATTTCGTAAATTCGTCCTGCAAAAAATAAAGATGGAATTCACAGCAAAACAAATCAGTGACCTGCTCGGCGGAAAGGTCGAAGGGAATGCAAATGTGAAGGTAAACACATTAAGCAAGATTGAAGAAGGTGTGCCCGGCTCCCTGTCTTTTCTTTACGTTGGAAAATACGCACATTACATATACACTACAAAAGCTTCTATCGTCATAGTAAACGATGATTTTGTTGCTAACGAACCCGTTTCAGCAACGTTGATTCGTGTGCCTAATGCACTGGAGGGCTTTGCAAAGCTGTTAGAAATTTATAACCAGATTCAGCTTGATAAAAAAGGCATTGAGCAGCCATCGTACATTTCTGCCACTGCAAAAATGGGCAGTGATTGTTACGTTGGCGCATTCGCCTATATAAGCAACCAGGCTAAGATTGGCAACAACGTAAAGATATATCCACAAGTCTTTGTAGGAGATAATGTAATAATCGGTGATAACACCACTTTATTTGCAGGCGTAAAAGTTCAAAGCAATTGCATCATTGGTTCCAACTGCACGCTGCATACGGGAACGGTGATAGGCGCTGATGGCTTCGGCTTTGCCCCTAATGCTGAAAACGAATACAAGAAAGTAGCGCAGATAGGAAACGTAATCATAGAAGACCAGGTAGAAATCGGCGCTAACACTACAGTTGACCGCGCCACGCTTGGTTCAACCATCATCCGGAAAGGCGTGAAGCTCGACAATCTCATTCAAATAGGGCACAATGCTGAGATCGGTGAGAATACTGTAATAGCTGCCCAATCCGGCGTGGCAGGTTCAACCAAGATTGGCCGCGATTGCATGATAGGAGGGCAGGTAGGCATTGTTGGGCACATCACTATTGCTGACAAAGTAAAGATAGCCGCTCAATCAGGTATTGGCTCCAGCATAACAAAAGAAGGAGAGATGGTGCAAGGATCGCCTTCTTTCAACATGGGTGAATACAAAAGAACATACGTGCTTTTCCGTAAATTGCCTGAACTTGAAAAGCGCATCAAAGAACTCGAACAGACCATTGCTGACCTCAAGCAGATCACTCCTTAAAGGAATTAATAATGAATAAGGAATAAGTAATAAATGGCTGTACTTACTTTTTATTCCTTATTCCAAATTCATTCTAACTTATCGTGTATCTTCAAATCCACACATTTTCAAATCTGTTTTCATACTTTTGACCCTCATTGTTAAATCAAACAGGATGTCGGTAAAACAAACTACCCTTAAAACTGCTGTCACTATTTCAGGAGTTGGATTGCATACAGGAGAACATGTAAATCTCACGTTCAAGCCTGCACCCGAAAATCATGGATACAAATTCCAGCGTGTTGATCTGCCCAATAAGCCTGTCATAGAAGCGGATGTGGATAATGTGGTCAGCACTAATCGCGGCACCACGCTTGGAAAACACGGTGTGAAAGTTAGCACTGTCGAGCATGTTCTTGCAGCCCTTGCAGGGTTGGAGATTGACAATGTGCTGATGGAGATTGACGGCCCTGAAATGCCCATCAGAGATGGTAGTTCCAAGCCCTTCATAGATATTCTTGAAAAGGCAGGCAGCATCGAACAGAAGGCAGAGCGCATCTACTACTACCTCAGTGAAAACATTACTTACGAAGACCTGTCACGCAAAACGGAAATGCTTGCTGTGCCAAGTGAAGATTTCAGGATTACTGTGATGGTGGATTATAATACTGACATTCTCGGCACACAACATGCCACTCTATATAACATCGGAGAGTTTAAAAGAGAAGTAAGTGAAAGCCGTACCTTCTGCTTCCTGCATGAGTTGGAAACATTACTCGAACATAACCTCATCAAAGGCGGAGACATTAATAACGCCATCGTCGTAGTTGACAAGCCACTGGCTGCCGCCAAGATGAAGCACCTTGCCAAGATTTTTCACAGGGAGGAGATAGTTGCCGAACGCGGCTTCCTCAACAATGTAACCCTGCGTTCTCAAAACGAACCGGCACGTCATAAATTACTTGATATTGTTGGTGATCTTGCTCTGGTTGGCGCACCGTTAAAGGGACACATCCTTGCAGCCCGCCCCGGTCATGTTGCAAATGTTGAGTTTGCGAGAAAGATAAAAGCGCTCATGAAGCGCGACAAGTTCAAAGCCACAGCTCCAAAATTCGACTTCAGCACGAAACCTCTCCTCGACATCAACGCCATTCAAAAGCTATTACCTCACCGCCATCCTTTCTTATTCGTAGATAAAATTATTGAGTTAAGCGATAACCATGTAGTAGGAGTTAAAAACGTCACACTCAATGAATGGTTCTTCCCCGGTCATTTTCCGGGAGCGCCTGTCATGCCCGGCGTCATCCAGATTGAAGCCATGGCGCAGGTGGGCGGCATTCTCGCATTAAACTCTGTGCCCGATCCCGAAAATTATCTCACCTATTTCATGAAGATAGAACATGCACGCTTCCGCGAAATGGTTGTGCCCGGCGACACCGTTGTTTTCCGCCTTGTGCTCATGAGCCCCATCCGCCGTGGCATCTGCCACATGAAAGGCGAAGCTTATGTAGGCGACAAATTGGTGATGGAATCAGAGATGATGGCACAAATCGTGAAGAAAGACAAGAAAAAACAGAAAGTAGAAGAGAAGGTTTAGCGTGCCGATCAATTAAATCTTCTGTTCATACAACTTAATCATTACATATATAATGAAAGGGTAAATCCTCTTGAAGGAAGAGCCTTGCATTGTGATGCAACAGCCTAACGTCATGATGGAAGACTAAATCATTGTGACGGAAGAGCCTTAGATTGTGACGGAGGACAAAAACATTGTGACGGAAGACAAAAACATTGTACCGGAAGGCAAAAACATTGTGACTGAACAGACTTCCGTCCTAATGTAAAACAACGTTTTTTCAGTTTTTTTGATGATTTGTGCAAGAATGGCCGCCAATTTGTCCGAAGATGTAAAATCTGTCAGTGAAAAATGATCTTACGATATGAGATAATTCCCTGTTTGATATAAAGGAGTAAATTCTAAACAAAAGTCATGAACTGAACGTCCAATTCATCTTCGGAAAGCATATATAGTATTTCTCAACAGGTTTAGAGAGCGCCTGTATGTTGAGCGTGTCAGCCGCTTCGGCAATGTCTTTGATGCTTCCGTCCTTATATAGAATCTTAATCCTGTCGCTTTCTATATTATATGCGTTGTTAGTAAGCTTTCCTTCGAGAATAAAATAGGTGAGTTCATCATCATTGAGCTTCAAATCTGCTTTCACCTTTTCATTTATCTCATTCAAAACATTTTTGTTGAATGGATCGTTCTGAATTATTATTTTAAAAAGCTTACGGTTAATCATGCCATTACACAATATGCTAAGAATGCGGTCAGGATGCTTGCTCCATAATTTCACAGCAGCACTCACGTCGGTGTCGTCCAATTCAGCAAATGTATCGAGCAGGGCAGGCGTTGAGATAAAATCAGGTTTATTGAAATTGACCGAAAGAAATTTGACAAGCGCCGGTGTGGCAGGCACGTCCTTTTCCTGCTTCATCAATTCTTTTGCACGTTTCAGAATGTTTATTAAAAGACATTCGGCGCTCACGACAGTCTTGTGCAGATAGACTTCCCAATACATCAGCCGCCGTGCAACAATGAACTTTTCGATGGAATATATACCCTTTGCCTCAATAACAAGTTCATCATTATGAACCTCCAGCATCTTAATAATGCGATCGCTGCTGATGATTCCTTCTGTAACGCCTGCATAAAAGCTATCACGGTTAAGGTAATCAAGACGGTCTACATCTAACTGACTTGACACTAACTGATGCAGGAAGCGTTTGGGGTATTCATTCTTGAATATCTTAATGGCGAGAGAAAGCTCACCATTGAAATCCTGATTCAACCTGTCCATGATTAACTCCGAAAGCTCCTCATGTTTGATGCCCCTCACAATGCTGTCTTCCAGCGCATGTGAAAATGGACCATGCCCCACATCGTGAAGTAGAATGGCGATTCTAACTGCTTCAGCTTCTGCGTCTGAAATATCATGCCCTTTCGATCTGAGCACATCAATCGCTTCTCCCATCAGGTGCATGGCGCCAAGTGCATGTTGAAACCTGGTGTGCTGCGCACCGGGATAAACAAGATGCGTCATACCCAACTGACGTATCCTCCGCAGCCGTTGAAAGAAGGGATGCTCAATCAAACGAAAGATCCGTTCCGAAGGAATCTTAATGAAACCGTAAATGGGATCGTTGATAATTTTAATGCCGGACATTTGAATGTTGCAAAGATTACACCGATGCGATTGCGCAAATATCAGCAATTGCGAATAGAAATTGCATGGTTAAATGAAAGTTAAATAATTAACCTCTTCAAATAAATGAAGTCAAAGGTCGTTTGGTGACAAACACCATTCAATTCATCTGTATACTCTTAATCTAAATTTAAACTATGAATCGTAACATCTTTGCTAACTTCGCAGAAAATAAAAACGTTGATACATTAACTATGGACAAGGTTCCTATACTTTGGGTTGACGATGAGATTGATCTCTTAAAACCCCATATACTTTTTCTTCAGGAGAAGGGCTACGAAGTTGAAACGGCTACAAACGGAGAGGATGCGCTCGATAAAATCAACAAGAATACGTATGATATAGTACTGTTGGATGAGAACATGCCAGGTCTTACCGGTATTGAAACGCTGACACGCATCAAGAATAAGCATGCTGATCTTCCCGTAATCATGATTACCAAGAGCGAAGAAGAACATATTATGGAAGAAGCTATTGGCAGTAAAATTGCAGATTTCCTAATAAAGCCTGTGAATCCAAACCAGATTCTTCTTGCATTGAAAAAGAATCTTGATAATAAACGTCTAATCAGTGAAAAGACCACTTCCGCTTACCAGCAGGAGTTTCGCAACATCAGCATGGCTCTTAGCGACCGCCTTAGCTGGAAGGAGTGGAAAGAGGCATATCGCAAATTAGTTTTTTGGGAGCTTGAACTTCAGGGATCCAGTGATGCCAGCATGTCTGAAATCCTTTCTTCTCAAAAGAGCGAAGCCAACAATCTGTTTTGTAAATACATTGAAAACAATTACACAAAGTGGTTGAAGACACCGGATGATCCAAGCGTTCCCACCATGTCAAACACGCTGATGAAGAAGAATGTTTTACCAATAGTAGATGCTTCACCTGATCCTGTGTTTTTTGTTTTGATAGATAATCTGCGTTACGATCAATGGAGAATTATTCAACCTGTTATTTCGGAATATTTTAAATTACAGGAGGAGGATATGTATATGGCAATCCTTCCAACAGCTACGCAGTATGCCCGCAACGCAATCTTCGCAGGGCTAATGCCTTCTGAAATTGAAACTCGTTTCCCCAACTCATGGCTGAATGACGAAGAAGAAGGAGGAAAGAACATGCATGAAGGAGAATTCTTGACTGATCTCTTAAAACGTATGCGTAAGGATTACAAACATTCCTATACGAAGATCACGAATCACAATGACGGGAAAGCGCTGGTTGAAAACGTGCACAGTATGATGCAAAACAAGCTGAATGTGATTGTATATAACTTCGTGGATATGCTTTCTCATGCACGCACAGAAATGGAAATGATACGTGAGCTTGCTGATGATGAAGCTGCTTATCGTTCACTTACGCTATCATGGTTTGAACATTCTCCTTTATTTGAAGCGTTGAAAGTTATTTCTGAAAAGAAAAGTAAGATCATTATTACGACGGATCATGGAACGATTCGTGTAAAGAATCCTACTAAGATTATCGGGGATCGCAGCGTTAATACCAATCTTCGCTACAAGCAAGGGCGCAATCTGAATTATGAAAAGCGCGAAGTGTTCGAGATCAAGAACCCTGCGGATGGCATGCTTCCACGGCAGCACCTAAGCCAGACGTTTGTTTTTGCAAAGACAGATAATTTCTTTGCCTACCCCAACAATTACAATTACTACGTCACCTATTATAAGGACACACTTCAGCATGGTGGAATCTCTTTGGAGGAAATGATTATTCCATTTGCAGTGCTTTCTTCGAAGTGATGTAGCAATATTTCTTATTTTCGGCTTCTGAAATGAAGGAGCTGAAAGTTACATGTAACACATTAGATGAATTGCCTCGCGCAGCTCGCTCGCTTTTAGAGTTCTCGGATAAGCATAAAGTGCTTGCTTTCTTTGGGCAAATGGGGGCAGGGAAGACAACCTTTATAAAGGAAATCTGCCGGGAGCTTAGCGTAACGCAGAATGTAAGCAGCCCGACCTTTTCTCTTGTCAATGAATACATATCCGGAAATGGAAGCCCTGTATATCATTTCGACTTTTATCGCATTAAATCGGAAGCCGAAGCTATGGACATAGGCTGTGAAGAATATTTTTATAGTGGCCACTTTTGTTTGGCGGAATGGCCGGAAAAAGTTATAAATTTATTGCCGAAAGAAAGGGTTCGTATTTTGATAGAAACCGGAGAAAATGAACAACGACAAATAACTTTTTCTTATGACTGAGAGTACTTCAAAAAAATTATCATCCTCGCTTGCCGCATCGGCTGTGATGCCGATGGAAAGCATGCTGGAAGTGAAGAAGCGGGAAAAGAATCTGTATATCGGTATTCCGAAGGAAATTTCTTTCCAGGAAAACCGTGTGCCGCTTATTCCAGATGCAGTGGCATTGCTTGTTGCAAACGGACATGAAATAGTTATCGAAGCAGGAGCAGGGAAGACATCCAATATTGAAGACTCTGATTACAGCGATGCAGGTGGAAGAATTGTTTATACTCCGGAAGAAGTTTACAAGGCAGACATCATTCTAAAAGTCGCGCCTCCTTCTAAGGAGGAGCTTGCCTTGATGCAGCCCAATCAAGGTCTCATATCTATCTTGCAGGTGCGCCTGCAGAATGAAGAATATCTCCGGCAGATGTCTTCAAAAAGAATCACTGCAATCGGTTATGAATATATGCAGGATGATTCAGGCGTTTATCCGATCATTCAGGCCATGAGTGAAATTGTTGGAAGCACTTGCATACTCATTGCTGCAGAATATCTTAGCAATGCTTTCAACGGGAAAGGTGAATTGTTAGGTGGTGTGGCAGGTATTCCGCCAACGGAAGTTGTTATCATCGGTGCGGGAACGGTTGGTGAATATGCAGCCCGCGCTGCAATTGGTTTGGGGGCCAGCGTAAAAGTGTTTGACAATTCCATTCATCGGTTACGCAGGCTGCAGAATCGCTTGGGCAGAAGGATATATACTTCCACCATTGTTCCAAACATTTTGCTGAAAGAATTAAAAAATGCAGATGTAGTCATCGGCGCTCTTCGAAGCGATACGGGCATTACGCCTGTTGTTGTTTCGGCAGATATGGTAAGCGAGATGCGGGTGGGGTCGGTGATTATTGATGTAAGCATAGATGAGGGCGGCTGCTTTGAAACGAGCAAGGCGACGAACCACTCCCAACCCGTCTTTCGGAAATATGGTGTGGTGCATTATTGCGTTCCCAACATTGCTTCCCGTGTTTCGCGCACAGCTTCGACAGCGTTAAGCAATATTTTTACTCCCATTCTAATTAGCATTGGTGAGGAAGGCGGCATTGATGAAATGCTTTGGAAGAACAGTTCCGTGCGGAGAGGCGTTTATATGTATAAGGGCGCAATCACCAATCGCCATGTGGCTGCTTTTTGCAAGCTGCCTTACAAAGATCTTGACTTGCTGATGGCTGCGAGAATTTGAAATTTATGTTTCCTTCGACAACAGGTTCCTTATTTCCGGCAGTGAATCATACAACTGATGAAAGGAATCAACAACACAATATCTGTCCTGCATAATATCTGTTCTGTAATCTGTGTGAAAGATAGTTGCAACATCAAAATCAAACTTTGGTGTTTCATTGCTTATGCTGTGTTCTGTTTCGCCATGCGATGAAATAATTCCGGCGCCGTAAATTTTCAGATCACCTTTTTCCCATATCAGTCCAAACTCAACCGTAAACCAATAAATGCGTCCAAGCAGTTCTATTGCCTTCGGACTATCTATATGTTCCATGGCAATCTCGCCAATGCCGTGAAAAAAATCACAATAAGCCTTATTGCTTAACAATGGAATATGCCCGAACACATCATGAAACATATCAGGCTCTTCCAGGAAATCTAATTGCTCTAATGTGCGAAGCCAGCAGGTGGCGGTAAATTTCTTTTTCGTCAGCAATTCAAAAAAGGTTTTCTGCGGACTGATATTAGGAACAACCTGTATGCTCCAGCCCGTAAGTGGTTTCAACAGCTCATCCACTTCTTCGAAATGCGGAATGCGGTCAGCAGAGAATTTCACTTTTGCAAGCGCTTGCAGATATTCTTCCGACACGGTTGATTGCAGCATCTGCATCTGCCGGTTGAATAATGTTTTCCAAACCAGGAAGTCTTCTTCCGTATAGTTGCTATAAATTTGTTCTGTAGGTCTCATCATTATTTTCAGTTTGCAAATGAAGTGAAAAAAAAGCCCTCTTGTAAGGTTACTTTAAACAGTAACTATCTTTTTTCGTTTTTACATGAATTTTGGAGGAAATATCCGTTTTTTTAACCGAAAAGGCTTATTTTCTTACAACATTGAAACCCTTTGCCTCAAGGGGCGTTTTACCATCTATATTAATAATTGAATAGATTAAAATATTTCTTCTGATATGAGACAATTAAAAATCGTTAAACAGGTAACTAATCGTGAAACAGCTTCGCTTGATAAATACCTGTCGGAAATTGGTAAAGAAAAATTGATTACTGCCGAAGAGGAAGTTTTGCTCGCGCGCAGAATCAAGAAGGGAGATACCGTTGCGCTGGAGATGCTGACCAAGGCAAATCTTCGTTTCGCGGTTTCCGTTGCCAAGCAATACCAGAACCAGGGACTCACGCTCGGCGATCTCATCAACGAGGGCAATCTCGGGCTTATCAAGGCTGCGCAGCGTTTTGATGAAACGCGTGGCTTCAAATTTATCAGCTATGCGGTGTGGTGGATTCGCCAGTCTATTTTGCAGGCGCTTGCCGAGCAGAGCAGGATTGTGCGGTTGCCGTTAAATAAAATCGGTTCCATCAATAAAATAAATAAAGCATACTCCAAGCTGGAGCAGGAGTACGAGCGCGAACCTTCTACGGAAGAAATCGGAAAGCTGCTTGACCTGAGCAGCGACGACATTCGCGATGCCATGCGCTCTGCCGGACGACATGTGTCTATGGATGCGCCATTGGTGCAGGGCGAGGACAGCAGCCTCATGGATGTGATTGAGGACGAAGACCAGGCTCATCCCGATGCCAGCTTAATTCACGAATCGTTGCGCAGGGAAATTGAACGCGCCATAGGTTCGTTAACTACGCGCGAAGCGGATGTGCTGCGATTGTATTACGGCCTCGTGGTGGGTGAGCAGCCGATGACGCTGGAAGAAATAGGTGCGCGTTTCGATCTTACACGCGAGCGTGTGCGCCAGATAAAAGAAAAAGCCATTCGCCGGTTGAAGCATACTTCAAGAAGCAAGATTTTGAAAACATATTTAGGATAAACTGGATTGTCATTTTTTCTTCGATTAAAAGAGTCCTGCATTTATGCGGGACTCTTTTTGTTTTAGCAATATTATAAAGTCACTTCAAAATCCGATTCTGTTTCAATGCTTGCCAGCATGGCATTTCTGATTTGAATAGGAACGAGTTTAAACAGCTTGGTTTTATCAACTAAGTATATTGAAATCTCATAATCGTCAGCCCCATCAGGGAAAAGATTGTAAGCAGTAATGTCTAATGTATGAGCTCCATCGCCTTGTTTTCGATATTCCATATTAATCATCAGCGTGCTGTTATGCAAAAAATTAGTTAAGAAGCTTGTTTCATCGCCCTGGTATCCGATTTTAAGGTGGATGCCTTTCAGGTTTTCATTAAGATGAAGCAATAACTTTTCAACTTCAAGTGAAATATTTTTACTGATGTTATTAAAAATACTCTTTTGATCCATGATGCAGTTTTTATTTTTTAGAATTTAATTCTATTGGATGTAACCTCCCCGAAATTTGGAACTTCGGGGAGGTTTATATCATTTTTTTATAAGTCTAAAAGCGTAAGTTTATTTCTTTCAGGAAGAATAGCAAAAATATAACTGCTATTAAAACACATTCTATGATAATAACTATTTGACGTTTTTTTAATTAATGATTGCACGAGTAAATCTAAAACCATACAGATAATACATCCTAAAATATAAAATGGTGCAGCGAGTTGCGCCCAACCCAAATCTTCTCCCTTTGAAAAAATTAATGAAAAAGCTAATAATAAGAAAAGCAAAGAAGCAAGGACATTAAATGGCGAGAGTTTGTATCCCATAAAAAGTTTTTTGACAAGAAGCATCACAAAGCAAACCAATATTTCCCAATTCCCCCAAAACAAAAAATCTTTACACATAGTCGCACTGTATTATTGCCATGTACTCAGAAATCCCTTCCTGACGGTTAACGTAAATAAAAGTGTCAGATTCTGAAATCTGACCCCACAACAAAAGGGCTAAAAAAGTATAATATGCTCAAAAAACACTCAAAAAGGGCGTTCAGGTACACTTTACCGTCGTCACGGTAAGGTTTACCGCCACCACGGTAAGGTTTACCTCACCACGGTAAGGTTTACCGTCATCAAGGTAAGGTTTGTCCCTTCCTGAAATAGCTT